>JAJJPK010000062.1:0-22250 GCA_032907565.1 Cyclobacteriaceae bacterium | reverse complement strand
ACCAAGTGTTCGGGGACTCCTGATCACGGAAGGAGTAAGGGGAGAAGGAGGGGTCTTGCGTAACAAGGACGGCCGGCGTTTCATGTTCGACGACATACCCGAATTGTATCGCGCCCAAACATCGACCGATGAAGAGGAAGGATGGCGTTACACCCAGGGAGACAAGAATGCAAAGCGGCCACCCGAATTGCTCACGCGCGACCACGTTGCGCGATGTATTGTGCGTGAAGTACGGGAAGGCCGCGGCTCGCCACACGGTGGCGTGTTCCTCGACATTGCCTGGATCAAGGAGAAGATTCCCAACGCCGCCAACCACATAAAACGCAAGCTCCCCACATGTACCACCAGTTTAAAGAGCTTGCCGGTGTCGACATCACCAGGGAACCCATGGAAGTAGGACCTACCACGCACTACATCATGGGAGGCGTACGGGTCGACGCGGATAGCCAGATGACATCGGTGCCTGGATTGTTCGCTGCCGGCGAATGCGCTGCCGGTCTTCACGGCGCAAACCGGTTGGGTGGAAATTCACTCTCCGACTTGCTCGTATTTGGCAAACGGGCTGGTGAATATGCCGCAAAGTTTGCCCGTGAACAAGGGAATGTCACGATTGATTCCGCCGCTGCGGGGCGCGCCGCTGAGCGTGCGGTTACGCCTTTCGGACAAACATCCGGTGCCAACCCGTACGAACTGCAGGCGGAACTGCAAGAGACAATGCAGTCGCTTGCGGGTATTGTGCGGACCGGTTCCGACCTGCGTGAGGCGATCACAAAAATTCGGGAGTTGCAGAAAAATGCGTCAAGGGCGGCATGCAACGGAAACCGTGCTTATAACCCTGGCTGGCACCTGGCCCTGGAACTGAGGCACATGCTTACGGTGGCCGAGGCTATTGCGCTTGCGGCAAGCGAGCGGGAGGAAAGTCGTGGCGGACATTTTCGCGAAGACTTTCCGTCAAAAAGCGATGACTGGGGAAAGGTGAACCTGGTAATACGTAAAGATGGCGACGCGATGACTCTTTCGAAAATTGAAAGGACGCCGCTCCGTGAGGACCTTCGTGAGATCATCGAACAGATGAAGTAAAATAATCATTACTCCGCATACCCATGGCAAACGTCACATTCCGGATATGGCGTTCCGACGAGAACGATTTCAGAGAGTACAACACTGAAATCACGGAAGGGATGGTCGTGCTCGACGCCGTCCACCAGATCCAGGCGCAACAGGCGCCCGACCTCGCCGTCCGCTGGAACTGCAAAGCGGGGAAATGCGGATCCTGCTCTGCCGAGATCAATGGCATGCCGAAACTGATGTGCATGACACGCATGAGCGATATGCCCGAGGGTCGCCCCGTGACGTTGCAGCCAATGAAAGCGTTCCCTGTAATTCGCGACTTGGTCACGGACGTTTCAATAAACTATCGCATAAAAAAACAGATTAGGAAGTTCAAGCCGCGTGCGCCTGACGCACCGGATGGCACGTGGCGTATGATGCAAAGCGACGTCGACCGAGTACAGGAATTCCGGAAGTGCATCGAGTGCTTTCTCTGCCAGGACGTATGTCACGTCCTGCGGGAGCACCATCTTCACGAGCAGTTCCTCGGTCCGCGCCACCTCGTGTATGTCGCCTCGCTTGAAATGCATCCGCTTGATGTTGAGGACCGACGGGGTGATCTCAAAAACAAACAGGGCATTGGTTATTGTAACATCACCAAATGTTGCACGTCGGTTTGTCCAGAACACATCACGATCACAGACAACGCCATAATCCCACTCAAGGAGCGGGTGGCGGATAAATACTACGATCCCCTCATGAAATTGCTTCGGGCGCTGAGGGTGCTCAAATAGGTACGGTCGCGCGACCGTTGCGTTTGTAACTGAAGTTGACGTTTATGCATTAGACCTACTGTCATGAATCTCCAGGAATCCGAAACCCAACAGTTTATACTGAAGCCGCTCGGCCGCGACGGCATCGATGCAGCCATGAGCAAGGCTGAACACTACCGACTCCTGAACCAGCCCGACCTGGCGGAGAGCATCTGCCGGGACATCCTGGCCGTGGAGCCCGAGCACCAGAAAGCACTTGTGGTCTTGCTGCTGGCCCTTACCGATCAGTTTGGGCGTGCTGCGTCGGTGGCCGCTAAACACGCCCGCGAGATCGCCACCAATCTTAAGGACGAGTACCAGCGTCTATATTATATGGGAATCATTCACGAGCGCCAGGGTATGGCGTCGCTTCGGTCGGGTCTTCCCGGAACCGATTTCGATGCTTATGAATGGTACACTGAAGCGATGGACTTTTACGAACAGGCGGAGGCGATTGCAGAAAAGACAAATATCGATGCGCGGCTTCGATGGAATACCTGCGCCCGGATCATTATGATGTACCACCTGAAACCACGCCCACAGGATGAACGGGAACCTATGCTGGAGTGAAGACTCGCGCGGACTGGCGGGTGGTTTTTACGTCTCTTCGGAACGGCCTTCAGGAATCAAAAAATTCATCTATTTTTGCCGCCGTTGTCTGCGATAGATGAAACACAATCAGTTTACGCCCAAGCTTTTTTCTGTTCTTAAGGAAGGTATACCAAAGGAACAGGTTTTAAAGGACTTAGTGGCAGGACTGATCGTTGGGGTGGTAGCGCTTCCACTTGCTATTGCCTTCGCTATCGCGTCCGGTGTATCCCCCGACAAGGGTCTGGTTACCGCCGTCGTAGCCGGCGCCATTATCTCCGCCTTTGGAGGCAGCCGCGTTCAGATCGGCGGCCCCACCGGCGCCTTTATTGTCATCGTCTATGCCATCGTACAGGAGCATGGTGTGGCGGGGTTGACCATCGCCACGTTTATGGCCGGGTTCCTGATCATCGCGATGGGGCTTGCCCGGATGGGTAATCTTCTGAAGTATATCCCTTACCCGCTCATCGTGGGATTTACGAGCGGTATTGCAGTCATCATCTTTTCGTCGCAGATAAAAGACTTTTTCGGACTTCCCATGGAGTCGGTGCCTGCCGACTTCATAGCAAAATGGGGAGCGATCTTCCGGCACCTCAACCAGATCAACTGGGTTTCTTTCGCCATTGCTTTTTCTACCGTCGTCATTGGACTTTACTTTCACAAGGTAACAACCAAGGTACCGGGTTCGCTGGTGGCCATACTTCTGAGCACGTTCGCGGTCTCAGTTTTCAATCTTCCAGTTGCCACCATTGGATCTGTGTATGGAGAAATACCACGCGGACTTCCCGCGCCTACGATACCTTCTATCTCCTATGAAACGATCAAGCAACTTATCGAACCCGCGGTTGCAATTGCACTTCTGGGAGGGATCGAGTCTTTGCTCTCCGCAGTGGTGGCTGACGGTATGACCGGCAGCCGGCACAGGTCAAACGCCGAGTTGGTGGCCCAGGGAGCGGCTAACGTCGCGTCTGCACTGTTCGGTGGCATACCCGCTACGGGAGCCATTGCTCGTACGGCAACCAACATTCGGAACGGCGGGCGTACACCCCTGGCGGGACTATTCCATTCCCTCGTGCTCCTGCTGATCATGGTCTCGCTGGCGCCCTATGCCCGATTAATTCCCATGGCATGCCTTGCGGGTATCCTGGTAGTAGTAGCCTACCACATGAGTGAATGGCACAACTTCGTCTCGCTGTTGAAGAGCAACAAGATGGATGTAGCCGTGCTACTCGTGACGTTCTTCCTCACTGTTCTGGTCGACCTCGTCGTGGCTATCGAAATCGGAATGATCCTTTCCGGATTCGCATTCATGAAACGAATGAGTGACTCGGTAAGTGTTGAAAAACTGGAAGTCTCCACCGAGGATAACGGCGAGGAGCTGTTCGAACAGGAGCTCGCTGCTATTCCTAAAGGTATTGCACTGTATGAGATAAAGGGCGCCCTCTTCTTCGGAGCTGCTCAACAGTTCCAGGACACCATCCGGAATATCGACCAGAAGCCGAAGATTCTTATTCTTCGGTTAAGAAGCGTGCCCTTTATTGATGCCACCGGCATTTACCGCCTAAAGGAAATCATAAGACATTTCAACCAGCAGAATGTGACTACTGTTCTTTCCGGTGTGAATGAAAATATCCGGAACGACCTGGAAAAGGCCGACATCTATTCCGTAATGGCACCGGAAAACATCCTCAGCCACATCGACCTGGCTATGGCCCGTGCCCAGGAGTTACTGGCTCAGGCTGGCGACGCCACCAAATCGGAGCGAAAGCCGGTGTCTCACTGATTCTCCGCTACCGACCCACCGACCAGGTTGTCCTGGAGTTTCTTCAGTTTATCTTCCAGGGATTCTTTGATGTCTTCGGCTTTTTCCGCGATGACGTCCTTCCACTCTTCAGCCTCCTTCTTCAATTGTTCCGCTTTTTGGGCACTTGCCTCACTGAGGCTGGCGGCTTTGGCTGCTACGGTTTTGGATATAGCCCGGGCTTTCGACTTTACCTTGCGCGCTACGGTCCTGGATGCCGACCGGGCTTTTTTTGCGGCCTTCTTCGCCGTCTTTCTGACTTTCGCTGCCGCTTTACGTGCCGTCTTACGGCCTTTGGCCGCACGTTTCTTTGCAGCTCGGGCCACTTTTCTCACTGCTTTTTTCGTGGCCTTCTTTGCTTTCTTTGTAGCCCGCTTAACTTTCTTCGCGGCCTTCTTAACTTTTTTTGCCATTGGTGTTGAGGTTGGTTTTAGATAGGTGCTACTTGACGGTCGTCAAGCTCTCCTAATTTAGAGGAAGATGTTCCCCGTTCAAAATGACGGGACATATTTAGTTTTTAAGTATACGTTCCGATGCGATCGGGTTAATTGCAATACACTTATCTTCGGCAACAAAATATTTAACCCATGGCCTTGCAGGTTATCCTTGGATCGGGCGGCGCGATTGGCGCGGAGCTGGCGAACGTACTCAAGTCGTACACAGACCGGGTCCGGCTGGTATCGCGAAGTCCGCAAAAAGTGAGCGGCGACGAAGAGTTATACCCGGGCGACCTACTTGACCCCGCCGTTGCGGACGGGGCGTTACAGGGAGCAGACGTTGCCTACCTCACCGCCGGCCTCCCATATCGGCTTAAGGTTTGGCGTGAGCAGTGGCCGAAACTGATGGGCAACGTTATCGCCGCGTGCAAGCGTCACGGGACGCGGCTTGTGTTTTTTGATAACATGTATCCCATCGACGTCTCTCACATCGGGCAGATGACAGAAGAGTCGCCGGTGAACCCACCGTCGCGAAAGGGAAAGGTGCGTGCCCAGGTCGATCAAATGTTGCTGGATGAAGTCGCCAGGGGTGACCTTCAGGCCATAATTGCGCGATCGGCTGATTTTTACGGTCCGGGAATCACAGGAGGCACAAGCGTACTACTCGAGCTTACGCTAAAGAACATGAAAAATGGAAAGCCCGCCAACTGGTTTTGCAGCTTTGATAAAAAGCATTCGTTTACCTATACGCCGGATGCTGCGCGCGCCACAGCCATTTTGGGAAACGACCCGTCTGCGTATAATCAGATCTGGCACCTGCCCACGGCTCACGATCCGCTCACGGGCGGCGAATGGATTGACTTGTTTGCGCGTGAATTGGGTGTCGCACCACGTAAGATGCTTGTTCCCACATTCATGATCAAAGCTATGGGAATTTTTAATCCCCTGATGCGAGAGCTGGGCGAGATGCTTTACCAGTATGACCGCGACTATATTTTCGACAGCACCAAATTTGAAAAGGCCTACGATTTCACTCCGACACCTTACCCTGAAGGAGCACGTCGCGTGGTTCAGGGATCGACGGCGCCCTGAATATGGCGCGCACTGAAAACTCCCATCCCCGATACATTTGTGGTCATCGCTGGTACATTCGTGTCAATATGTGCGTGTATGCCTGCCTACCTTTCGGCACGAACAGAGGAGAACCATCACGGTTACGCTTATGAAAAAATCTTTAGCCGGCCTGCTCTGCCTGGTGGGGGTTGCAATGGCCAATGCACAAATAATCTATGTCAACCACGCTGCGGTAGGAGCCAATAACGGGTCGAGCTGGGGCAATGCTTACACATCATTGTCTGACGCGCTTGCCGCAGCTGCGGCAGGAGACGAAATCTGGGTGGCCTCCGGAACGTATTATCCTGAGGTTGCGGTCGACGTCAATCAGAACACCGTGCTGGATCCGCGGGAAGTGACATTCCAGATACCGAACGGCGTCATGCTGTATGGTGGATTTGCAGGGACGGAAACTTCCAGGGAGGAACGCGATTGGGAAGCCAATGCGACAATCCTGAGCGGTGACATCGATCAGAACGATACCGTCACGGACGGCGTCCCTTTTAGTACCAATGACCTCTCAGGTTCCAATGCTTATCACGTTGTTTACACTGTGAACGTCGATTCGAGTACCGGCGTTGACGGTTTTATAATTGTCGGGGGCAGCGCGAGCCCGGCAACACCCGACGACATATTCGACCTCAATCTTCGCGGTGGCGGATGGTTTAACGATTTGCAGGCACCGTCATTCGCCAGCAGTCCGACCATTCGCAACACGAAATTCCAGGCCAACTATGCAGCTTCTGAAGGAGGAGGATTTTTCTCCAGGCCGGGACCTGACGGTGCGCAAATGCATTCGACTATTTGGCACACCACCTTTACTCGCAATAAGGCAGAGATCAGAGCGGGTGCCCTGTTTGTGGGCTCTTTCGATGCCGGAACCTACGCGCCTACAATTCGGGGTTGCGCCTTCATCGGGAACGAGGCCACGCGATCTGCGGGTGCCATGTATTTGCTAAGCGATCAAAGTGTAGCAGATTCCGTTCGCTTTATCCAGAACAGGGCGACAGCCATTTCCCCGGATGGTTCGACTTTTACCGGGTCAGGTGGTGCTGCGAATCTGGTTGCGTCGAATGCAGCCTTTACGACGTGTACCTTCATCGGCAACTCTGCTACAGGCAATCCCACCGGAGCGTATGAAGGTGGAGGAGGAGGTGCCGTCTATATTTCGACGAACGAACCACAGACTATCACGGTGAGCCTATCGGCGCCATCCTTTTTCAACTGTGCGTTCCAGGGGAATGTTGCAGCGGGAAACACTACTGCGTGGGGTGGTGCTGTTGTGCACTTAAGTGATGGTGGCAGGCTGGCGCCTGAGTACGTCAACTGCGTATTCGTCAGCAATCAAGCCGAAACGTGGGGCGGGGCGGTTGCTAATTTTACGCGCGTTATGGGATCTCCGCCCTTTTCTCCCATACATGAGCCCAAATTCACCAACTGTACGTTCACCTTCAACGTTGCCAGTGTACGGGGTGGAGCGCTCTATAACGACGGGCAGGAATTTATGGATTCCGAAATTTTTAACCAGACCGTCGTGAACAGCATCCTGTTCAATAACCTTTCGCCGGAAGGTACGGAAGTCTATACCATGGATGGGAATACAACATTTTCATATTCACTGATTCTTTTCTCAGGTGGCAGTGGAGGATGGGACCCGGCGGTTGGCACCGATGGCGGCAACAATATTGACACGAGTCCCGGGTTTGTAAATGCAGGCGACGCTGACGGCGCCGATAACACCTTTGGAACTGATGACGATGGACTCCGGCTGATGTCAACATCACCAGCCATTAGTGCTGGCAACAGCGCAGCGCCTGGTCTTACTGGAGTGTCGATCGACTTTCGAGGTGGTCCGAGGATAATAGGCACTGCAGTGGATATGGGAGCTTACGAACAGGCCGGTATCACCATTCCGGATTTCGACCTTTACTGGCTTTCACCATGGGATGATATCAATCCACCTTGCCTCACGTGCCCCTGGGGAATTCTCCTGGCCGACAAGATACTTAGCCGGTTCGATTGGCGTGAGGACGCCCAATTTGTCGACTACGGTGATCATGCTATTGTCAGCGGAACCATAGTGAGCACCCTGCACAAGGACATTTCTTTCGAGGTGTATCTGAAACTCGAACGGCCTCGCGACTGGAGCGCCTGGAGCAAGCTGGGACGCACGTGGATCGTCTATACGCCGAAGGCACTAAAGGCCGCCCTACGCGGCCACAGGGAATGGACCTACTGGGAACTGTCCGACGAAAGCTATCTCCTTGGAAAAGGTGAGGTTGAAGGTAAACTGAAAGTGGCTCATGCACCGTCGAACTACAAGGTCGGATTCCAGTTTGGCAAAGGAGCCAATGGCTGGGATGGTGATTTGGGACTGGGAGGTACTTTCTCGTATTCGGGTAGAGTGAAGTATCGCGGTAAGACGCATACTTTGAAAGGTGTGGGTAGCCTGAATTCCGATGCGGAAAGCTGCACGCGTGACTGTGTTCCGACCCACGCCGAGCGGACCGAGCCGCTCGCTGTGGCCGACACGCCAACACGGATGGACGAGTTGTCCCTGGTTTACCCCAATCCTGCGCGCGACCGTATTCAGATAAATACACCGGAACTGGAAGGAGAATACAGGATAACGATTTTCGACAGGCAGGGCCAGGCGCGCCAGAACCAACACAGCAAGGCCGATGGCGGCCGCATCAGCATGCTATTAAACAACCTCTCGCCCGGCCTGTATTATGTGAGAATAATTTCTACAACCGGAACTACACTCCAACAGAAGGTTCTTATTGAATGACCCCTGAAGCAGACCCTTAAAGTGACAAGCCGGTTAGGCTTGTCTGCTTAGGGGGGATCAACGAAGACTTTCGTCAGTGAGCACCTGCTTTCCCAAAATACTTTTTTCATATAATATATTGAGATGATCATCGCCCATTTTGGATGCGATGATATTTTTTGTTTTTATTGATGTAGAATATACACGATTGAGTAAATTGTACTTGACCAACGTGCGTGGCTCCCGTGCGTAAACCTATGAGTAAGTATCTTTCGTATTCGGACGAGATTCTTGCGGACCTCCTTCATCGCGGGGACATACACGCCTTCGAGGCGATATACAGGCGATACTGGAGAAAAATATTTGTGGCAGCATTTCAGCGCACGGGTTTACGGGAGGTGTGCGAAGAGATTGTACAGGATATCTTTGCCGCACTGTGGAACAACCGTGAGCAGGTCCGCATCCAGTGTCTGAAAGTATACCTTCATACGGCCGCCCGCTACCGTGTTATCGACCACATTCATCGTGAGATGAATCGAAGGGCTATGATGGAAGAGCGCGACCAGACGTTCGTCGATAACGGTACTGAGGAAAGCGTGCTGCTTAACGACCTTACGGGCGCACTCCAAAAGGAGATCGACAAGCTCCCGGCGCGCTGCCAACTTGTCTTCAAATTGAGCCGGGAACGCAACCTCTCCATCAAACAGGTGGCCCGGCAGCTTGGTATTTCCGAAAAAACCGTTGAGAATCAGCTCAGCAAGGCTATGAAGTTGCTCCGCATGAACCTCCGCCACTTTTCCTCCTGATCCCAATTTTTTTGAAAATTTTCCTCTTTGGCATAGGGGAAAAACGTTTGCAAACCGACTTATTACTTTAAAGCGCCCTCTCTTTCCAGAGCGAAGGCCAACTCCTAAACCGAAACCATGGAAAAGGACATCACTACAGACCTTTTGAAACGGTACCTCGCGGGTGAATGTAGCCCGGAAGAGCAGGAGCGGGTCAATAATTGGTACCAGTCGCTCGGGGACGAGGCGGATGTGACTGGAATACTTGACGTGATCCATGACGAGGGTGTTGAGGACCGAATTCTGGGTAGCATCAAGTCGCGCATTTCTTTGGGGGAACCTGAGCGGCCGGTGAGGACGCTCCCGGCCAGGAGAACGTCGCACTGGTTCAGATATGCGGCAGTCCTGTTGGTTTTGGTTCTCGCAGGTGCAGGCGCGTTTTACTTTTTACCTTCCGATCGGCTCACGGAGGCAGCCGAAGATTCAAATCTCATTGCAAATTCAGACCCGACCATCCGGCGCATACACCTTCCGGATGGATCACTCATTTGGTTATATCCCAACAGCACGGTTGAATTTCCAGGCGATTTTGCCAACGGCTCGCGGAGTGTGTCCCTTAAAGGAGAGGCGTTCTTCGTCGTAGCCCGTGATGAGAAGCACCCGTTTTCCATCAGGACATCCGACGTAGTCACTACTGTGCTCGGCACAAGTTTCAACATCAAGGCGTATGAACATGAATCGTCCATTGAAGTTGAAGTGATGTCGGGAAAGGTTCGCGTCGGTCTCAGCGACAAGGCCGGGGAGGAAGTGTTGCTTACGTCGAATCAGAAGGCAACCTATCGAAAAGGGGATGCAAAGGTGGAAATGGATGCGCAGTCTTCGGAAACGGCAAACGAGCTGGCGATATGGAAGCCCATCAACCTGTCGTTTGAGAATGCTTCGGTCGGTTCGGTTCTGCAAGCCCTCAACGAACGATTCAAGGTCCGGATTCACGTGACCCATGGAGCCATTATGAACTGTATGATCCGCGCCGACTTTAACGATCAGAATCTGCCTGACATCCTTGAGATGCTCAGTAAGTCGATCAACGCTACATACCGGTATGAAGGCAGCGTCTTCTACCTGGATGGCGAAGGATGTACCAATTGACACCAAATTAAACTACCAAACCACCAACTATGAAAAGATAGAACTACGCAAAAAAAGAGAGACCAGGAATGTGGCGTCATCCCCGGTCTCAAGCGAATTACCCCGTCACGTCCCTGGAAGGTAGTGATAGGGGTCTTTGTCTCATTCTACAGAACGAAACAACACCAAATGTATGAAACACTTTCTACAAAACCCTAACCTTGGGTCGGTTATGAGAGTCACGTTGAGTCAGGTGGTAGCTATGCTGGTCCTTACCGGGATTTCCCGGGCTGAGGTCAGTTTCGCCCAGGATGCCCTGGGGCGGGCCGTCACCCTTAACGTCACGAACGAGAGCCTGGTTACGGCGTTGAAGGAGATTGAGGAAGTGGCTTCTGTACGATTCGTATACAGCAAGAATTTCGTGCCGCTCGACCGGAAGGTCACGATCAACGTGCACAACCAAAAGCTGTCAACCGTACTGAGCAAGCTTCTTCATCCCCTCTACATCAACTACGAGGCTGTCAACGACCGCATCGTACTGAAGAAACTGAAAGCGCCGCCAGCGCCGGACGATGAGGGACTTCAGGGCAACGCAGGTGACCAAATCCTCTTTAGCGTCGCCGATTTTGCCGTTTCCGGAACAGTATCTTCCGAAACCGGTGATCCGCTCCCCGGCGTAAACGTACTGGTGAAAGGGACGTCCGTTGGAACCGTGACCGACATCAATGGGGTGTACAACCTCAACGTCGACGACGGCTCGGAAACGCTCGTGTTCTCCTTTATCGGTTACGTCACCCAGGAGATACCCGTCAACGGGCAGTCGACGATCAACGTCACACTGCTTCCCGACGTGCAGTCACTCCAGGAAGTCGTCGTGGTTGGGTATGGTGAGAAAAGCAAGGCGACAGTAACAGGTTCGGTAACGTCAGTACGCGGCGATGTGATTACGCAGACTCCGGTAACGAACGTATCGAACGCCCTCGCGGGCAGGCTCCCCGGCGTGCTCTTCATTAACCGGTCAGGTGAACCGGGATACGATGGCTCGCAGATTCGCATACGGGGTACCAACACCATAGGAAACCCCTCCGCGCTGATCGTAATCGACGGCATCGCGAACCGCAGTGGTGGTCTCGAACGTCTTAACCCGGCCGATATTGAAAGCATCACTGTATTGAAGGATGCCTCCGCGGCGATCTATGGTGCACAGGCTGCCAACGGTGTAATCCTCGTCACGACCAAGCGCGGTGCCGTGGGCAAACCCGAGATCAATATCAACTATAACCTGGGTTTCAACACACCCACGCGTCTTCCCAGGGTAGCAGATGCGGCTACATACGCCACCATGCTTAACGAGATTGACGAATACCGCGGGCTCGCACCGCGATACTCGGCCGACGAAATTCAAAAATTGCGCGACGGATCGGATCCCTGGCGGTACCCTAACACAGATTGGTATGGCGCTGTAATCAAGGACGTCTCCATGCAGGATAACCTGAACCTTTCGGTTTCCGGTGGCACTGCAGACGGAGTCCGGTATTTCGTTTCCCTTGGCAAGATCATGGAAGATGGCTTTTACAAGCACAGCGCGACGAAATACAATCAGTACAGCTTCCGTTCCAACATCGATGCGCAGGTTACAGACTTCTTCAAAGTGTCTGTGGACCTCTCCGGAAGGCAGGAAAACCGGAACTTCCCGACTGTTGGCGCCGACCAGATTTTCCGCATGCTGATCCGCGGAAAGCCGAACCTTCCGGCCTATTGGCCCAACGGTTTGCCGGGACCCGATATCGAGAATGGCGTGAACCCGGCCGTCGTAAGTACCAATGCGACCGGCTTTGTTGAAGACAACAACTACGTGTTTCAAAGTAACCTGAGGGGTACCATCGATGTTCCATGGGTTGAGGGACTCCAGGTAATCCTGAATGCATCCTTTGACGAAGGCTTCCGCCCGGTCAAAAGGTTCCGCACGCCCTGGTTCCTGTATACCTGGGATTACTCAACAGTTGACAGCAACGGTGAGCCCGTACTCGTAAAAGGTCAGCGTGGCAGCAGCACGCCCGAACTAACAGAGTCTATGGAGAGGACATCGGGCCGGACTGCCAACGCCTACGTAAACTACACCCGGAATTTCGGTGAGCACGGCGTTGGTTTCATGGTGGGGGTAGAAAAGCAGCGTTTGGAAGGCAACCACTTCGAGGCATTCCGCAATGCTTTCCTGTCCACAGCTGTTGATCAACTCTTTGCTGGTGGAGACAACCTGAGCAAGACAAACAACAACGACAGAAACAGGCTCTTCTCAACTGCCCGTCTCAACTACTTCGGCCGGATCAACTACAGCTTTGCCGAGAAGTACCTGTTGGAAATGGTGTGGCGGTATGACGCATCCTATATCTTCCCTGAAGATTCCCGCTGGGGCTTCTTCCCTGGATTCTCGGCAGGATGGGTGATTTCCGAAGAACCTTTCATGGCAAGCATCGGCTTTGTCGACCGCTTGAAGATCCGGGGTTCCTGGGGTCAGCTGGGTAACGACCGCATGGATCCCAGCAATGCCCGCAACGACGAGTTCCAGTTCCTCTCAGCATTTGGTTTCGGTGGTGGTTACATCTTCAACTACAATGTACTCACCACCACCATTACGCCCACTTCGGTACCGAATCCTGGCATTACCTGGGAAGTGGCTAACAACAGCAACATCGGTCTGGAAGGTATAATCCTCGACGGTAAGATTTCTTTCGAATTGGATTACTTCAACAACATCCGGTCGAAGATGCTTATCGCACGAAGCGGCTCCATTCCGTTTACCGCGGGCTATACACCGCCGCGTGAAAACCTGGGACGTCTTCGTAACAGGGGCTTCGACTTCATGGTGGCATACAACGGACAGGCGGGCGAATTCACTTATTCCGTCGGTTTGAACGGTGGTTACTCCAAGAACAAAATTCTGTTCTGGGATGAAGCACCCGGATTCGACCCTTGGCAAGTATCCACGGGCCGGCCAGTTGGAAGCAACCTGTTCTACAATGCCATTGGCGTATTTGAAGACCAGGCTGCAGTGGATTCCTATCCGCACTGGCCGGGAGCACGGCCCGGCGACATTATCTTTGAAGATGTCAATGATGACGGTGTGATCGATGGCCGCGACCGCGTGCGCCAGGAATACAACAACATTCCAAGGTTCCAGGGTGGGTTGTCACTGAACGGAAGCTACAAAGGGTTCGACCTTTCGATCCTCTTCCAGGGAGCCTCCGGTGCAAAGCAATACATCCGCACACAGTCGGGTGACTTTGGCAACTACCTCCTTGATTTTGCTGAAGGCCGGTGGACGCCGGAAAACCCGAACTCGGAAAAGCCGAGGACTTTCAACCGTGAGGATGAATACTGGATATCCCAGGCCAATACGTACTGGTACCGCAGCACAGACTACGTTCGTCTGAAGAACGTACAGTTGGGCTATACGCTGCCAAGCACGCTTGTAGGCCGGGTGGGCTTGAGTTCAGCACGGATCTATGTCAATGCCGTTAACCTGATTACGTGGGATCAGTTCGATGTATTCGATCCTGAAACCGACAATCAGGACGGTACCGTGTACCCTCAGAAAAAGGTATACAACGTTGGCGTCAACCTCACTTTTTAACGGAAGAGCATTATGAAGAAGATAGCAAAACTATTCTTTGCAGCGGCGATCGCGGTAGTGACGTCCTGCAATACCGACTTCATGAATGTTGAGCCGAAGGATCGACTGAGTGATGCGGCTGTGTGGAGCGACCCGGCGCTGGTAGAAGCCTTCGTGAATGAAATGTACCGCGGCCTTAACCACGGTATTCGCGAACTGATGGTAGGATCGCTTGCCGACGAGTCGCACTTCATCCACAACTATGGCTCTTCACAAGTGGTCTTGTCGAACCTGACTCCAGCCGATATCGGTGCGTGGAACCGGGGTGACTTCGACTCGTACCGCTGGACCGAACTCTATCGCCGCATACGTCAGGTTAATCTGTTCAAGGAAAACATCGATGAAGTTCCATTTGACGATGAATCCTGGCGCGACCGCATGGTGGGTGAAGTGGCTTTCCTGAACGCCTACTTCTACCATAACCTTGTCCGGTTGCACGGAGGTGTGCCGATCGTTGACAGGACATTCGGCCTTGACGACGATTTTCTCGTGAGCCGTAACACGCTCCAGGAATGCATCGATTATATCGTCAGCGAGTGCGACAAGGCAGCATCACTGCTTCCTTTGGAACATCCGTCAGAAGACATCGGACGCGCTACCAAGGGCGCAGCCCTTGCACTGAAAGCGAGAATGCTGCTCTATGCTGCAAGTGATCTGTACAACGACCCGTCATGGGCTGGTGGCTACTCGAATCCTGAACTCATCTCCGTCTCGGGCGACCGCACAGCAAAGTGGCAGGCAGCCAAAGACGCCGCAAAAGCGGTGATTGACCTGGGTATCTATGAAATCCAGGACGCCACGGGTGACCCGGTCAAGGATTATACCGACCTGTTCCTCCTAAAGGACAGCAAGGAAGCCATCTTCAGCCGGTACTTTATAAAGAGCCGTGGATGGGAAGACAATGCGTTGCCTGGCTTGGCCAACGGTCCGAACGGTTACCATAACTGGGGTGGCAATACGCCGATCCAGGAACTCGTCGACGACTACGAAATGGTCGACGGATCCAAATTCGACTGGAATAATCCGACCCATGCAAACGCTCCGTACGAAAATCGCGATCCGCGCTTCTATGCATCGATCCTGTACGATTACGCGCCGTGGAGACCCAGGCCGGCCGACGCGGCAGATTTCGATCCGGACGGTAAGATCATCATACGGTCGGTGGAAACCAGCCCGGGAACCTGGGTGCCGGGACTCGACACGCGCGACGGCCCGATCGAAGACTGGAACGGTGGATACTCCGGCTACTACCTGCGGAAATTCATCGACCCTACTGTCGAACATGAATACGCGGCTGCAGGAGGAAACCAGGAAGCGCCCTGGCACTTCTTCCGGTTAGGAGAAGTCTATCTCAACTACGCGGAAGCATGCATCGAACTCGGTCAGGAAGACGAAGCGAAGACGTATCTAAATATCCTTCGTGCGCGTGCGGGCATGCCCGACATTACCGAAACCGGAGATGCCCTCGTCGACCGCTACCGGAATGAACGGAGGGTAGAACTGGCCTTTGAGGAACATCGATACTTCGATGTACGAAGATGGATGATTGCTCCTCAAGAGCTTAACCGGGACGCCAACGGCATCATCATTAAACAGCCGTTCGGGCAATCGCCTACGTATGAAGTTAGTATGGTGCAGGCTCGGGCCTGGAATGACAAGATGTATTTCCTTCCGATCCTGCAGGACGAAATGAACAGAAATAGCAACCTTGTTCAGAACCCGTTATACTAAATCAAAGTTTTATCCGCTTGAGCCACCGGGTTTGCCAAAGCCACACCCGGTGGCTTTTCGGTTTTTTACGCTCTTGGCATGCCTTTGCCAAAATGCAGGCATGGCCGTCCTCCTCATGCCGATTTGGTCCTGTTCTGACCAGCCTCAAACGCTTTTCAAACTCGTGCCGGCATCCCAGTCGGGTATCGACTTCGAAAATACAGTGGTGGAAAAGGATACCATCAACATTCTGACCGTCCAGTACATGTATCACGGTGGCGGTGTTGCGGTAGGAGATTTTAACAACGACGGCCTCACCGATGTTTTTTTCAGCGGCAACATGGTGCCGAACCGACTATACCTCAACCGGGGGAATCTTCGCTTCGAAGATATCACAGAGCAGGCGGGCGTTGGCGGTGACGGCAAATGGTATTCGGGGGTTGCTGTGGCCGATGTCAACCAGGACGGATTCCTCGACATTTACGTCTGTGCCACCATCAGCAGTGATCCGGAAGCCCGGGCTAATACGCTGTTTATCAACCAGGGACTGGATGAAAACGGGGTGCCCCAGTTCAGGGATCAAGCGAAAGCGTACGGCGTGGCCGATACAGGGTACAGCCAGAATGCAGCGTTCTTTGATTATGACAAAGACGGCGACCTCGACCTATACGTTCTTACCAACCTCGAAAGCGATCTTATCCCGAGCAACTATCGCCCGCGCATTATGGACGGTTCGGCCCTCAACAACGACAGGCTGTACAGGAACAACGGCGATGGAACCTTCAGTGATGTGACGCTGGAAGCAGGCATTCTGATTGAAGGCTACGGACTGGGCATCGCGGTTGCAGACTTCAACGAAGATGGCTGGCCCGACTTGTATATCGGTAACGATTACGTCTCAAACGATGTGCTCTACATCAACAACGGCGATGGCACTTTTACTAACGAAATTGCCTCGCGACTGAAACACCAGTCGCTGTTTTCCATGGGCGTCGACGTGGCCGATATCAACAACGACGGCTATGTCGACGTTGTGACGCTCGACATGCTGCCGGAAGACAACCTGCGACGCAAAACAATTTCAGGCGCCGGTGCCACCTACTATAACTATATCAACAATATGCAGTACGGATATGAATTCCAGTACATGCGCAACATGCTCCAGCTCAACAACGGAAATGGCACGTTCAGCGAAATCGGCCAGCTCGCGGGAATTCACCAGACAGAATGGAGCTGGGCCCCGCTCATCGTGGATGCCGATAATGACGGCTACCGCGATCTGCTGATCACGAACGGATTCCCAAAAGATGTTACCGATCGCGACTACGTCATGTTCAAGCGGGAGGTAGGCATCCTGAGTACAGAACGTGCGCTCATCGATTCCATCCCCGAACTGAAAATTCCGAACTACGTATTCCGAAATAACGGCGACCTCACGTTCTCAGATGTCTCTAGCGAATGGGGCATCCGTCACCCTTCCTTCTCAACCGGTGCTGCCTTTGCCGACTTCGACAATGATGGCGATCTGGATTTTCTTATCAGCAACATCAATGATGTTGCCTTTCTGTATGAGAATACCCTGTACAATGGTGATGAGGGATCACCGAACGGTTTCTTGCGCATACGACTCACGGACCGCGACCGTAATCGATCTGCAGTGGGTGTCAAGATCACGCTGACGTACGATTCGGGAAACGTGCAATACCACGACCATTCCACGTTCCGGGGGTACCAGTCGACGGTTGAAGACATAGTTCACTTCGGGCTCGGACAGGCGACAACGGCAGATACCGTAACGATACAATGGCCTGATGGCAAAGTGCACGTGCTGTTTAATGTGCCTGCCGGCCAGGTGTTGACGGTCGACTATTCCGATCCGGCCGATACACGCCCCCCGCGAAAAAAGCCGCAACCAGCTAGGTTCGTTCAGGAAGTATCGCATACACTTGGCCTGGAGTACAGACACAGAGAATGGGACAAGGTCGATTTCTTCAGGCAACGGACGCTTCCTCATAAATTCTCGCAGGCCGGCCCCGCAATTGCCGTCGGCGATGTGAACGGCGACGGACTCGAAGATTTTGTTGTAGGGAAGTCGGCTTTGTACGATGCCTACGTATTTATCCAGCAGTCGAACGGCACATTTCGCCAATCCACCATAACCACAAACGAAGACCGCGCTTATGAAGATGCCGGGCTGCTGTTGTTTGACGCCGACGGCGATGGCGACCTCGACCTGTACGCGGTTAGCGGCAGCTATGAGTTTGGTGAGGGGGATGCCCGCCTGCAGGACCGGCTGTACAGAAACGACGGCAAAGGCAGGTTCCTTTGGGATCCGAAGGCGTTGCCCGAAGAGACTTCGAGTGGCTCATGTGTTCGGGCAGCCGATATTGATGGCGATGGCGACCTTGATTTGTTTGTGGCAGGGCGTGTCGTACCTTCTGCCTACCCGCTGGCGCCGCGAAGTTGTATACTGATCAATGAGGGGGGCGTGTTTGAAGATGGAACGGACTCTATCTGTGGTGACCTCGCTCTTGCCGGAATGATTACCGACGCACTTTGGACCGATTACGACGGCGATGGAAAGGTCGACCTTTTTGTAACGGGCGAACTTATGCCGCTGACGATATTCAGGAACGACGGATCCAGACTGGTACGTGTTGAAGACACAGGGCTTGAAGGCTATGTGGGATTGTGGACAAGCATTACCGGTGCTGACTTTGACAAAGATGGGGATATCGACTACGTCGTGGGAAATCTTGGCCGGAACAACTTCTACCGCATTTCCAATGACCGTCCGCTCAGGGTATATGCCAAAGACTTCGACAACAACGGAAGCATTGACCCTATCCTCAGTTGCTACTTCAAAACGCCGGAGGGTACAATGGCCGAGTATCCGGTTCACTTCTGGGATGAGCTGTATGGCCAGAGTCCATTGTTTCGAAATCAATTCAGCAGGTACCGGCAATATGGCTTGACCACGCTTGAAGAACTTCTCAGGCCATACGATAAGGAAGGGATGATCACCTTCACGGTCAATTGGTCGAGTTCGAGTTACCTGGAAAACAAGGGCGATGGCACGTTCGACATCCGTCCCTTACCGCTGCAGGCACAGTTTGCGCCAATTAATGGAATAGTTCCGTTCGACATCAACGGCGACGGTCACCTGGATATCGTGGCTGTCGGCAACGACTATGGCAACGAAGTATTCTCCGGACGCTATGATGCCCACGAGGGCGTTGTGTTGCTGGGTGACGGTCAGGGAGGCTTTACCCATATCACCGCGCGTGAAAGTGGTTTTCTTGTACCTGGCGATGCAAAGGCATTGACGCGCCTGCGTTCACTCCACGGAGAACTCCTTATCGCTTCGCAAAATCTCGATAGCCTGCGTGTGTTTCGAGCGGCACCTGCGGCGGGGATAACTCATTTGTTTCATCCGGCACCGGGCGACTGGCGTGCAGACATAGTGTATTCGAACGGAGCGCATGAACGCATTGAGTTCTATCACGGTTCGGGCTATCTTTCGCAATCGACGCGGACGGTAACAGTCCCGGAGGGGGTGGAAATGACGGTGCGCGATTTCTCAGGACAAACCCGAACGGTCAGTTTTGGCAATTTGACGAGAAGCGACTAAGACGTGTGGACGTGTTTACGTGTTTACGTGTGTAGGTGTTTACGTGCTAACGTGTTTACGTGCGTAGGAGTTTAGGTGTTTATGTTGGTGGGGTGGTAAGACTATTGGTACATGTTGAAGGTGTTTTTGACTCAGAATATGTTTGCGAGGTTCCTTAGCAGGGAGGGAGGTTGGGTATGCCTCGCGCTCTGGGTCTTCGTATCATGCGGAGGAGAACCGCCCACTCAGTTCCAGGAACTTCCGCCGGAAGAAACGGGCGTAAATTTTCGGAACGATATCGTCGAAACCCAACACAACAACATCCTAACCTACGAATACACCTACAACGGTGGAGGAGTGGCTGCCGGCGACCTGAACAACGACGGATTGCCTGACTTGTATTTTGTTGGAAACTCTGTTCCCAACAAGCTTTATCTCAACCGCGGAGACTGGGAATTTGAAGACGTCACTGAAACATCGGGAGTGGCGGGCCGCAACGACTGGTGTACGGGCGTATCGTTTGCCGACGTAAACGGTGATGGATGGCTCGATATCTACGTGTGCTATTCGGGAAACGCTCCGGGCGAAGGATACAATCTTCCCGTAGTTCGGGATTATCCGGGTCGTGCCAATGAACTGTTCATTAACAATGGTGGGGAACCGGGAGGAATCCCAACGTTTACTGAGATGGCATCGGAATACGGTCTTGATGCGCCGGGCACCTTCTCCACACAAGGGTACTTCTTCGATTATGATCGCGACGGCGATCTCGACATGTTCCTGCTCAACCACGCCAACATGTTCTATGCGGCATTTTTTAATACAAGCCGCTTGCGGAACCTGAGGCATCCCTATTTCGGCAACAAGTTGTATCGCAACGACAATGGTAAGTTTGTCGAAGTGAGTGAGGAGGCCGGAATCCATGGGAGCGGACTGAATTTCGGATTGAGCACTGCAATCAGCGATCTGAACCACGACGGCTGGCCTGACATCTATGTTACAAACGACTACGAAGAACAGGACTTCTGTTATATCAACAACGGCGACGGCACATTCACCGAAGTATCTCATACCATGTTCGGGCACCTTTCGAAATTCGGGATGGGTTCAGATATCGCCGACTTGAACAACGACGGGTTGCAGGACATTGTCGTGCTCGATATGCTGCCGGAAGACAATTACCGCCAAAAGCTTCTCAAGGGACCCGACGAATACGACCGCTACATGCTCGCTGTCGATAGCGGTTATCATCACCAGTATATGCGCAACACGCTCCAGCTGAATCGCGGATTTGCATCGGATGGTCTTCCCCGTTTCAGTGAGATCGGTCAGTTTGCCGGTATTTCCAACACCGACTGGAGCTGGGCACCGCTTGCCGCCGACTTCGACAACGATGGATTAAGAGACATCTTTGCCGGGAACGGATACTTGCGCGACTACAACAACATGGATTTTATCAAGTACACAGGCACCGTGTACGAGGCGGCGCGAAACGCCAGGGCGGAAGTCGACTATATCAAACTGATTCAGGAACTGCCATCAACCCAGCTGTCCAATTATATTTTCAGAAATGAAGACGGCCTGAAGTTCACCAATGTAACGGAAGCATGGGGGTTCACCTCGAAGGCAGTGACGAATGGCGCAGCGTATGCAGACCTTGACAATGACGGCGACCTGGATCTGATCACGAATAACCTCAATGGCGTAGCAGGACTTTTCCGCAATAACCAGGAGAAGTTACAGGAGCGCGCTTATCTAAAAGTAAGACTCGACGGGAAATCGCCCAATCCCTTCGGCGTAGGAGCCAAGGTGTGGGTGCGTACGGGAGAGAAAACGGTCTTTCACGAGGTCTATCCGCAACGCGGCTATCTCTCAAGTGTGGATCCCGTACTGACGATAGGGCTTGGTGACGCCGGAACAATCGACGAGTTGCGGGTGGTGTGGCCCGACGGCACCGAGTCGGTTGCACGAAATCTTTCGCCCGGCCAGGAGATCACCGTTGATGAAGCGAGTAGCGAACCTTCCACTGGTGAGCGAGGAATTCCGAACCCGACGGTACTTGAAGATGTGACAAAGGAATCCGGTCTTGACTTCGTCCACAAGGAAAACGCATTTGTCGACTACAAGACGCAACGCCTTCTGTTTTCACAGCTTTCCCGCTTAGGTGGAATGCTCAGCGTTGGGGACGTGAATCGCGATGGGAATGATGACGTGTTCTTTGGAGGTGCGTCTGGCCAGCCGGGGACGTTGTTCCTCGGCAGCGATGACGGCGTCTTTCGAAAGGGTTGGAGTGTTGATGAGGCAGGGGCGGCCAGCGAAGATATGGGAAGCGCGTTGTTCGACGCGGACGGCGACGGTGACCTCGATCTTTACGTTGTGAGCGGCGGCGCAGAACACGAACCCGGAAGTGCTTTATACCAGGACCGGCTCTACCTCAACCGTGGCGATGGAACATTTGATCTTGCCCTTGACGCGTTGCCGAAGGAAACAAGCAGCGGCAGTTGCGTAGTTGCGGCAGATTTCGACAAAGATGGTGACATGGATCTTTTTGTTGGAGGGCGACACGTGCCATTCAGCTACGGCCTGCTTCCGAGAAGCTATCTACTAAGGAACGATTCGGATGAGAACGGTGTGCGGTTCACCGATATCACCGGGACAGTCAGTGGGCGCCTTACGAATCCTGGTATGGTGACGGCCGCGCTTTGGACAGATATTAACGGCGACTCATGGCCCGATTTAATTATCACCGGTGAATGGATGCCGATCATGATTT
>JAJJPK010000061.1:0-65085 GCA_032907565.1 Cyclobacteriaceae bacterium | reverse complement strand
TGGACTCCATTTAAGAAAGGTTGAAGAGTTGAAGAATTGAAGATTGAATAATAAAGCAATGTATCAGGTTTTGGGCCATTCTCGAGTAAATTTCGGCATATTCTCTGCACCAGCAACCAATTTACCGGGCATTTTTCCGCGCCACAGACAGAATGGCTAGTATCTCCGAGCCTTCCTGGCAGAACGCCTTGGTTTCGTCGTATGTAAGGAGTTGCAATTCCTCGAGAACTTCAATCCAGTACAACGCCTCATCCGCCTCTTCCACCGTGACACTCAATTTTGAGAACAATTCCGCTTTAGACCTGGCGCGGCATGCGGCCCGGTAGTTTGCTCCGACAGAAAGAGCGGATCTCAGAAACTGTCTGCCAATGATCCTGGCCTCATCCGACTTGGGTAACTTACGATACAATTCCACGGCGGAAATTGCATGCCGCTTCGTCCTTTTTTGAAAGTCCTGAATAAATTGAATTCGATCTTGCATAACTGTTGGGGTTTTCTTTTCAAGATACCACCAACAAACAATGTCCTGCAAATCTTATGCTAACGCTTAATCGTTTACTCCTAACTATTCAATTCTTCAACTCTTCAACCCTTCAATCTTACACCTGTATAACTCCCACATTAAATCTTTCCACCGGCGCGTGGTTGGCTGCGGCAATGCCGGTAGATATCAGTTGGCGTGTTTCGGCGGGGGTGATGATGTCGTCGACCCATAGGCGTGCGGCGGCATAGTAGGGACTTAGTTGCGCGTTGTATCGTTCAGTGATTTCATCGAGAAGCTGAGCCTCTTCTTCCGGCGACAAGGTTTTCCCTTTTGCTTTCTCAGTGTGCACGCGGATTTGCAGCAGCGTTCGGGCGGCGGACGTACCGCTCATGACAGCAATCTGTGCGGTGGGCCAGGCAACAATAAGGCGGGGATCGTAAGCCTTGCCGCACATGGCATAGTTGCCGGCACCGTAAGAGTTACCGACAATGATCGTAAACTTCGGCACCGTAGAGTTCGCCACAGCATTAACCATCTTGGCGCCATCCTTTATGATGCCGCCTTGCTCGGCCTTGCTGCCTACCATAAACCCGCTGACATCTTGAAGGAAGACGATGGGTATCTTGCGCTGGTTGCAGTTTAGGATAAAGCGGGTGGCTTTATCGGCTGAATCGGAATAGATCACGCCACCCATCTGCATTTCGCCTTTTTTCGTTTTAACCACCTTGCGTTGGTTTGCGACGATGCCCACCGCCCATCCGTCGATACGTGCCCATCCGCAGATGATGGTCTTACCGTAAAGCGCCTTGTACTCGTCGAAAGCCGAGTCGTCGACGAGCCGATGGATGATCTCCAACATATCGTACGGTTTGCCCCGGTCATACGGAAGCAGTCCCGCGATTTCTTCGATGTCCTTTTTCGGGGGCTTGGGTGCAGCGCGGTTGAAGCCGGCATATGTCGGCGCGCCGATCTTGTCAATAACAGAACGGATGTAATCGAGGCACGACTTATCGTCAGGGAACTTGTTGTCGGTGACACCGGAAATCTCGCTATGCGTTGTGGCGCCTCCCAGCGTTTCGTTATCGATCTCCTCACCGATGGCTGCCTTAACCAGGTAGGATCCGGCAAGAAATATGGTACCGGTCTTGTCGACGATGACTGCTTCATCCGACATGATCGGCAGGTACGCTCCCCCCGCCACGCAGTTCCCCATAATAGCTGCAATCTGTACAACTCCCATAGAAGAGAGCACAGCGTTGTTTCGGAATTGACGGCCGAAGTGATCGCGGTCGGGAAAGATCTCATCCTGAAGAGGAAGAAACACGCCGGCACTGTCGACGAGGTAGATGACGGGCAGCCGGTTTTCCATGGCGATCTCCTGGGCGCGAAGGTTCTTCTTCGCGGTCATCGGGAACCAGGCGCCGGCCTTTACTGTGGCGTCGTTAGCCACGATCACGCAAAGCCGACCACTCACCTGGCCTATGCCCGTGATAACGCCAGCGGAAGGACAACCGCCGTACTCTTCGTACATGCCGTCGGCGGCAAACAGGCCAATCTCCAGAAATTCTGTGGAAGGGTCGATCAGATACGCGATGCGTTCGCGGGCAGTAAGTTTTCCGCGGGCATGTTGCTCTTCGATTTTCTTTTCACCTCCGCCTGAAAAAATTTTCTTTCTGCGCGCCTGCAGCTTCGTCAAGAGTTGGCGAAACTGATCTTCATTCTTGTTGAACTCCAGGTTTTCGCTCATGGAGACACGTTTCGTCACTCCTGGTTTTTCTTGAGATCGCGTTCAATTCTCTTCCTGCTCTTGCCCAGGGGTGCAAAGAAGTGCTTGGGATTCTTGTTAAGGTGGTCAGCGAGGCTGTCGAGGTTCAGCAGCAAGCTGTTCAGGTTTTGATACAGTTCGTCTTCCGTGAGCATCTTTCCGACTGTGTTGTCGTCGCTTGTCATCCGCCCGAGGGCCGCATTGAACGACTCGAGGGCCGCCTGGGTCTTACTGATGGTAGCGCTGAGCTCAAGTACCTTCAAAGAGTCGGAAAGCGACCGCAGGTTGGTCATGGTCGGACGCAAGTCTTCCAATGCCGTGTTAAGATTTTGCGCGACCACCCGGTAGTCGGCCGCGAGGTCGTGCACCGAGTTTCCAGCGGTAGACAACGCACGGTTTAGATGATAGGGCGTTGTCGCGAGCCGGCTGAAGATCGTGTCGAGTTGCTGGGTATTGTACGTGAGCCTGTCGACAAGTACGTTGAATTTTCTCAAGGTAACCTGGAGATTGTCCGCTACAGGCACGGCGCTCTCTGCAAGGATATCGGTGATGCCACGGTCCAGGTTGGATCGCAGCGTATCGCCCGGCTTGAGAATAGTATTACCGGTAACATTCTGCAGGAGGATAGACTTGTTTCCGAGAAAATCGCCGGTGAGTATGGCGGTGGTGGAGTCGGTGAGCTTTATGTCGGAATCAATCTCAAGCGTGACAAGCACCAGGTTCCCGTTGTCCTGGAGAATTTCAATATCGCCCACCCTTCCGACAGCAAATCCGTTCAGAAACACCTGGTTCGATTGCGTGAGCTTGTCGACATTGTTGTAGACCGCGTAGTATTTGTGTGTTGAACTAAAGAAATCGATGCCTTTCAGAAAGTTGAACCCGAAATACAATAACACCAGGGCGACGACCATGAACAGGCCCACTTTAAATTCTTTGGATACCTTCATGCATTACTGGTTAATGACCCACACGCATACCCCAGTCCTCGGCCTGAATGCGACACGTGCGACTGAAATTTACGGAGAATCCGGTTGTCAATTGACCGTTTCTACCTCTAATTTATACTCCTTGAAGGCCCGGTAGATGCCCGACGCGATAAGGTCCTGGCCGCGTTCCGAACCCAGGTATTCCTCTTCCTGCGGGTTTGTAATGAATCCGGTCTCAACAAGCACGCTGGGCATAGCGGTTTTGTACAGCACCACAAATCCCGCCTGCTTTACACCCCTGCTGTTTCGACCTACCCGGGTCTTGAACTGGTGTTCCACTTTCTGTGCCATCTTAAGACTGCTCTCATAGTAAGCGTCCTGCGTCAGGGAAAAAAGGATGTACGACTCCGGACTATTGGGATCAAAGCCTTCATATCTTTCCTCGTAGTTCTCGTCGAGGAGGATCACGGCATTCTCGCGTTTGGCAACTTCAAGGTTCGACTCCGATCGGTGAAGCCCCATCACCCACGTCTCGGTGCCGTACGTGGTATTGTTGCGGATGGAGTTGACATGTATGGAAATAAACAGATCGGCGTCTGCCTTGTTCGCGATATCCGCCCGCTTATCCAGCGGAACATACGAATCATCTGTTCTCGTGTAGACTACCTGGACATCAGGAACGTTCTGCTCGATATATTTGCCCACCTTGAGTGCAATGGCAAGCGCGATATCCTTCTCCTTATACTTGCGTCCATGGGTTCCCGGATCGTGGCCACCATGACCGGCATCGATGACAACCTTGCTGAGTTTGAATTCCCTGTGGACAATGGAACTGGCTGAATTTAGCAAGGTAATTGCTAGAAAAATGCAGGTAATCCCAATATTCCTCACGGTCAGTTCAATGTTCAGACAAATTGCGATAACTTTACGCAAATTTGTGAAATTTTCACTAAAACGTAAAAATCCCACGATTAGCCGAAGTGTGCCCCGATTTTTCGTTTTACTTTTTTCTCTTTCCCTTGGCGCATCTTCGCTCCGCGCGCAGGTAGAGACTCCCGTCCGCGATCCCGGCGAAATTCCAGTACAGGCCGACACCCTAATTTCCGCCGACACCATCCCGACAGATACCGCAGCCGTTCGGCCCGATACCACCATTTCGCAAGGGAAGAGCGACATCGAAACGACCATCAAATATTCCGCACGCGACTCCATCCGTGCGAGTATCGACGGCAAGAAAATCTGGCTTTACGGCCAGGCGAAAATTGTATATGGCCAAATACAGCTGGATGCTGACGAGATTCTCATCGACTACGACAAAGGAACCCTGACCGCCCACGGGCGGCGCGACTCCACCGGGCAACGGGTAGGCTTTCCTGTATTCCAGGACGGTGCGGACCTCTATGAGACCCGCGACATCGTATACAACTACCGCACAGGTCGCGCCCGTATCTCCGAAGTGGTCACCAAACAGGGAGAAGGCATTGTCCATGTGCAACACGCGTTTAAGAATGAAAAGGACGAACTCTTCAGCGTAAACAACGCCTACACTACCTGCGACCTCGAGCATCCTCACTTTGTCATCCGCTCAACCAAAACCAAAACCATACCCAAAGACAAAATTATTTCCGGACCATTTTACCTCGAGTTCAATGACATTCCGCTGCCCGCAGGTTTTCTGTTCGGCTTCTTTCCCATTGAACGCGAAAGCAAGTCGGGCATCATATTCCCATCGTACGGTGAGGAACGGCGAAGGGGATACAGTCTTCGGAACCTCGGCTACTTTTTCGACATCAACGATTACATCAAACTCGCAGTGGAAACCGACCTCTATTCCAAGGGTGGGCACGCCGTTAACGTACGCTCCAACTACTCGAAACGCTATCGGTACAACGGATCGTTTCTGTTCTCGTACTCAAACACCAAGATCACGGACAGAATCGAAGCGCCAACTTCTACAGTCGACTACCGTCTCGCCTGGTCACACCAGCCACAAACCCGCGGCAACAGCCGTTTCTCTGCGTCCGTTAACGCGGCGACCAGTACGTACAATCAAAACAACAATCTCAGCTACGGCCTTAACACCGATATCAACAACAACACAGGCCTCAGCAACATCTCTGCGAAATTAAGCTCCACGGTTTCCTACTCGACGAAGTTCGCCGGTACACCGTTTTCGCTCGGCATCAACGGAAGCATTAACCAGGATCTTCGCACTCGTCTCGTCGACTTACCGTTCCCGAACATCAGCCTGAGCATGACAAACCTCTATCCCTTCCAACGAAAGGATGGAAGGCCGACCCCACTCGACAATTTCTCCATCGGCTATAAGATGACCGCAACCAACCGCATCACCAACAACCTGGGCCGGCTCACACCCGATGCAGAGCGCGACAGCATTGCGCCGTTCACAATGGAAAATCTTTCCCTGTTTGTGAAGAACGCACGAAAGGGTATACGGCATTCTATTCCCATTTCGACATCCCATAAGTTGTTCCGCTTTTTCACCCTCTCTCCCAGCATGAGCTACGACGAACGGTGGTACTTTGAACAGCTCAATTGGAGATATAGCCTTGGCGATGACACGGTGCTGGTAGCTGATACCATCCGGCGATTCAATCGGATCGCAAACTACACTATGAGCGCCGGGCTCAACACGCGCATTTATGGAATGTTCTTCTTCAAGCGTGGGAATGTGAAGGCCATACGACATGTCGTCAACCCAACGCTCAGTTTCAGCTATGCCCCCGACTTTCAGCAAAACGATGACTACTTCCAACTCCTGACCGACCCAAAAACCGGCCGGCAATCCTACCGCTCACGACACGAAGGATTTGTGTATGGCGGTTCGTCGCCGGGACGGAGCGGATCTATTGGATTCGGCATCGGGAACAACGTGGAGATGAAGGTTCAAAATGAAAGGGATTCCGTGGCAAGAAAAGTAATGCTGCTCAATAACCTGTCGATCAGTTCGAGCTATAACATCTTTGCAGACTCCTTCAATCTCGCACCCTTCTCGATTTCCGCCAACACGAACATTCGCGACAATCTAATCAACATCAACCTAAGCGCCAGTCTTGATCCGTATGCCTACATCGTGGACGCCGAGGGTGTCGAACGCCGGACTACCGACTATGCGTTCAAGTCCGGCAAACTCGGCCGCATTACTTCGGCAAGCCTGGCTGCCAGTACCAACCTCAATCCCAAGGCCCGCCAGCGCGGCCAGCAGACCCGGGAAAAGGTAGCTCAATCCGACCTGTCCACAGCGGAGAAGGAGTTTATTATGCGCAACCCCGAAATGTATGTCGACTTTGAAGTGCCGTGGGGTTTACAGGTGAGCTATAACCTCTCATATAACCACCCTGTGAATTCAGATCCGAGGGTTACACAGACACTTCAGTTTTCCGGCGAACTTGCACTATCCGAAAAGTGGAAAACGATCTTCTCAAGCGGGTATCACTTTGAATCGAAAGAATTCACACAGACCACGCTTACGATCTCACGGGATCTGCACTGCTGGGCTATGAGCTTGTGGTGGGTACCGTTCGGAAGGTTTCAGTCGTACAATTTCACCATCAGTGTCAAGTCCTCTCTGCTAAGGGATCTAAAACTGGAACGTCGAAAACCTTTCTTCGACAACTTCTGATATTCATTCCGCAAACCATCCTTCCACTTCTTCCTTTGTGGGATTGGCTACGTCCTCCAGCTTCATTTTCTTGCGCATTCCGCATACGTCGTTGAAAAGTTTCGAAGGCTTGTTTTCCCGAAGTTGCTTCAGGCTGTTGATTCCCAGACGCTGAAAAATCGGGAACAAGTCCCTGCGGACACCTGCCTCCACGAACTCCTTTTCGTTAAATCCGCCCGCAGGCTTTTCGGGTTTCATCTGAGGGAAAAACAGCACGTCCTGGATGGACGGAGAATTGGTCATGATCATGGTAAGCCGATCAATCCCAACACCCAGCCCGGCTGTCGGTGGCATGCCATACTCGAGTGCCCGGAGGAAGTCCTCATCCAGGGTCATGGCCTCTTCGTCACCGCGAAGGCCCAGTTCGAGTTGTTCCTCAAAGCGTCGTCGCTGGTCGAGCGGATCATTCAGCTCAGAAAATGCGTTGCAGATCTCCTTGCCATTACAGATCGCCTCGAAGCGTTCGACAAGTCCCGGCTTGCTACGGTGCTTCTTGGCGAGCGGAGACATCTCCACCGGGTAATCCATAATGAATGTGGGCTGTATGAGATGCGGTTCGCATAGCTCTCCAAAAATCTGGTCGATGAGTTTCCCCTTGCCCATCGTATTGTCGTAGGGAACTTTCAGTTTGTCGCACGTGTCGCGAAGGGCAGCCTCGTCCATGTCGGAAATGTCGACACCGGCGTAGTGCTCAATAACCCCGAACATGGTATACCGCTTCCAGGGGCGTTTGAAATCGATCGTATGTTCTCCTACCGTCACCTCTGTTTTACCATGGAGGTCGAGTGCCACTTTTTCGATCATCTCCTCCACGAGTTCCATCATCCAGTAATAGTCCTTGTAGGCCACGTACAACTCCACCTGGGTGAACTCCGGATTGTGAAAGCGCGACATGCCTTCGTTACGGAAGTCCTTCGAGAACTCGTACACACCTGTGAAGCCTCCGACAATGAGGCGCTTGAGGTAGAGTTCGTTCGCAATGCGAAGGTACAGCGTCATGTCCAGCGCGTTGTGATGGGTCTTAAAAGGCCGGGCAGCCGCACCGCCGTACAATGGCTGAAGGACAGGAGTCTCCACTTCCAGGTAGCCCTTGCCATTCAGGTAGTCGCGCATGGAGTTGACGAGTTGCGTCCGCTTGATAAACGTTTCGCGTACATGCGGATTCACGATGAGGTCGACGTAGCGCATCCGGTAGCGCTGTTCCGGGTCGGAAAACTCGTCGTGCCGGACCACGTTACCGTGTTCGTCCATCGTCTCTTTTACGATGGGAAGAGGCCGAAGCGATTTGGCCAGCAACTTGAGCGAGGTGACATGGATCGATATTTCGCCCGTCTGCGTGGTGAACACATATCCGGTTACGCCGATGATATCGCCGATGTCCAGCAGCTTTTTAAAAACCGTATTGTATAAGGTCTTGTCTTCCCCTGGGCAAAGGTCGTCCCGACGAAGGTACAGTTGGATCCGTCCCGTGTCGTCCTGCAGTTCAGCAAAGGCCGCTGATCCCATGATACGGCGGGTCATGATGCGCCCTGCAATGGAGACGTCCTTGTAATCGGTTTTGCTTCGCTCGTAATTCTGATGAATGTCGCGGGCCGAAACGTTCACTGGAAAGGGTTCTGCCGGATACGGGTCGATGCCCAACCGGATGAGCTCTTCCAGACTTTTTCTGCGGACGATCTCCTGTTCGCTCAATTGCATGGTTTTCAATTTCCGGGCAAAAATAACGGAAATCACGGTCGCTCGGAAAAATACGCCCGGATATCCGCCGGTGATGCGACTTAAGTGGCCACCCCTCTGCGACGCCTGAGTTCGTTCCGGATCAGTGTCAACTCGCGACTGCTCTGCCCGTATACCGACGTATTCTCTTCCGCACGCCGGAAAAGATAAGGCATCACCGACCGCACGGGCCCATAGGGTACATACTTCGCAACGTTGTAGCCCATACGCGCGAGATTGAAGGAGATGTTATCGCTCATACCGTAAAGTTGAGCAAACCAAACCCGCTCGTCGTTGGGCCGCATGCCGTGTTTCGCCATCAGAACGGTGAGGTAATAGTTGCTGTATTCGTTGTGCGAGCCGCACATGACGGAGATGCGTTGCTTGTGATCGAGGCAGAATGCGAGGGCTTTGTTGAACGCGTCGTCCGTTGCTTCACGCGTGGGATGTATAGGACTCCGCAGGCCGAGTTCGGCGGCGCGTTCCCGCTCCTTTTCCATGTAGGCTCCTCGGACGAGTTTGACACCGAGATACAGTTGATGCATCGTCGCCATGTGGTAGATGTCTTTCAGACGCTTCGCTGCATCAATAAGATACATCTGGAGTGTGATGAACACGATCGGGTTCTCCTTGTTGTATCGTTCCATCATTTCGAAAGAGAGCATATTGATCGTGTCCTGTATCCACGACTCTTCGGCGTCGATGAGAACGGGTACATCGTATTCATATGCCTTGGCGCAAATGCGGTCGACGCGATGCTTAACACGTTCCAGCGCCTGGATCTCTTCATCGCTGACGGGTTTGCCGCTTTGTACTTTTTCGAGAAGCCGTGCATCGGCGATGCCGGTCATCTTAAAAACACAGAACGGGATCTGCTTTCGACCCCGGGCTTTCTGAAATGTGCGCAGGATTTCATCAGTTGTCCGGTCAAAGTCTTCCTCCCGGTCTTCCCCTTCCACTGCGTAGTCGAGAATGGTGTTAACGCCGTAGTTCGCAAGGTGCAGGATGGTGCTTTCCGCGGCCGTGATACTTTCTCCTCCACAAAAGTGCTGAAACACGGTCCGCCTTATGATACCGATTATCGGAAGGCGAATGGCCAGAGCGAATCGGACAAAGGCAACAGCAATCGCCGAAATCCAGGGATGGTTTACAAGCGAGAAAATGAACCGCGCCTTCTTCAGCTCCTGATCCGACTTATATGCGAATGCTACTTTGGTGTCTTCGAATGTGACTTCCAGGGGTGAATCCATACTATAAACAATGGGGTAAATATAGAGATTGTCCCTATATTCGGCCCTTCCGGGTGTGAATAATGAACCGTACCGGGAGTCCATTGATCATGCATGGCGACAATATCCGATTCACGAAAGACCCTTCGTCGGACCTGGCGCAATTTCTTTCGGACGCCGGGTATTCGCGCATAGTTGTACTTGCCGACGAACACACAAACACGCTGTGTTATCCGCTTATCGCGGCAGGTCTGCCCGCTCACGACCTGATCGTTATTCCACCGGGCGAGGAACAGAAGAACATTAACACATGTGTCACAATCTGGGATCGCATGACTGCCCTGCACCTGGACCGCCACGCGGTGGCCATTGTCCTGGGGGGCGGCGTTCTTGGCGACATGGGTGGATTTTGCGCTGCGACCTACAAGCGGGGAATCGATTTCATCCTGGTGCCTACCACCCTTCTGTCCCTTGTTGATGCCAGTATTGGCGGAAAACTTGGCATCGACTTTAATGATTTCAAGAATCACATCGGCGTGTTTCAAAAGCCTGCGCTCACCCTTTTGTTCAGCGGTTTCCTTGCGACACTTCCCGAAAGTGAACTTCGGTCCGGTTACGCGGAGGTGGTGAAACACACCCTGATCTCAGATCGCAACATGTGGGATGTGATCTCGGGCCGTTCGCTTCATGAACAGGACTGGGAGGAGTTGATCCGACATTCGGTAGCTTTTAAGGCACGCGTTACGGCGGAAGACCCGCGTGAGAAAGGACTCCGCAAAGTGCTTAACGCCGGGCACACGATAGGCCACGCGTTGGAGAGCCATTTCTTTTCGGAATCCAGAAGGATACTGCACGGCGAGGCCATCGCCGTGGGATTGGTGGCAGAAGGGTGGATTGCAAGACAAAAAAATATGCTGACGGAAGAGGAGTTACAATCCATCATGGCCCATATCCGGGCTGTGTTCGGAAAGATTGAACTTACCCGCACCCAGATCGAACGCATTTCAACGTTGGTGCGTCAGGATAAGAAAAATAAGGATAATAGAATATTGTGCGTGCTGCTAAAAGGAATTGGCAGCGCCGTTTGGGATGTGGAAATTAGTGTCGATGACGTGAGTGATGCTCTGTCATTCTACGAAGCTCAGATGTAGTGGACTTCCGGTTCATCCACCACGGAGGCTCGTATCGTTTCGCCCTTTGTCCGATTTCTTAGTGTGCGGGCGCTCCGTACGAGATAGTTCCTGGTCTTCCTGCCCCTTCCACCCGACATGAGTAGAGCCGTAAGCAGGGCCCCCGACGCAATTCCCAATCCAACTGCCAGTTTTTTGGCCGTGTTCATAATGATGATAACCGGTTTCCGGGTAGAAATGTTGCGCGAAATCGCAGAAATCTGTGTTCATACACTAATTTCGAGCCCTATTCGATTATGACCAATTCCAATACAAATGCAGGACCGGCCTTGCATATCCGAGCCAATGCAGAGGTGAGGACGGAGGTCAGGCACCTGCCCGCCTCCAAGAGTATCAGCAACAGAGCGTTGATTCTCAATGCGCTGGCCGGCGGCAAGTCGGTTTTGCACCACCTCTCCGAAGCCAACGATACCCGACTGATGCGGGAACTGATCGATTCGGAATCGCCACTGATCGACGTGCAGGACGCCGGTACCACCATGCGTTTTCTGACGGCCTATTTCGCCGTGACCGGAATACGGAAGACCCTTACGGGAACCCCGCGTATGCAGGAACGCCCCATCGGGATCCTGGTAGACGCATTGCGAACACTGGGTGCGGATATCCACTACCGCAACCGCGAAGGGTATCCCCCAATTGAAACAGCCGGGTTCTCCGGCCAGAAAGTCGATCGGCTGAGTATCCGGGGTGACGTGAGCAGCCAGTTTATTTCCGCACTTCTGATGGTTGCGCCCTCCCTCCCGAAGGGACTGACGCTTGAACTGACAGGCAAGGTTGGAAGCAGGCCGTACATTGACATGACCGTTGCCCTAATGGCAAAATTCGGGGTTGAGGTGGATGTTTCTGATAATATTATTCGCGTTGCGCCGCAGGCGTACCAACCCACCGAGCTTACGGTGGAATCCGACTGGTCAGGCGCGAGCTACTGGTTTGCTTTCGCAGCACTGGCCCGCGAGGCCGACATACGCCTGCCCCGCCTTTACGAAGACTCCTTGCAGGGGGATCATGTAGTCCGCAACCTTATGGAGGCGCTGGGCGTCCGCGCGGTGCCTGAGGGCGACATGCTGCGGCTCATCCCCCGGGAAAGCGTAAGTACATTCAATTGGGACTTTACCCATTCCCCGGATCTCGGCCAGACAGTCGCCGTAGTCTGTGCCGCCAAGGGAATCGAAGCAACGTTCAGCGGACTGGAAAGCCTTAGGATCAAGGAGACCGACAGGATTTTTGCCTTGCAACAGGAACTCCGCAAGATCGGTGCGGAGTTGGTGGAACAGGGGAGCCGATGGCTGCTCCGCCCCTCTTTGTCGCTTCCCGACAGCGCAACCTTTGAGACCTACGAAGACCACCGGATGGCGATGGCATTTGCACCTCTTGCTACGCGGATGAACGTGACGATTATCAATCCCCTTGTCGTACGAAAGTCTTACCCGGGATTTTGGCTGGATGTGGAGGACGCCGGATTTGCGGTTTCACAATCCTGAGTCAACCCAGCGAGGAGTTCCCGGGCGTCGGGGTGTGTGTATTGACACATCACAAAAAAACAACGCACGGGAAACACAGAGAAAAGACCCTCTCAAATAAAAACTCTGTGCTCCCGCGCGTATATCTTATGCTCTAACCCGTACGGGCTCTAGTTCGGCCAATACAGGAGTGCTTCGCAGGTTGGTGACCAGGTTCAAGAGAACCTTCGTCAAGATAATAAAATTGATTCTGATTTTGGGCTCAGTTTCAAAGACAAATGTAATGTCCCTAATGTAACTGGCAAGCATTTTAAAAAATAAATAATTTTTCACAAGGTAGCCCGAAAAAACAAATCAGATCAGGATCGCCATACTGCTTAGCTGGCCGGAAACCTTGAGGTTCGATGTCGCAACGGATTCCTGGTTCAACTCAAATTTCAGGCGGCCGTCCACAACTTTGAAGTTAATGCAGCTGCCCTTTTGCGCGAGACCGTTTCCATCGGTTATTGTAAGTACAGACTTACCCGCGGTTGACGCCACCACATTTTCGAGTTCACGGCTTTTGGATTTTCCGATGTACACCACGTGGCAGGTCGCTGCTTCACTACCTGAGCTGAGTTTCTTGATCACGTATTTCTTGGAACCCTTCGGCTTCCCGTCATACCATTGCTTGAGGGTGTTATAGACGTCGTCTTCACCAATCACGCCAACGACGAAATCGCCGGCCGATCCTTCATCCGGCCATTGCACATACTTAATGAAGTTGTACAACATTGCCGCATGGATTTCGTGTGTCGGCCTGTTCTGTGCGAAAACCGATGCCAGCCCCAGCAGAGAAATCATGACAAGTAAGAAAATCCTTTTCATAGGTCAACGGTTAGATATATTCACATCACACAAATGGGTAAGAGAAAAAAGCCCCCAGCAACGAGGCCGGGGGATTTTCCAAACAACCCATTAAATCAAGATCGCCATTGAAGCCAACGCGCTGGCAACTTTGAGGTTTGCGTTTTCGAGCGCTCTTTGATTCAGCTCGAACCTTAGTTTGCTGTCCACAACCTTGAAGTTTATTGCGCTGCCGCGCTGTCCCAATCCATTCTTATCTGTAATAAGCAGTGTACTCTTTCCTCGTACCTTGCTTTGAATAGCATCGAAGTCTCCACTTCGTGATCTATCCAGGAACACTACCTGGCAACCTTCCACGTCGGAGGCTTTTTCAATCCTCCGGATCACACATGTCTTCGTTCCCATCTTGCGTCCCGTATACCAGGCACTCATTGTTTCGAGCATTTCATCGTTACCTGCTATTCCGATCACGAATTCGCCCGAGCCCTCGCCCGGCCACTGTATGTACTTCATGAAATTAAATACCATCATGGAGTACACTTCGTGCATCGGTTTCTGTTGGGCAAAAACGTTGCCACTCGAAAGCAATACTGCAAGAAGAAGCCCCTTATAAATCCGTTTCATTTGTAGTGGTTGTGTTCGATACTTGAACTGGAACAAAAATAGGCTCTCCTGTCCGGGCAGAAGAGCCTATTCGAGGGGCAACCTTTCCGATGTAAGATTTGCTGCCTAAAACCTTGACGTCAGCGAATATATCGGAAGTCCTGACCCGGTTTTAGCTGTAAAACAACCGCATAAAGCAGTTTTATCACATTCTCGATGTCGTCCTTGTGTGCCATTTCCACGGTGGTATGCATGTATTTTAACGGCAGAGAAATCAAAGCTGACGCGACACCCTCAGCGGAGTATGCAAATGAATCTGTATCCGTTCCGGTGGATCGGCTTACCGCTTGTCGCTGGAAGGGAATTTTCTCTTTTTGGGCCACATTCAGTACCATTTTGAGAACGTTTTGTTGCACGGCCGGACCGTAACACAGGACCGGTCCTTTGCCGCATTTCTGATAGCCACTCTCCTTCTTATTATACATTGGAGAAGTTGTGTCGTGGGTGACATCAGTACAAATAGCCACATCGGGTTTCAATCGTCTTGAGATCATTTCTGCACCGCGCAGACCGATTTCCTCCTGCACTGCATTCACGATGTAAAGACAGAAGGGCAGCTTCTTTTTCTTCTCCTTCAGTCTGCGGGCTACTTCGGCGATCATAAAGCCACCAATCCGGTTGTCGAGTGCGCGTCCAACTAACCAATCCTTGTTAAGCTCCATGAGCTCGTCATCAAAGGTGATCACACAGCCAACGTGCACGCCAAGGTCTTCAACTTCTTTGCGCGACTCACAGCCTACATCGATAAAAATGTTCTTCAGCGTCGGTGGTTCCTCCTTGTTGGAATCACGCACGTGGATCGCGGGCCAACCGAATACGCCTTTCACGATACCCTTCTCGCCCTGGATGTTTACGCGTTTCGACGGAGCGATCTGGTGGTCGGAGCCTCCATTGCGTCGGACGTATATGTAGCCGTCGTCCGTGATATAATTAACAAACCAGGAAATCTCGTCGGCATGGGCCTCGATAACTACCTTATACTCGCCTTTGGGGTTGATCACGCCAACCGCAGTGCCATAGACGTCGATGATCTGATCGTCGATATACGGTTTGAGATAGTTCAGCCAGATCTGCTGACCTGTAACTTCAAAACCAGTAGGGGATGCATTGTTGAGATAGTCAAAAAGAAACTGCCTGCTTTTCTTGTCCATAGTGTAGTATAAAAATTTTGTTAAGGTATTCTACAGCGGAATGTTTCCGTGTTTCTTGCGTGGCAAAGTAACAACTTTGTTGGCAAGCATTGCATAAGCGTTCAGCAACTTTATTCTTGTCTGATCCGGGTAGATGACTTCGTCGATGTAGCCCCTGTGAGCAGCCCGGTACGGGTTCGCGAATTTCCTCGTGTACTCCTCCACCTTTTCACTCAGTTTCTTTTCCGGATCAGGTGCTTCGGCAATCTCACGTTTAAAAATAATTTCAGCGGCACCTCGTGCTCCCATCACGGCGATCTCCGCCGTAGGCCATGCGAAATTCAAGTCTGCGCCGATGTGTTTGGAGTTCATCACATCGTAAGCACCACCGTATGCCTTCCTTGTGATCACCGTTACACGGGGAACAGTTGCCTCCGAGAACGCGAAGAGTAACTTCGCGCCGTTCGTTATGATCGCATTCCACTCCTGATCGGTGCCCGGAAGAAAACCCGGTACATCCACGAACACCAGGAGAGGGATGTTAAAACAATCACAGAATCTCACAAAGCGAGCTCCCTTGACACTGGCGTTTATGTCAAGAACACCGGCCAGTGACGCCGGCTGATTGCCCACGATGCCGATGCTCCTCCCGCCTAAACGTGCGAAACCCACTACAATGTTTTCAGCGAAGTCCCGGTGCACTTCAAAGAAGCTGTCCGGGTCGACTACACCATCGATCACATCACGCATGTCGTACGGATGGTTCGGGTTAGCGGGAACGATCTCGTTCAATTGCGGACGGGTTTCGTCCGAAGGCGTATATGGTACTGACGGGGGATCCTCTTCGCAGTTCTGCGGTATATAGCTGAGCAGTTTCCGGATCTGGTTGAGGCATTCGACTTCGTTTGCACAAGCGAAATGGGTGACACCACTTTTCGTACTGTGCGTCACGGCGCCTCCGAGCGCCTCGGCCGTCACGTCTTCGTGGGTCACGGTGCGCACTACGTTGGGTCCCGTCACGAACATGAATGACGTATCCTGTACCATAAAGATGAAGTCCGTGATCGCCGGTGAGTAAACTGCACCGCCAGCGCAAGGACCCATGATGGCAGATAGCTGAGGAATCACTCCTGAGGCAAGCGTGTTGCGATAAAAAATGTCCGCGTAGCCTCCGAGAGAAACCACACCCTCCTGGATGCGGGCACCCCCGGAGTCGTTAAGGCCAATGATGGGTGCGCCGTTCTTGAGCGCGAGGTCCATAATCTTTACGATCTTTTCCGCATGCGTTTCCGACAGCGAGCCGCCAAACACAGTAAAATCCTGCGAAAAAATGTATACCAGCCGGCCGTGGATGGTGCCGTAGCCCGTAACCACACCGTCGCCCAGAATGTACGTTTTGTCGAGTCCGAAATCTTTGGACCGGTGCATCACGAATTTTCCCATTTCCTCAAAACTCCCGGGATCAAGGATCAATTCGATGCGCTCCCTGGCGGTGAGTTTCCCTTTTGCATGTTGTTGCTCGATGCGCTCTTTCCCTCCACCGAGGAGGGCTTCTTCATTCTTCCGGTCGAGCTCATCGAACTTTGCCTGCAGGGTCGGATCGTGCAGTTTGCGTTTGGCCATGGGGACATTTTATAGTATTCCCTCGAAATATAGCCAAGAGCGACTGTAACCGAAGCGTGCCCAGAGAAAATAACAGCCGGTGAAAGTAAAGAGGGACGTCCGTTGCCGAACCGTCCCTCTTTATAGAACTTCTTGCTGAAATCAGAGTTCTCCGAGTTCGCCCTTTTCCGCCATGCGCTGCATTTTTTTGTTTGCGTAGATGGCAACCTCCACGCGGCGGTTTTGCTGACGCCCCTCGGCAGTTTCGTTGGAGGCAATAGGTTGCGATTCCCCATAACCTTGCATCGTAATGCGGCCGTTCTTTACGCCTTTCTCGTTGATGAACCTGGAAACGGCCTCAGCCCGCCAGTCCGACAATTGCTGATTGTAGTCCTCGGCACCCGTGTTGTCCGTATGCCCTTCGATCAGGATGTTGGTGTCGTCGTATTTCTTCAGGGTTTCCGACAAAGCCTCGAGGTTCTGCTCGGTTTCCGGCTTTAATTGATATGAGTCGTGGTCAAACAGGAGACCCGAATCAAATGTGATCCGTATACCTTCAGCCACGCGTTCAACATGTGCACCCTCGAGATCGCGGCGAAGCTCCTCGGCTTGTTTGTCCATATGCCGGCCTATTAAGGCCCCGGCTGCGCCACCTACTGTTGCGCCGATAATGGCGCCGACTGCGGTGTTATCGGACTTGTTGCCGATCACCGCGCCTAACGCACCGCCGACACCGGCACCTATGGCGCCTCCCTTCGTGGTGTTACTCGCCTTACAGCCCCAGATCAACGGCAGCATTATCATGACGATCACCGGCACCACCAGTAAACGCCAATTCCAAGTCGTGTTCTTCATAACGTTTGCATAAAGTGAGAGCTGCCAGAGTGAGGTCATTCAAACTTGCCGGATAAACAACCCCTCAATGGCAGCTTCGATTTATATTTACGATTAAAGCCTAATGGTTTTTACGCCGATCAGATTGCTGATCCTAATCCAGGCGGTTTTCAATCGTGTCTCCCAGTTCGCGAAAACCTTCCTTGACATCATCCAGCGTATTGTTCGCGCCGTCCTTGATGTCGTCCCAGGTATCGCTCGTGGCATTCTGCACTTCGTCGATTTGTTCTTCAACCTTTGACCGTCGGTCCGTCAAATCTTTTTTCGCCTCTTCCAGGTCACGGCGCGTTTCGTCAGAAGCGTTCTCCATTTCATTGTCGATCTCTTCCAACTCGCGGTCAATGTCGTCGCGGACCTCGCGAAGATTCTGTGCGATCTCTTCGCGTTCACGGTCCATCATATCGTCAGTTTCGGTGTCGTAGTTGTTGCTCGACTCGCCCGTAGCATTGTCTCGGGGTTGATTACACTGTACGAGCAACATGCTTCCAAGCACCATAGCCAGCATTAAGAATTTTACTTTCATAATTAGAGTTGTTTTGCGTTCACAATAGGTTCATTTTAGAATTCCTTGTTCGCTGTTCCCTATTAACAGAACTATGCCAGCACCAGCATGTCGTTGTTGGAATGTCATGCAACACATTGACTATCAATCAGTTACAATTGAATTTCTGGCTGCCTCATTGCCTATGCCAGAAGCGTGAAGTCGAGGTTCATTATCTACACACTGAAGGATTTGTCACCACAGAACAGTTGGCAGTTGGCAAAGGGTATTGGGCAGCCTACTACAATTCCCCACATCGTAGATGCGCATCCACACCTTGTATTACTTTTTCTGCCTCAGAATGTCCCCTGAGCGGCTATTTGCAGATTGGTATGAAATTTCTAAACAGAAAGACAGAACCGGCGACAGAAAAAAGACAGGCTGGGGCAAAAAAAGACATCGAAAGATCCCCTACGTGTTTCCCGTCTTCTATATATCCTTTCTGTTGGGTTTGGCTCGTATGACGGGGTAACACCTGGCCGCATTATCTGCTCTACCAGAAAAACTTGGAGGACCCATGACCTTCCATTCTGCTACCAGATTTTGCGGCCTATCTCTTTTTTATTGTGTTGAAGTGTTACCGTAAAGCAGGCCCGTGGCCGCTTTACGGTAAGTGTTGAGGTGTTGAAGTTGGTGCGGTATCCGCGGGCGTGCCCAGAGATAAAAGTGTTTACGTGCTTAGGTGTTTATGTGTTTATGTTGTGCGTTATCCGGGGGTGGTGCATTGTTAGTAAGGTATGGGGCGTTCGCCCATGTGAGTTGGCTGGATTGGTAGGGAAGGCCTGCGTGTCGATGCGTCTAGAAAAAAATACACGCTGAGTGTTGAATTGCTTCCTTAAAAGTTAGCGAAGGTATTGATGAATTTATTGATGCTGCGCGGGTGGGCGGTTGGCATGATTTTACCACAAGTGGTTGAACAACTATACTAAAAAACAATCCGTATGAACAAAAAGAAAACATGCATGATGGGAATCCTGACAATCCTGCTATTGTCAGGCGTGGTGGTATCGTCAACAGCGCAGGATCGTCGAATGGGGATAAAAGGAGGACTGAACCTGAGCAACCTATATGTCGACGATGTAGATGATGAAAACGCGCGGGTGGGCTTCCACGTAGGTGTGTACGGTCAGATCTTTTCAACGGAGACGTTTGCCATTCAACCGGAACTCCTGTATACAACGAAAGGATCAGAAGACCAGTGGGGCGGGCTGATCGACCAGACCGTAAAATTCAACCTTAATTACCTGGAATTGCCCGTACTTGCCGTCTTCAAACTTGGGGATGCGGCTGAGATCCATGTAGGACCTTACTTCAGCTACCTCCTGGGAGCAAACATCGACACCGAGGGCGACCTGGGCGGAGGTAATGAAGAACTGGACCGCGACAATTTCAAGTCGTTCGACTTCGGACTCACCGGTGGATTTGGCCTGAACTTCGGCGCGTTGCAAGTCGGCGCACGTTACAACTATGGGCTTTCCGAAATTGCGGACAGCGACGCAGCTGAACTTGTGCTTGGCGATTCCAAGAATTCATGTGCACAGGTGTACGTGGCGCTGAATCTTAATCCCTAGCGGGAGGGTTTTGAAGTGTTGCCGTAAAGCAGGCCCGTGGCCGCTTTACGGCAACACATCAACACTTCAGCACAAAAAAAAATGGAACCCAGTTTGGGCTCCATTTTTTTCGTTTCAGGTGAGGCTACAGATTGATCTCGTACGCCTTGAGTTTGTTGTACAAGGTCTTACGATCGATCTTCAGCAGTTCAGCAGCCTTCGTCTTGTTGAAACCGGTTTTTTCCAGTGTTGAGATGATGGCTTGCCGTTCGGCTCGACCCGAGACGGATTTGAGAAGGTTGTGATGCGCCATTTCGAATAAATGATCCGTACCCGGCGTGTCGGCAAATTCGGGTTCCGGTGAAATAATTTCGTAAGGAAGCGACTCAAGGGTGATCTCTGACCCGGGAGAGAGAAGGACTGCGCGCTTGATGACGTTGTTCAGCTCGCGAAGGTTGCCATACCAGGCATAGTTCTTTAACTTCTCGATGACTTCTTTGTTAGTAAGCTTGACATCCTTGCCCAACGCCGCGTTGGCTTTCTTCAGGAAGTGTTCGGCGAAGATCATAATATCGCCCTTGCGTTCACGAAGAGGCGACAGTTCAATCTTGAATTCATTGAGTCTGTGATATAAGTCTTCGCGGAACCGTCCGGCTTTCACAATAGAGAGGAGATCTTCGTTGGTCGCCGTAATAATGCGAACATCAATGTCGATGTCACGCGTACTGCCTATCCGGCGTATCTTCCGTTCCTGGAGCACACGAAGAAGCTTGGCCTGATTCTCATACGACAGATTTCCGATTTCGTCGAGGAACAACGTCCCCGTGTTGGCAGTCTCAAAACTTCCCGCCTTATCGGTGAACGCTCCGGTGAACGACCCTTTTACATGACCAAACAATTCGCTGCCGACTAGTTCTTCGGATAGCGCCCCGCAGTCGATAGCAACGAAAGGTTTTCCGGCCCGCTTGCTTCGCTCATGAATAGCAACCGCAACATATTCTTTACCCGTGCCGGTATCGCCCGTGATGATGACCGACATATCCGACGGCGCGATCAGATTAATGTACCGCTCTACCGTCTCAGCCTGGGGACTGGTACCGACGATGAACCGATCCTCACGCGGGGAAGTCCGGCGTTGCTCGCTGGCTTCTTTATATGCCTGACCCTTGGAATTGCTCTTGTTGATCGCCTCCCGAATGGTAATCAGGATTTCATCCGGCAGCAACGGCTTGACGACATAGTCGGAAGCACCGTATTTGAAAGTTTGAACAGCAGTTCGCACATCCGAATAGCCGGTAATTATAATTACGGGTACCGCTGGTTGCAGAATCTTTATGCGTTGCAGCAAATCTGCGCCAGACATATCCGACAGGTGATAATCGCAAAGTACCAGGGTATAACTCTTCGTCCGCAGCAGCTTCAACGCATCCGCACCGCTTGAGGCCGTGTCCACCTCGTATCCATTCTTGCTCAGGAATCTCGACAACAGGCTGCAAATGTCCTGATCATCGTCAATCACCAGTATTCGTTCCATTATTCTAAGTTGTTTGGTTTCCGCTCAGTTTACGCCGGGTCCGTACCCTTCTACCCCCTGTCCCGGGCCGTCTGCCCCTCCCCGTGGCAGCCTTCGACCTTGACCGAATAGAAAAATAGTGCCAGAGCGGAAACGTCCCTATTTTTCTACGAACAAGGGGTAGCCTCTATTCAATGTGGAACAATTTCCCCAACCATAAAAGACATTTTTCAACACTTTGTGGCCAAATCGCCCAATGGGGGGTTTCAGGGGTTGGGTCTCCCGGCCCTGTCCAGGGCAGCGCAGGGAACATTGAGGCTGGCGGCAGCCATTTCTGGCCGAAACTGGGCTTGAGACGCGGATCAATCGTTGGAATGTGTAAATTTGCCCACATTTTATGAACCGCGTAGGCATTATCGATCTGGGCACGAATACCTTCCACCTTCTCATCGCAGACGAGCGGGACGGCGTCTATCGCATTATCCACCGCGACCGACTCTCTGTAAAAATCGGTATGGGAGGTATAAACCGGGGATTTATCACTGCTGACGCGCTCCAGCGGGCCTTGCTTGCCCTCCAGAGTTTCAGGAATACCCTGGAAGATATGCAAGTCCAATACACCTACGCCTACGGAACGAGCGCCTTACGCAACGCCCGAAACCGCGCATCGGTATTGCGGGCCATCCATGACCTTACCGGACTGAACATTACCCTCATTGATGGGGATCGGGAGGCGGAGTTCATCTATCTCGGTGTTCGGTCGGCGCTTCACCTGGGCGCGGAAAAATCCTTGATCATGGACATCGGGGGAGGCAGTGTCGAATTCATTATCGCCGACAACGATTCGATATACTGGAAGGAAAGCATCGAAATCGGTGCGCAACGCCTCCTGGAAAAATTCCAGCGCCACGATCCTATCCTCCCCAGGGAAATCAACGCTCTCAATTCCTTCCTTGACGAGAAGCTGGTAACGCTTTGGGAAGCTTTGCAAGTGCACGATCCCCGAATTCTGGTAGGCTCGTCGGGGACCTTTGACACACTGAGCGACATCTTTTGCGAAGCCCATGCGATTCATAAGTCGCCCGACGAGGTAGAGACGCCATTAACTCTTGAAGGCTTTCACGCCATCTACCACGACCTTCTTGTCAAAAACCGTGAACAGAGAATGCTGGTACCCGGGATGATCGAGATGCGTGTCGATATGATTGTAGTCGCTTGTTGCTTGATCCGACGCATTCTCGAAACCCATCCTTTCGAACGCATTCGCGTGTCCACGTATTCTCTCAAGGAAGGTGTTCTTGCTTCAGTGAACAGAGCCGTGCCGGCATAGCGGCCCTCATTCTAACCCGGGTATCACGCGATCCTTCGGATACTTTACCTCAAAGCTGTATCGTACCTTCTTTGTCTCATTCGGGTTTAAGGACAGCTCCCATACCAGCTTTCCGTTTTCCGCCGTGTACCTGGCACCGCCAGTTTCGTCAACGGTGACTTCAATCTGACTGTTCTGCGACACGGGCACGTGATCTTCGACCATGACAGTCACAGCTTCATTCCGGGTATTGCGAATGGAGATCTCCCACGTATATCGGTCGCGACGGTTCGCTCCGATCGTGCGTCGTGACGTAAAGTCCTTCACTTTTTCTCGTTCGACCACAATCCGTTTATCACGCCCAAGAGATACATCCAGCGTGTCGCGTACGTTGGCCGGGTCAACAAACGTCTTACCCACAAACGTGCCTTCAAAAAACACATTTGCCTCTCCGGGCAGGAGACTGAACGCTTCCCATCCTGTTACGCGCGCCAGCAGGAACGCATCACGATCAAGCTTTGGCGTAGTGGCGTAGCGATAGGTCGCCGGCACTTCATGGCTGGCAATATCCACAACGGTAGGCTTTGGCGTCGATGCCACTGTATAGGGAAGTGCAATGTTGAATTCCGTGTTAAGTGTAGTCTGAATGGTGTTTACGTAATTGGCCACCGACTCAAAGCGGGCTTCGCTCATCTCAGCAGAATCCGCAACTCGGGGCGCGGCTGCTACTCCACGCATCCGAACTGCCTTTTCCTGCACCGGAAGAGGTCGCGGGAAATCCAGATACCAGGTATACAATTCAGGTTTTTGTCCACCCAGGGAAGGATTGGCCGTCGACAACGTTAACTTCACATTCTCCCACGCTTCGCCCGTTTGCTGAAACACATTCGCCTTATAATTCAGCATCACAGGAGATTTTGTGTCCGTCGCCCGCAGATCGTATACCGGATACCATCCCGCGTCATTGACGACATAGCTCACTTCAAGGTTAGCCTGCGTGGCGGCTTTTGCCGAAATGCTTATAACAATTTCACTTGTGTTGCGCGACAGCAGCCCGCGTTGCTCTGCAATCTGTTGCTTGAGTTTCGAAATCTTCTCATTGATATCCTTGATCTTTTTATCCGCTTCGATCTTTGCCACGCCGATGTCCGACATTCGGGTACGGAAAAAGTCGGCCATTGCTCTGAGTTCAGCAACGGTTAGGTTTTGCTGTGTGCCGCCAATCTTCTGGTTTGCTTCCATCAGCTTCTCCTCTTTTTCGAGGATGGCCCTGTCATTTTGGACCTTTGTAAGCTCGGCGACGTAATAGTCGAGCGAGTCCTGAAGTCGCTTCAGCTTCGGAGGAAGATCGGCTTCATCCAAATAGTTCTGGTTGTGTTGTATCCCCAGGATCACAGCGTTACCGGCACCCGAAACTTGTATACTCTGCGGATCCAGTGCCGCGGTGAGCCCCCCGATAACAAGGTTTGTTTCACCCGGGCTGATGCGCGCGTTTACTTCACGTACTACTTGTGCCCGATTGAGGAATACTGTCACCTCTCTGATCTTTGAGTCTACCTCAGTAACCGTCTGTCCTGTTACGCTGCTCGCCGCCAGGGCAAAAAATACCACCAGGGCAAAGCTGGCCCGCCCTGGGAATCGCGTCTTCCTTCTCATGACTCGTTTTCTTTCGTTGTTCATTTTTCAAATTTGATGTCAACAAACAGATGCATGGCGACCCTGGATTCCACAACGGCCACCTGAACTTTTTGATTTGACGCGCTCTGGGGCCAAAAAGTTGAAATCCCTGATTTGCGGTTATCTTTGAGGCTATGAGTGAATTAACGTATCCCGCCGGGAAACTTAAAGACTTTGCCTACGAAATATTCAGTAAGATTGGTTGCAGCGATACCGATGCGTCTCTGGCTGCCGAGGTCCTTCTCTCCGCCGACCGGCGGGGGATAGACTCCCACGGCATAGCCCGACTATCGGGTTATGTACGACTCTGGGAAGCCGGAAGACTCAATCCAACGCCGAACGTGAGGGTTGTGCATGAAACACCCAGCACAGCGGTGGTCGATGGCGACCGCGGGCTGGGACTTGTCGTGGCGCCCAGGGCGATGGAAATAGCCATATCGAAAGCCGCTGCGGTGGGTTCGGGATGGGTATCGGTGAAAAACTCGAATCACTTCGGCATAGCTGGATACCACGCTATGATGGCGTTGAAGTCAGACATGATAGGCATGGCGATGACAAACGCCAGTCCTCTTGTAGCCCCTACGTTTTCCCTCGATCGCTTGCTGGGTACCAATCCCATTGCAGTTGCAATACCCGCGGGGGAAGAACCGCCGTTTGTGGCGGACATGGCTACCACCACGGCCGCCAACGGCAAACTCGAAATCCTGCAACGCGAAGGAAGACCGGCTCCACTGGGATGGGTGCAAGACAAGATGGGCCGTGCCTCAACGAATCCGCATGAACTAAAGGGCGGGGGTGCGTTGCTTCCGCTGGGTAGCGACTATGATCACGGCAGTCATAAGGGATATTGCCTGGGCGCTGTGGTTGACATTTTTTCGGCCGTACTCAGCGGTGCGAATTATGGGCCCTGGGTTCCTCCTTTTGTTGCGGTTCTCTCCCCACCCGCCGATCCCGTGGGTGAAGGGATTGGACATTTCCTCGGAGCCATGCGCGTGGATGCGTTCCGTCCCGCGGATACGTTCAAGAGACACATGGACAACTGGATCCGGCGCTTTCGTTCATCGACACCCGCCGAGGGCCATGATCGGGTGATGATACCGGGCGATCCTGAAAGAGAATCGGAAGTCTACCGCAAGCAAAACGGGATACCGGTTAACCCTAAGGTGTTCGAAGATTTGAAGGAGCTGGCTAAACGATTCGACATCAGCGGACTGGTGTAGAAGCGCACGATCGTGGTCTACGCGACGTAGTTCAGGCGTTGTTGGGTTTGTTTAGAATAGCCCGAACTGCCCCAGGCTGACTCCTACACGGAGGACGAGGGGACTGTCGTATGGCGTGAACTCACCCGGTGGCCGGTCTTCGTAAAGAAAGTTGTAAAGGGCAATAATATAAAGTGCGGCCTTGCTACCCAGGGGTTGAATGAACCCACCCCCGGCCATGAAGCTCTCGTAGCCATCGCGTTCGTTAAAGAACTCATAGCTGAGATACTCATACTCGGTATGCAAGAAAATTCCCTTGAACAACATGTAACGGGCGAACGGCCCTCCTCCATAGGAATGTGTCTTGAGGGAGGGACTGAAGAACTTATAGTTGTTGTACTGGTAGGTCAGGTTCACTCCCGCCATGAATTTGCGAGTAAGCATGTAACCGATGGACGGCGACACCAAGACGTAATCCTGGTCTGAGCCGAAGCCGAGACCCATGCCACCACCAAACACAATGCGTTCATTGGGAGGCACGCCTTTAAGGCTGTTCTCCTCTCCCTGCGCGCAGGCTATGCCAGTGATCGCGGTAAGCAGTACGGCGAACGTCACGATCTTCTTCATGGTCTTTTCTTTATTCTTCAACAATCACAAAGACATCTTCTGACTCACGCTTCATCAGGTACTTTTCGCGCGCGTACTTCTCTAGTGTTTCTTCTGTGCCGAACAACTCCTGTTGGTCTTTGGCTACCTCTTCGATCTTTCGTTCGTAGAACTCTTTCTCCCGTTCGAGGCCGTTGAGTTTGGACGTGAGTGAAAAACGTGCGATCAGATTGTTGGAATCCAGGAAGGTAATCCACACAAGGAATGCCATTCCGGTCAGAAAGTAGAAATTCCTAAAAATATTCGGTAGTCTGCCTAACATAGTCTAAAAAGCTAAACGAAGATAGTAAATAAAAGGTATCCCCATCAGGCAGATCTACATCTTTTTCCCCGGGAAATAGGCCGTTTCGCCCAATTCTTCCTCGATACGAAGCAACTGGTTGTACTTGGCCATCCGGTCCGAACGCGACGCCGAGCCTGTTTTGATCTGGCCGGTGTTAAGTGCCACGGCGAGGTCAGCGATTGTGCTGTCTTCGGTTTCACCCGAACGATGCGACATCACACTCTTGTACGAGTTTCGCTTGGCAAGGTTCACCGCGTCGATAGTTTCCGTCAGCGATCCGATCTGATTTACCTTGATCAGGATGGCATTGCCTACTCCTGCATCAATACCTTTCTGCAGGCGTTCCACGTTGGTCACGAACAAATCATCACCGACGAGCTGGACTTTGTCGCCTATACTTTCTGTAAGCCCTTTCCACCCCGTCCAGTCGTCTTCCGCCATACCATCCTCCAGGGATATGATGGGATATTTCTTCGCCCAGTTCGTCCAGTACTCCACCATTTGGGCTGGCTTCAACTTCTTTCCGGACGATTTCTTAAAGTGATACACCTTTGCTTTCGGATCATAGAATTCCGATGCTGCGGGATCCAGCGCAATAAAAATATCTTCACCGGGTTTGTAGCCGGCCTTTTCAATTGCTTTCAGTACCACTTCGATTGCCTCCTCGTTCGATGACAGGTTCGGTGCAAAACCACCTTCATCACCGACGTTGGTCGACAAACCTTTGTCGTGCAGTACTTTTTTCAACGTATGAAACACTTCGACCCCCATACGCAGGGCTTCCGAGAAGGTATCCGCACCTACGGGCATGACCATGAATTCCTGAAAGTCGATCGCATTGTCGGCATGACTTCCGCCGTTGAGAATGTTCATCATCGGAACGGGGAGCGTGACGGCGCCGACACCACCGACATAGCGATACAGGGGCATGCCTGCTTCGGCTGCAGCGGCGCGGGCAATGGCCAGCGAAGTGCCAAGAATCGCGTTGGCGCCAAGCTTGCCTTTATTGGGCGTGCCATCAAGTTCACGCATGATTTTATCGAGGAGCGTCTGCTCAAAAACGCTTAAGCCTGTTATCTCCGGGGCGATCTTGGTGTTCACGTTGTTTACCGCTTTCAGGACGCCCTTGCCCATATATCGCTTCTTGTCGCCGTCGCGAAGTTCCACCGCCTCATGTGTTCCTGTGGATGCACCTGATGGCACGGCAGCGCGACCGAGCGCGCCGCTTTCCGTGATGACATCGACTTCAATGGTGGGATTGCCGCGACTATCCAGGATCTGGCGTGCGTGTACACTTTCTATGAGACTCATATTCGGCTAAGGTTGATAAAGTTTACTTGGAGATGGTTTGCATTTGATTTTCCCGGATGAGGGCGACAAAGTGATCGAAGAGGTAATTCGAATCATGCGGTCCGGGCGACGCTTCGGGGTGGTATTGGACGGAGAACGCTTTCTTGTCCTTCCGCCGTATTCCCATGATGGTATTGTCGTTCAGGTGGAGGTGTGTTACCTCAATGTTCTCATTCTTTCCAATGTCGCTTTCCACAACGGAGAACCCGTGGTTTTGGGATGTCATTTCTCCTTTGCCCGTGAGCAGGTTTTTCACGGGGTGGTTTAGTCCCCGGTGACCGTGGTGCATCTTGTAAGTTCCCAGGCCGCTGGCCTTCGCCAGGAGTTGATGCCCCAGGCAGATACCGAACGTTGGCCGGTCGACGTCAAGTATTTCGCGCAATGTGTCGACGGCATAATCCATAGCGGCGGGGTCACCCGGGCCGTTGGAAATGAAGTAGCCGTGCGGTTCCCACGCCTCCATTTCGCTGAAGGGCGTGCGCGCCGGAAAGACTTTTACCCTGCAGCCGCGTTTCACGAGGTTGGTCAGGATACTCCGTTTTATTCCCAGATCGAGCGCCGCAACGCGGATAGGAGCGTCTTCGTCACCTACGACGTAAGGCTCCTGTGTGCTCACGACGGACGACAGTTCTAACCCTTCCATGGAGGGTACGCGTGCCAGCTCTGCAGCCATTTCTTCGGGCGACAGCACAGATGATATAAGAGCGTTCATGGCCCCCTTGCTCCGGATGTAGCGAACGAGCATACGGGTATCAACATCCGCGATGCCGACGATACGGAATTTCTCCAGGTATTGCTGAAGGCTTTCGCGCGCTGAGGGCCTGCTGAATTCCCTTGAAAAGTCATTTACCACGAGGCCGGCGATCTTAGGATTCAGCGATTCCTGCTCGTCCTCGGTCGTTCCGTAGTTGACCGTAGTAGGAAGGAAAAAAAGAAGCAAATTTCGCCGCCTGTAGTACCGATGTGTCCGATGGCCGTGCCCTCCACAAGCAGGCCGTCCTGAAGAAGGAGGTAAGCTTTTTTCCGCATTTCGGCTACAAAAATAAACCCTGATTATGCATTAAAAAAGTTCGATCCGGCATAAATCGGGCACTCAAACCCATTGTATACGATGAGTTGGAGTTGGCCCATTGTGGCCCGTTTCCGGAAGCCGGTTGTTCCGGGAGCCACACCTGATGCTCTCATGAAGACGTGATATTCGAATTCCAGGAGGCAACAAAAAAGGGATTGCCGGAAAGCCGTCAATCCCTTTACATGTAAGGTGGAACCTGTCACTCTTCTTTTTTCTTTTTGCGGGTCGCAGTCTTTTTTGCAGCGGTCTTTCGCGCAGGCTTTTTTGCAGGTTTTTCTTCTGCGGCCTCCTCGGCTTCCGTTGCTTCGGTGGACTCTGCTACCGTTTCCTCAGCGGCAGCGGCTGTAGCTTTTTTGCCCCCTCTGCGGCTGCGCCTTGTTTTCGCTTTCTTGGTAGTACCTTCCTTGGTGTAAAGCTCGTTAAAGTCGACCAGCTCGATGAGACACATTTCCGCGCTGTCGCCAAGACGGGCCTGGCCAAGCTTGATGATGCGTGTGTATCCACCCGGGCGTTCGCCGACTTTTGACGCTACCTCGCCGAAGAGCGTCTTCACCGATTCCTTATCCTGTAGGTAGGAAAAGACCATCCTGCGCGAATGCTGGGTATCGTTCTTTGCCCGTGTGATGATCGGCTCGACATAACGGCGAAGCGCCTTCGCCTTAGCTACCGTCGTAGTAAGGCGCTTATTCATGATAAGGGAAGACGCCATGTTGGAAAGCATTGCTTTCCGGTGGCTGGCAGTCCTGCCCAAGTGATTTACCTTGTTGCCGTGTCTCATCTCTTAGTCTTCTTCCAGTTTGTACTTGGAGAGGTCCATTCCAAAGGTCAGGTTCTTTTCCGCTACGAGTTGTTCAAGCTCGGCGAGCGACTTCTTACCAAAGTTCCTGAACTTCATCATGTCGGATATTTCCAGTTGCACCAGGTCGCCCAGCGTCTTGACGTCAGCTGCCTTGAGGCAGTTGTACGCCCGAACAGAAAGGTCGAGGTCGTGCAGCGGGGTCTTGAGCAGCTTGCGCATGTGCAGCATTTCTTCGTCCACCTGCTCGATTTCGGCATCCTTTCCGGTTTCGAGTTCGATCGACTTGTCGGAGAAGAGGCGGAAGTGCTGGATCAGAATGTGCGCAGCGCCTTCGAGGGCCTTCTCGGGATGGATAGAGCCGTCGGTTTCGATATCGATCAACAGCTTCTCATAGTCCGTCTTCTGCTCCACCCGGGTGTTCTCAACGCTAAACTTCACGTTCTTTATCGGAGTGAAGATGGCGTCGATAGGAATGAATCCAAAGACCTGTTCGCTGGGCTTATTTTCTTCTGCTGGAAGGTATCCGCGTCCCTTGTCGACGGTGAGTTCGATTTCAAAGTTTGCCGACTCGTCGAGGTTGCAGATTACGTGATCCGGGTTGAGGATCTCGAACGCCGACGTGAACCGCGCGATATCGCCCGCGACAAATTGCTTTTGCTTCTTTATGGTAACAGTGATCTTGTTGTCGAAGCTTTCGGAAATCTTCTTGAACCGAACCATCTTCAGGTTCAGGATGATTTCAGCAACGTCTTCGACCACACCTTCGATCGTCGAGAATTCATGAAGAACGCCCGGGATCTTAATGCCGGTGATCGCATAGCCTTCGAGCGAAGAGAGGAGAATCCTTCTCAGCGCATTGCCGATCGTAACCCCGTAGCCCTTCTCCAGGGGTTTGAAAGTGAAAAGGCCGTGAAAATCGTCGGCTTTCTCCATCACGACCTTTTCCGGCATTTGAAATGCTAATATTGACATAATTGAATTTTATCTATTACTAATTACTTCGAGTACAATTCAACGATCAGCTGCTCATTGATGTTCTCCGGTATATCCTGACGCAGCGGCAGGCTTATCATCTTTCCGGCCATTTCATGGTTGTCCCATTCCAACCAATTGTATCTCCTGGCACCCTGGAGGGAAAGGCTGTTGGCGATTACCTCAAGCGATTTTGAGCGTTCGCGCACGCCAACGATCTCGCCCGGCCGAACCGCGAAAGACGGGATGTTGACCACCTGGCCGTTGACGGTAATGTGCTTGTGCAGCACGAGCTGACGCGCAGCCCTGCGAGTAGGTGCAATTCCGAATCGGTACACGAGGTTATCCAGCCGCGACTCCAGCATCTGGAGCAATATCTCGCCGGTAACGCCCTTCTTCCTCGTGGCGTTGACGAACAACTTGGCAAACTGCCGCTCGAGCAAGCCGTAGATGTACTTGGCCTTTTGCTTTTCTGCCAGCTGTATGGCGTATTCGGACTGCTTGCGTTTCTTGCCTCGACCGTGTTGCCCAGGCGCATAGTTTTTCTTCTGGAGCGCTTTGTTCTCGCCCATAATGGGCTCGTTAAACCGCCTCGAAATCCTGACCTTGGGCCCTGTATACCTTGCCATAATGACGTTTGTTACCTAATTGTTTTTTTGTCTATTCGAAGACGCGCACGTTGCGCCTCTCTACCATTACCCACTGATTACTGACTACTGATTACCGATTACCTCTATTACACCCTCCTCCTCTTCGGCGGCCGGCATCCATTGTGGGGCAGCGGCGTAACGTCGCGGATGGCAGTAACCTCAATCCCGGCGATCTGGATCGTTCGAATGGCCGATTCTCTGCCGGCGCCAGGACCTTTCACAAAGACTTCCACTTTTCGCAGTCCCAGTTCGAACGCCTTCGACGCGCACTCCTGGGCTGCGGTTTGTGCCGCATAGGGTGTGTTCTTCTTTGACCCACGGAAGCCCATCTTCCCGGCAGATGCCCAGGAAATAACCTGACCGGCCGTGTTGGTCATGGAGATAATGATGTTGTTGAACGTAGCCCTGATGTGTGCCTGGCCTACCGCTTCAACGTTCACTACCCGTTTCTTTGCTTTGTCTTTGCGCTTATCCGCTGCCATTACAAATTCGTTTTACTGTATCGTATTAACCCTTCGTTGCTTTCTTCTTATTCGCCACCGTCTTGCGTTTGCCCTTGCGCGTGCGCGCGTTGTTCTTCGTGGTCTGGCCACGAACAGGCAGACCCTTTCTGTGACGCAGGCCCCTATAGCAGCCGATGTCCATGAGGCGTTTGATGCTCAGTTGGATTTCCGACTTGAGTACGCCTTCAATCTTATATTTCTCGGCTATGACGGACCGGATGGCATTCGATTCTTCGTCGGTCCAGTCTTTTACCTTCTTGTTCCAATCCACGTTGGATTCGGTAAGGATTCTCTGGGCAGACCTTCTGCCAATGCCGAAAATGTAGGTAAGACCGATCTCACCTCGCTTGTTATCCGGAATGTCAACACCTGCTATACGTGCCATGTTATCTTCAGTTTCTCTTGTTCCAAATCAATGGTTCGTTCAAAGACTATCCTTGTCTTTGTTTGTACCGCGGATTCTTTTTGTTGATGACGTACAATTTCCCCTTCCGCCTGATGATTTTGCAATCCGCGCTGCGCTTCTTGATGGATGCCTTTACTTTCATCACTTTTTCATTTGTACGCCGGCTGTTCCGGCGTCGGTTTTTACTTGTATCTGAATACGATTCTTCCCTTCGTCAAATCGTACGGAGACATTTCCAGCCTCACGCGGTCTCCAGGAAGGATACGGATATAATTCATCCTCATCTTTCCGGAAATGTGAGCCAGGACCTCATGGCCGTTTTCCAGTTGCACCCGGAACATCGCGTTCGAAAGTGCTTCGGTGATCGTCCCGTCCTGTTCTATTGACTTTTGTTTCGCCACTTATACGTATAATTTTCTTCGATATACTTGTGCGTTGTCAATATGTCAGCTCCTTCTTTTCCTATTGCCACTGTATGCTCAAAGTGCGCCGACGGCTTGCGGTCTGCCGTGCGGATCGTCCACCCATCGGCCTCCTGCACCACCTTTCGCGAACCCTGATTCACCATCGGCTCAATGGCGATTACCATCCCTTCCACCAGCTTGGGCCCTTTGCCCCGTTTGCCGTAATTAGGCACTTCCGGGTCTTCATGCAGGCTTTTGCCAATTCCGTGTCCTACCAACTCCCGGACTACGCCGTAGCCGTACTGTTCCACGTGGGTCTGGATGGCATAACTGATATCCCCCATCCGGTTGCCGACTTTCGCCTGTGCGATTCCCAGGTAAAGGGCATCCAGCGTTCTATGCAACAACAGTAACGTATCCTCTGGCGTTCCCTCCGTAGGATACGTATAGGCCGAATCACTGTGGTACCCGTGCAGGTTGACACCACAATCGATCGTGATGATGTCGCCCTCCCGCAACGTGTACTGCCCAGGAAACCCGTGCACCACGACGTCGTTCACCGAAATGCAGAGTGACCAGGGGAAGCCGTTGTAGTTTTTGAACGAAGGCGTTCCGCCGTGGTCGCGGATAAACGTTTCGGCGACATGATCCAGTTCGATGGTCCTGACACCCGGCTTTATCAGCTTAGCTATCTCGCCGTGCGTCCGGCCCAGGAGGTCCGCACTCTGCCTGATTTGTTCAATCTCTTCCGGGGTTTTCAGATGAATCATCCCCAGGAATCAGGCCGCAGCAAATTGAGAACGTCCTTTCACTCTGCCCGATTTCATCATGCCCTCGTAGTGCCGCATGAGCAGATAGCTTTCAATCTGCTGGAGCGTGTCGAGAATGACCCCGACCATGATCAGCAATGACGTGCCACCATAAAACTGGGCGAAGTTCTGGCCCACACCGGCCCTGACCGCAAACGCGGGCAGGATGGCGATGATGGCCAGGAATATGGAACCCGGTAAAGTGATCCGGGAAAGTATCGTATCGATGAAGTCGGCCGTCTGCCGACCCGGCTTGATTCCAGGAATGAAGCCACCGTTCCGCTTCAAATTATCCGCGATGTCGTTCGCGTTGATCGTGATCGCCGTGTAGAAGAACGTGAAGATCAGAATCAGCACCGCGAACAACAGGTTATACTGCCACGACGTGAAGTCGGAGAACGTAGACCCGATATAGGCTCCGATATCGCTGTCCCGCCAGATGCCCGCCAGCAGCGCAGGAATAAACATCAGGGCCTGCGCAAAAATGATGGGCATAACGCCGGCTGCATTCACCTTCATCGGGATGAATTCGCGCTTGCCGCCGTATAGCTTATTGCCGATGACCTGTTTCGCATACTGTATTGGTATTCGTCGCACCGCCTGGGTTAGCATTATCGTTCCCACGACCACCATAAACAGCGCCAGGAATTCCACGATCAGGATCAGCGCACCCGCGATTTGCTTGTCAACGGCCTCCGCGATGACCGCGCCGGGGAACCGGCTGATGATCCCGATCATGATCAGCATGGAAATACCGTTGCCAATCCCCTTATCGGTAATCCGTTCGCCCAGCCACATGCAGAACATGGTGCCGGCGATCAGAATGACAATCGAGGAAAAATAGAAGAAGAACCCGGGCCTCAGGATGGCATCCGCATCGATGGTCCCCCGGATATAGCCATACGACTGAAATCCGGTAATAACGATTGTCAATACCCTCGTGTACTGGTTCAGCTTCCGGCGTCCCGATTCCCCTTCCTTTTGCATCTTCTGGAAGGGTGCAAAGGCCACAGTGAGCAATTGCACGATGATCGATGCCGAGATGTACGGCATGATCCCCAGGGCAAAGATGGAGGCACGACTAAACGAGCCGCCAAGGAACGTATTGATAAGGTCGAAGATCCCGCCGGTTGCGCCGGCATCGAGAAGGTTCGGGTCGATGCCGGGAAGGACGATATACGAACCCAGCCTGAAGATAATCAGGTAGCCGAGCGTATTCAGGATCCTCACCCGAAGGTCTTCGATCGAGAAAATATTCTTTATGGTGGTAAAGAACCGCTTCATTATTTCACCGTTGTCGCCGTGCCGCCGGCACCTTCTATTGCCTTGACGGCGGTGGCTGAAAATGCGTGGGCTTCCACGCTAAGCTTCCTTTTCAGTTCTCCCCTTCCGAGGATCTTTACGCGGTCCCTTTTTCCGACAATGCCGTTATCGACCAGCGTCTGTACACTCACGCTTTCGGTGCTGATTTTTTCAGCAAGACCTTCGAGCACGTCCAGGTTTACTGCCTTGAAGTATTCCTTGTTAGGGTTCCTGAACCCGAATTTCGGAACCCGGCGTTGAAGGGGCATCTGCCCTCCTTCAAAGCCCACTTTCCGGGCATACCCGGAGCGCGACTTGGCGCCTTTGTGACCACGGCCCGCAGTAGAGCCTCCTGATCCCTGGCCACGCCCAAGACGCTTGTTCGGCCGAACCGATCCCTTTGCAGGTTTGAGTGTGTGCAATTTCATCTTCAAACTTCTTTAACCGTGACGAGGTGATTTACTTTACGGACCATGCCCTGTATCTGGGGGGTCAACTCAATCTCGACAGTGCGGTTGATCCTACCCAAACCCAAAGCCTTCATGGTTCTTACCTGCGTCTCAGGCCGGTTGATCAAGCTGCGGACCTGTGTTATCCTGACTTTAGCCATCGCTCTAACCGTTAAATACCTTTGACAATGGAATGCCGCGGTTGCGCGCAATAGTGTGCGCATCCCGCATGCTCGTGAGCGCCTTGAACGTCGCCTTCACAACGTTGTGAGGATTGGATGATCCCCTCGACTTCGCCAGCACGTTAGCCACGCCCGCGCTTTCCAACACAGCACGCATAGCCCCACCAGCAATTACACCGGTACCCGGTGATGCAGGCTTCAGCAACACGAAACCGCCACCATACTTACCGATCGCTTCATGCGGAACGGTACCGCGAATGATGGGCACCTTCACCAGATGCTTCTTCGCGTCGTCGATACCCTTGGTGATCGCGTCGGTGACTTCGTTTGCCTTACCCAGGCCATAGCCGACCACACCGTTGCCGTCACCCACCACCACGATGGCGGCGAAGCTGAAACGGCGGCCACCCTTCACCACCTTCGCGACACGCTGGATGGCAACAACCCGTTCCTTCAGGTCGATCTCGCTTGCCTTTACCGTGCTGATGTTGCTTACTGACATATTCTGTTATCCAATCCTGGTAATGCTGTATAACTATTCAATCTTCAAATCTTCAACGCTTCAACCTTTCAAAACTGGAGTCCGCCTTCACGCGCACCGTCGGCCAGGGCCTTGACGTTGCCATGATACAGGTATCCGCCGCGGTCGAACACCACCCTTTCAATGCCCGACGAGCGCGCCAACTCAGCCAGTTTCTTTCCTACCGCCTTCGACGTAGTTACGTTCAGCGACTTCTCGCCGATCGCAGCGGTAGATGCTGCCGCCAGCGTTACGCCCTTCGTATCATCGATCAGCTGGGCATAAATGCCCCGGTTGCTCCGAAATACGGAAAGTCTGGGTCTTTCACTGGTCCCACCCACTTTCTTGCGGATGCCATACCGGATCCTTCTCCGCCTGCTAAGTGACTTGCCTGCCATAGTAATTCCTTTATGCTATGATGCCGTTACTTTCCTATTCCTTATTTAGCAGCTGCCTTTCCAGCCTTTCTGCGCACCTGCTCGCCCACAAACCGGATCCCCTTACCGTTGTAGGGTTCCACCTTGCGAAGTGAGCGGATCTTCGCGGCCACCTGGCCGATCAACTGCTTGTCGATACCTTCCAGCATGATCAGGGGATTCTGCCCCTTTTCCTGCACGGTCTTTACCTTGATTTCCTCAGGAAGCGCCAGGAAAATGTTGTGCGAATAGCCCAGGCTGAGTTCCAGGACGTTCGACTGCGCGCTGGCCTTGTATCCGACGCCCACGAGTTCAAGGTTAACCTTAAAGCCATTGGACACTCCTTCTACCATGTTCGCGAGCAAGGACCGGTACAGGCCGTGAAGCGCTTTGTGACGCTTCTGGTCCGTCGGCCGCTTAATCTCCACCGAGCCATTCTCCTGGGTAATGGTAAACTCCGGATCTATGGCCTGCTTCAACTCGCCCTTAGGCCCCTTGACCGTGGCCACACCGTCGGCTACCGTAAGGGTCACGCCAGACGGGAGGGGCAATAACATCTTACCTATTCGCGACATCCTTGCTGTTCTTTAGTAGACGTAACACAATATTTCGCCGCCCACGTTGAGTACCCGGGCTTCCTTATCGGTCATTACACCTTTTGATGTAGACAACACCGCGATACCCAGCCCGTTCATGACTCGGGGCATAGAGTCTACACTCGCGTACTTCCGCAGACCCGGTGAACTGATCCGCTTGAGCTGCGTAATCGCTGGCTCACGCGTCTCCGTGTTGTATTTGAGGGCAATTTTGATGTTGCCCTGACCGTGGTTGCCATCCTCGAACTTATAGTTCAGGATGTATCCCTTGTCGAACAAAACCTTGGTTATCTCCTTTTTCAGGTTCGACGCCGGGATGTCTACCACGCGATGCCTGGCCTTAATAGCGTTCCGCAACCGGGTCAGATAGTCAGCGATCGGATCAGTCATTTTTACCTTATTTAAAAGCAAACCCGTCAAAAACGGGGGTGCAAAGATATTCAGTTATTTTCTTATTCAAAAGCGCGCGGAGCGGCTTACCAGCTCGCCTTGGTCAGTCCGGGGATTTTTCCCTCGTGGGCCATTTCGCGGAACACGTTACGGCAAATGCCGAACTTGCGCATGTACCCCTTAGGCCTTCCCGTCAATTTGCAACGGTTCTTTAGCCGTACGGGCGACGCGTTGCGCGGCAGTTTGTCCAATGCCGCGTAATCGCCCGCAGCCTTCAGCGCCTTCCGTTTCTCCGCGTACGTAGCGACCATCCGCTCCCTTTTCAGTTGCCTCGCGATAACCGATAATTTCGCCATATTCCTTAGTTTTTATTTGCGAAAGGCATTCCAAATGCCTTCAGCAGTTCAAAGCTTTCTTCGTCTGTTCTTGCGGTTGTGACAAACGTAATGTCCATACCGCTGATCTTGTTCACCTTGTCGATCGAGATCTCAGGAAAGATGATCTGTTCCTTTACGCCCAGGGTAAAATTTCCCCGCCCGTCGAAGCCCTTGTTATTCACGCCTCGAAAGTCGCGAACACGAGGCAGAGCGATATTCATCAGGCGGTCCATAAACTCGTACATGCGATCACCCCGGAGCGTGACGCGCACGCCGATGGGCATGTTCTCGCGCAGCTTGAAGTTTGAGATCGCCTTTTTCGCCTTCGTCGGCACGGCCCGCTGGCCTGTGATCGCCGTGATCTCTTCAATTGCAATGTCGATGAGTTTCTTGTCTGCCACGGCGACACCCATTCCCTTGTTGATGCAGATCTTTTCCACCTTGGGGACCTGCATAATCGAGCTATACTGGAATTTCTCCTTCAGAGCCGGGACGATTTCCTTGAGGTATAAATTCTTTAACCTTGGCGTTGCCATCACTTGATAAATTCTCCTGTTTTCTTCGAGTACCGTTGCAATTTGCCCTTTTCGTTAAGCTTACGTCCAACGCGCGTAGGCTTACCGGTAGCCGGATCGATGAGCATCAGGTTACTGATGTGTATCGGGGCTTCCGTCCGCTTAATGCCTCCTTCGGGCTTTCCGGCAGAAGGCTTCTCGTGGCGGGAGACGATGCGCACCCCTTCAACCACGGCACGGTTTTCCCGGACGAGCACTTGCAATACTGTGCCTTCTTTGCCCTTGTCGTTACCGGCTATCACCCGGACCTTGTCGCCCTTCTTGATGCCCAGCTTCGGTCGCTTGTTATACTTTCTTTCCATAATCTCAGAGCACTTCAGGTGCTAATGAAACAATCTTCATGAACTGTTTTTCCCGCAGTTCGCGCGCCACGGGGCCAAATATCCGCGTGCCACGCGGCTCATCCTGGTTCGTCAGCAATACTGCTGCGTTATCTTCAAAACGGATGTAGGAGCCGTCCTTGCGCCTTACTTCCTTCTTGGTGCGAACGACGACCGCCTTGGAAACCGTTCCCTTCTTTACCTGGCTGCTCGGCATAGCCGACTTCACCGTAACCACGATCTTGTCGCCCACGGTAGCATAGCGCTTGCCGCTGCCGCCCAAAACGCGCATGCAAAGAACCTCTTTGGCTCCGCTGTTGTCGGCTACGTTAAGCCGGGATTCCGTGCGTATCATATTACTGTCTCTTTATGCTCGGTTCCTAAATGTTATTTCGCCTTTTCCACGATCTCGACCAGGCGCCAACGCTTCTTCTTACTCAGCGGCCGTGTCTCCATGATCCTGACGGTGTCGCCAATGCCGGCGGCGTTCTCTTCGTCGTGGGCCATAAACTTCGTGGTACGGCTTACGAACTTACCATAGATCGGATGCTTTACCTTGCGGTCAACCGCAACGGTGATCGACTTTTGCATCTTATTGCTGACGACCTTGCCGATTCTTTCCTTTCTGAAACTTCTTTTCTTTTCCATCCGATTATTGTTGTTGGGATTCCTTGATCGTAAGTTCCGTTTTCAGACGGGCCAGTAGCCTCCTGGTTTCCCTGATCTTCATCGGGTTCTCGATGGAGGAAACCTGGTGAGCAAAGCGAATCTTCCGTAACGCTTCCGTTTCGCTTGCGATCTTCTCCCGCAGTTCAGCCAATGTCAACGCTTTGATATCTTCCTTCTTCATAGCGATGTTATTCAACGTAATCCCGCTTCACACAAAACTTCGTTTTGATCGGCAGTTTTCCATCTGCAAGCCGGAGCGCTTCACGCGCCGTAGCGAGGTTGACCCCACCGGCTTCAAAGAGGATGGTCCCAGGCTTAACAACAGCCACCCAATACTCGGGTGCACCCTTACCTTTACCCATCCGAACTTCAGCCGGCTTCCGTGTTACAGGCTTGTCGGGAAATATCCTGATCCACACCTGGCCTTCGCGCTTCATGGCCCGGGTAACGGCGATACGCGCAGCCTCGAGCTGACGGGCCGTGATCCATCCGCCTTCCAGGGATTTTAATCCAAAAGATCCGAAGGCGATTGTGTGGCCCCGTTGTGCTATTCCCTTCACCCTGCCCTTCTGCTGCTTTCTGAATTTGGTTCGCTTCGGCTGTAACATCTGTGCCTGACTTTAAATGATTCTTATTCCTTAAACTACTTGCGCTTTCCGCGTCCACCGCCTCTGTCCGCACGCGGGCCCGGCCTTCTGGGTTTATCCTTGACGCCACCGGGCGCGTTGCTTACCATGCCAATATTCGGCGAGAGGTCGCGCTTGCCATAAATCTCACCGCGGAAGATCCAGACTTTGATTCCGATCTTTCCATATACCGTTTGCGCTTCTGACACGGCATAGTCGATATCCGCGCGCAGTGTGTGCAACGGAATGCGGCCTTCCTTGTATTGTTCGGTGCGGGCCATGTCCGCGCCGGCAAGCCGGCCGGAAACCTTTACCTTAATACCTTCAGCTCCAACACGGATAGCGGAAGCAATGGCTTGTTTCATTGCCCTCTTGTACGAGATCCGCGCCTCGATCTGCTGGGCGATCGCTTCGCCTACCAGCTTTGCGTCCAGTTCAGGCCGCTTGATCTCGAAAATATTGATCTGCACATCCTTGTGCGTCAATTGCTTCAATTCTTCCTTGATCTTATCCACCTCGGTACCGCCCTTGCCGATGACAACGCCAGGACGTGCCGTGTGGATGGTGAGTGTGATCCGCTTGAGCGTGCGCTCAATCACCACTTTTGCGATCCCGCCTTTCGGGATACGCGCGGCCACGTACTCACGGATCTTGTGGTCTTCGACCAGCTTGTCGGAAAACGACTTGCCTCCGTACCAGTTGGAATCCCAACCGCGTACGATGCCCAGGCGCAGACCTACAGGATTGACTTTTTGTCCCATTTATTCCTTGGTTTCCTTTTCTTCTTCTACTGCTTCCGCCGGCTTCTCTGTGTTCATGCTGTCCAGCACCAACGTTACATGGTTTGAACGCTTGCGTATCCGGTGGGCTCTGCCCTGCGGGGCCGGCCTCAGCCGCTTGAGGATCCTTCCCGAATCAACCCATATACGGCTGATATAAAGATCGGCTTCCTCGATCCGGGCGTCTTGATTCTTTGCTTCCCAGCTGGCAATGGCCGACAACAAAAGCTTTTCGATCATGGCGGCGCCCGCCTTAGTCTCATATTTAAGAATGTTCAGTGCCTTGCTGACACGTTCACCACGCACCAGATCGGCCACAAGTCGCATCTTGCGGGGCGACGTCGGCACGTTCTTCAGGCTGACTGTTACGCTACCCGTGCGCGCAGTTTCCTTGCGCGCATCGCGCTTTTCTCTCTTGAGAACAGATCGTTTGACCTTTTTTTCTACTTCTACAGCCTCTTCCATGGTTACTTGGATTTATTGCCTGAGTGGCCACGGAACACACGCGTCGGAGCGAACTCTCCCAACTTGTGTCCAACCATATTTTCGGTTACGTACACCGGGATAAACTTATTGCCGTTATGCACGGCAAAGGTGTGACCGATCAGCTCCGGCACAATGGTCGACCGCCTGGACCAAGTCTTGATGACGGACTTCTTGCCCGATTTCTCCATGGCCTCTACCTTGTTCAGCAGGCGGAAATCACAGTACGGTCCTTTTTTAATCGAACGTCCCATTATTTTTTCCTCTTGGATATGATGAGTCGATCCGAATACTTATTCGGACGACGCGTTTTCTTTCCTTTTGCATACACACCCGTGCGTGACCTCGGATGGCCTCCCGATGCACGGCCTTCACCACCACCCATGGGATGGTCTACCGGGTTCATGGCAACACCCCGCGTACGCGGGCGTATACCGAGCCAACGGCTCCGGCCTGCCTTGCCCCAGCTTTCGTTCATGTGATCGGCGTTGGAAACGGTGCCTACCGTAGCCATGCACGTGTCTAGCACGTTGCGCATTTCGCCAGAGGGCATTTTCAGGGTCGCCATACCTCCCTCGCGGGCAAGCAGCTGAACAAACGACCCAGCGCTGCGCGCAATCGCTCCGCCTTTACCGGGCTTCATCTCCACATTATGCACGATGGTACCCAGCGGGATCTTGGCCAGGGGAAGTGCATTGCCCACTTCGGGGGCGATGTCAGGACCAGATACCAATTGCTGGCCGACGGAAATGCCTTCCGGTGCCAGGATATATGACTTTTCACCGTCCGCGTAATACAAAAGAGCAACCCGTGCGGAACGGGTCGGATCATATTCTATGGACTTGACAGTAGCCGGCACGCCGAACTTCCTGCGCTTGAAGTCAATGACGCGCATCTTTTGCTTGTGACCACCGCCGATGTAGCGCATGGTCATCTTACCGCTGTTATTCCTTCCCCCCGATTTCTTCAAGGTCTTCACCAGCGACTTCAGAGGCCGGGTAGCCGTGATCTCCTCAAACGACGAGACCAATCTGTGCCGTGATCCGGGAGTTACCGGCTTGAGTTTCTTCAACGCCATGATCTATGAATCTCAGTTATACGTTGCTGTAAAAATCGATCACTTCACCTTCCGCCAGGGTCACGATCGCTTTCTTGTAATTCGGCCGCCTTCCAATCTGAAGACCAGTCTTTGTATAGCGAGCCTTCACCTTGCCCATCACATTCATGGTGTTCACGCTCTTTACGTTTACACCATACAGCTTTTCAACGGCCTTGCGGATTTCAACTTTGTTCGCCTTGATATCGACAATAAAACCGTAGCGGCCCTTCTCATTCAATGCCGACACCTTTTCCGTTACCAAAGGCTTCTTGAGGACGCTCATTGTTCCTTATTTAATAGGTTGACTACTTTTTCCACCGAACTCTCGACGAAGATCAGCGCGTCGGCATTCATGACCTCGTACGTATTGATTTGATCAGCCGTCGTCACCCTTGCGCGCTGCAGGTTGCGCGCCGACAAGACGATGTTCTTATCAGAGGACGGAAGAACCAGAAGGGTCTTCCTGCTGTCAAGCGCCAGCGAAGAGAGCAACTTGATGTATTCTTTTGTCTTGGGCGCCTCGAAAGAAAAATCTTCGAGTACTGCGATGGCGTTGTCCTTTGCCTTATAAGCCAGGGCTGACTTGCGGGCCAGGTCCTTTACTTTCTTGTTGAGCTTGAACGAATAATCGCGAGGCTGGGGACCAAACACTCTTCCTCCTCCCCTGAACAGCGGGTTCTTGATATTTCCCGCGCGTGCTCCTCCGGTACCTTTTTGCTTTTTAAGCTTCTTGGAAGAGCCACTGATTTCCTGGCGCTGCTTCGACTTATGTGTTCCCTGACGCTGGTTGGCCAGGTAGCTCTTCACGTCGAGATAGATAGCGTGGTCGTTGGGCTCGATGCCGAACACGGAGTCGGCAAGCGTTACCTTCCGGCCCGTGTCTTCACCACTGTATTTTACAACTGATATCTCCATTACTTCACGAGGATTACCGTTGAATTCTTTGCACCCGGAACCGCGCCACTGACTACAATCACGTTCTCCTCAGGCAGGATCCGAAGGACCTGGAGGTTGGTGACCTTGACGCGCTCGCCGCCCATACGGCCGGCCAGCCTTTTCCCTTTCATGACACGCGAAGCAAAAGAGGCGTTACCCATCGACCCAGGAGCACGAAGCCGGTTGTGCTGGCCGTGGGTCTGTTCACCCACGCCGCTAAATCCATGGCGCTTTACAACACCCTGAAATCCCTTGCCTTTGGATATCCCTACAGCGTCGACGTAGTCGCCTACCTCAAATACATCCTGAACAGTAATCTGCGCACCCAACTCCACCTTGCCATCAAACTCAGCCCGGAAATCGCGGAACTCTACTACCTCCCGCTTGGGACCCGTACCGGCCTTCTTGAAGTGCCCAAGTTCTGCCTTGTTGGAGTGCTTTTCCTTCTTGTCTCCAAAGGCAAGCTGAACGGCGCGATAGCCGTCCGTGTCGGCATTCTTGACCTGCGTGACCACGCAAGGGCCAGCCTGAATTACCGTGCAGGCAATGTTTTCTCCCTCAGGGCCGAATACACTGGTCATTCCTATCTTTTTTCCTATAATTCCAGGCATGTCCGATACCTTATTTGTGCTTGTTTATCAGGATTCTGCGCGTGCTTCGCGCAAAAAGGACTGCAAAGATAGGAAAGAGGGTCTAGGAACCAAACCGGGACTTTAAAATTTTTGGATTTTGAGCCCGTAACGCGGTTTTGCAAGGTTAATCTCTAAAATTGAACCGTGTTTTCAGAAGCCCAAACTTATAGACGATGCCACGCCCGGGAAAAAGCATAAGACCTTGGCTCGTGCTCCTCTTTTCCCTGCTTACTCTGACCGTAATCGACCTCTCCTACGGAAGCGTTTCCATACCCCCCGGTGAGGTGTTGCGCGCCCTGGCCGGCGGACAAACCACTGATCCGGTATGGAGAGATATCGTACTCGACTTCCGGCTGGCAAAGGCCTTAACGTGCATCCTTGCAGGCGCAGCCCTCGGTGCCGCCGGCCTGCAAATGCAGACACTCTTCCGCAATCCCCTCGCCGGCCCCGACGTACTCGGCCTCACATCCGGCGCAAGCCTGGCTGTTTCCCTCCTCCTTCTTAAAAGCAACCGCCTTGCAGACCTTCCCGGACCCTGGTCGGTAGCGGTAGTCGCCAGCGTGGGGTGCACCGCTGTATTTCTCGTCGTCCTCCTCTTTGCCCGGCGCCTTCGCGATCCGGCTTCGCTCCTTATTGTAGGCCTTATGATCGGCGCACTCGCTTCATCAATAGTAAGCGTCTTGCAGTTCGGAAGCAGATCGGATGACCTTCAGATTTTTCTCATCTGGACCTTTGGTAATGTTAGCAGCCTCAACTGGCCCGAGATCGGCGTACTTACCTGGATCCTGTTGGCCGGCGTGGCGCTTGCCCTCAGCCTGTCCAAGCCACTCAACGCCTGGGTACTCGGCGATAACTATGCCCAAAGCCTGGGAATCCGACTCCAGCGCTCTCGCGTCCTTATTATTCTGTCGGCAAGCGTGCTGACTGGCGGGGTAACCGCATTCTGCGGGCCCATTGCATTTGTGGGTCTGGCCGTACCTCACCTGACGCGCCTCCTCGTTCCAACGTCCGACCATAGGATTCTGCTCCCCAACGTCGCCCTCGGCGGAGCTATACTGATCCTGCTCTGCGATATCCTATCGCAATTGCCTCCAGGTCCAGAAATCCTCCCGCTCAACGCCATCACGGCACTGTTCGGGGCGCCCGTAGTGATTTGGGTGGTGATTCGAAGCAAGATGATACGAATATGAATAGCCCGGTTCTTTCAACCATCGGCCTCTCCGCAGGGTATCGCAGCCGAACCGGCAACAACCTCCTGTTCCAGAATCTCAATCTTGCGCTATACCCGGGAGAGCTGATATGCCTTATGGGTCCTAACGGCTCCGGGAAGTCGACCCTCATCCGGACCCTCGCCGGATTACAAAAACCGCTGGCAGGTACCATCAACCGGCAGCCGCCCCCTGAGCGGGATGTGAGCGACACGATTCCCTTCTCCGTGTCGGTGGTACTCACCGACCGGATTTCTGCGGCCAACCTCACCGTCGGCGAACTGGTCACCTTTGGGCGGTATCCCTATGTAGATTGGAGTCTACGGATGACGGAAAGGGACCAGTCTATAGTGGAGGGCGCGCTCCGCGATCTGAATCTCGAACCCTTGCGCAACCAAAAAATCTATGAACTCAGTGACGGCCAGATGCAAATGGCCATGATCGCGCGCGCCCTGGCGCAGGATACCCGGTTGATGCTCCTTGACGAGCCGACCGCGCACCTCGACCTGAACAATCGCGTGGAAATCATGGCCCTGCTTAGACAGATCGCACATCGATCTAAAAAGGCCATCCTCCTGGCCACGCACGAACTTGACCTTGCCCTGCAGGGCACCGACCGCATTTGGCTCGCCGGCCGTAATCGCGATGTTATTGTGGGTGAGCCTGAAGACCTTGTGCTGACCGGCGCGTTCGATGACATATTCCGGTTCAAGGGCTTCGACCTGAAATCCGGCAAAATGCAGCATAAGCCCTATCGCAATGTAGTGGTATCCATCCAGGGCGAAGGACCGGTTTACCTTTGGACCCGCAATGCCCTGGAGAGAAACGGGTACGTCGTGTCGGCGGAACCCGCTACGATTGACGTGCTGGTTGTCACGGATTCAGCCTGGCGGGTGCGGCAAGGTGGCCGGGAGCACACCGTTGCTTCAATCGGCGAAATGCTTCAGCTCCTTCAATCGTTTCAGGGTGCCACGTAAGATTGTTTTCGATTTTCGCTGATTTCAATCCTATCAATTTTGTTAGTTTGGCCCCCTTTAGAGTGGGCCTAATCCTAAACCATGATCAAAGCCGACGAGTTATTCCCCTACACTACCGCAAAGAAGTACAGCAACACCGTGGCTTACTTCTCCATGGAATTTGCGATCGACCAGCCCCTCAAGATATACTCCGGCGGCCTCGGCTTTCTTGCCGGCTCGCACCTGCGGAGCGCCTACGAACTCAAACAGCATCTCATTGGCATCGGTATCCTCTGGAAGAAGGGGTACTACGATCAGGATCGCAACCAGGACCAGACACTCCGTGTGAGCTTCCGTGACAAGGACTACTTTTTTCTTAAGGACACGGGCATCGTCTTCCCCATCACTATTCATGGCGCACGTGTCTACGTAAAGGCATTGCTCCTCGAGCCCCATCTTTTCAATACGGCGCCCCTGTTTCTTCTGACAACGGACATACCGCAGAATGACTACCTCGCACAAACCATTAGCCATCGTCTTTACGATCCTAATGAAACGACCCGCATCGCGCAATCAATCCTGCTCGGTGTCGGCGGTGCAACGCTGCTCGACATCCTGAAATGCAACGTCTCCACGTATCATATGAACGAAGGGCATTCGTTGCCCCTTTGCTTCTACCTCCTCGACAAATACAAATCCCTCGACGAGGTCCGGAAGCGTGTCGTGTTCACCACGCATACACCGGAAAAGGCCGGCAATGAAGAACACAGTCTTCCCCTTCTTCATAGCATGAGCTTTTTTAATGGTCTCACACCCGAGCAGGTTCAACACTATGTACATCCGGAAAACGGCGTGCTGAACTACACGCTCACGGCACTACGTATGGCAAAGAAGGCAAACGGTGTCTCGAAACTACACGGAAAGGTCGCCCGCAAAATGTGGGGTTCATATTCGGGAATTTGTGAGATCACTTCAATTACGAACGCTCAGAATAAAACCTACTGGAGCGATGCGCTACTCGACAAGGCCCTTGCTGCCGGTGATGAACAGGCACTTGTCGAACGCAAGAGAAGGCTGAAGCAAAAACTGTTTCGTTTCGTAGCCAATCAAACCGGCAAATTGTTCCGCGACGACCGCCTCACCATCGTATGGGCACGGAGGTTTGCGGCCTACAAACGAGCCGGTCTGCTGCTAACGGATTTTGAACGCTTTCTTAAGATTGCACGGAATGAGAAATACCCTGTTCAAATCATCTGGGCCGGGAAGCCGTATCCTGAGGACTATAATTCAATTAATCTCTTCAATGAGATCTACTGGAAGACAAAAGAACTTCCCAACTGCACGGTCGTTACCGGCTATGAGCTATGGCTCTCCGGCTTTCTCAAAAAGGGATGCGATGTATGGCTCAATAACCCCCGCTTGTACCACGAAGCATCGGGCACGTCTGGCATGACAGCCGCGATGAACGCAACACTTAACCTCTCAATACCTGATGGGTGGATACCGGAATTCGCACAACATGGAGAGAACAGCTTTATCATTGAAACCGCACCGGCGGGAGTAACACCTGAGTTGGCCGACAAGATCGAGGCCAACAACCTCTACGACCTTCTTGAAAAGGAAGTAATCCCTACCTATTACGACAACCCATCAAAATGGTGGAAGATGGTGCGCACCAGCATGACCGACATCGTCCCTCAGTTTGACTCAGGTCGGATGGCCCGGGAGTATTACGAAAAATTATACTGCGCGCAAATGAAGGCCGAACCTGCCAAGGCAAAATAACCGGTCCGACGTTTCGCGTATTAACGCCTATTGCCCTAACTTACGGATGAATCGGCGTGCAAGCGTGAGGAGGAATTTTCCATGGACAAGAATCTGCTGATCATTTTTTACACCGATCCTTCCAGGGAAACCAAGCCCCTGTTGACGTCCGCCATTGGCAGCGAGAAAACTCAGGCAGTATGCGAATACCTCGTGGAGACGGTACGAACAATGGTCGACGGACTTCCCTTCGACAAGGCTGTGTTCTATGAGGGATCCATCATTACTGGCGACCGGTGGGATGATTCCCGTTACGTCAAGCAACTTCAATCTGGGAAAGATCGGGGGGAGCAGATGCAGAACGCATTCTCCTGGGCATTCACCTCCGGCTATCGTAATGTGTGCCTTATTGTTACCGACTGTCACGGACTGACCAGTGAAATCATCACCCGAGCATTTGAATTCCTCGACGAAGGGGCTGATGCCATCATAGGACCTTCCAAAGATGGCAGCTATTACCTACTCGGACTGAATCGTCTTTATCCGGAGTTATTTGTTGACAAGAGCTGGGATTCGTATACTGTTCTGGATGATACCCTTCAGGACTTCGACCGGCTGGAACTACAGTACGGAAAATTGCCAGTCCTCATAAAGGTGAATGAGAAACGCGACCTGCCCGCAAAGCTTCGTTTCTGGTGAGGACGATGGAATCAGAACCGGCTCGCGACAAGACCAAACGCATCCCTAAAGGACATGCTTAAACTAAGTGAGATCTGGACCTACCCTGTGAAATCTCTTGGCGGCGTTTCGCTGCCCTCGGCGGCAATCCTCAGCAAAGGATTGGAACACGATCGCCGGTGGATGCTTGTCAGCGAAGACGACACGCTCCTGACGCAACGGTCCCACCCACGGATGGCACTTTTTAAGACCTCGTTACATCGGGACCACGTGGAAGTCCGATTTGCCGGGGATGTACTTCAAATCCCGTTCGAAATTCCTGCCCATGAGGGACAGCGTGCCCGGGTATGGAACGATGAAGTTTTTGCCATCCCAATGGGCGCGGAGTATGACCGTTGGTTTTCCGCCAGGCTGGAGGTCGGTTGCCGGCTTCTGGCATTTCCTGAAGACAAACCCCGACCCGTAGAGCCAGGATACACCGACGAGGAAGTTCACGTGCGGCTGCAGGATGCGTTCCCGTTTCTCGTGATTGGTCAGGCATCGCTGGACGAACTGAACAAAAGACTCGATACGCCCGTCCCAATGAATCGGTTCCGCCCCAACCTCGTATTTACCGGTGGCCTGCCACACGAGGAAGACACCTGGAAGGAAGTCAGCATTGGCGGACACACGTTCACAGCCACCCGTCAATGCGTGCGGTGCACGCTTCCCGGAGTAGACCAGGAGCCCGGCATTCCGGGAAAGGAACCCCTGCGCGCGCTGGCCAGCTATCGCAAGACCGGAAACAAGGTCATGTTCGGCATGAACCTGATCGGTCCCACGCACGGGGAGTTGCGCGTGGGCGATGAGATCCGGGTACTCGTTGCTGAAAATATGTCCTGAAACTTGCCTTCGGGTTTCCGGCTGCGCACTTTTGCCCACGCATGACATTTCTCTATTTAAAAGCAGTCCACATCGTATTCATTGTCACGTGGTTTGCCGGCCTCTTCTACATGCCCCGCCTTATGGTTTACATTACGGAGGCACGCGACAAACCTGAACCCGAGAAGACCATACTGAGCCGCCAGTTGTACACCATGGCACGCCGTCTGTGGTACGGCATTACCTGGCCTTCTGCCATCCTAACGCTAGGGATGGGCGCTGCCCTGCTAATCCAGGAGCCAGCGTATCTCAAGATGGGCTTCATGCATGTCAAGCTGGCGATTGTCGTTTTGCTATACGGATATCATTTTTCGCTGCAGTACCTGATGAACCGCTTCGCAAAAGGAATTGTTAGCTATTCGTCACAGCAGTTGCGCGCCTGGAATGAGGTTCCCACGCTGTTCCTCATCGCGATCGTGTTTATCATCGTCGTGCGCGACGGCATCAGCATCGCCTGGGGACTCGCGGGATTGCTGATTGTAACAATATTCATATTGGCAGGAATCAGACTATATAAAAAGTTCAGAGATGACTAACGCCGTCATTCGCTTTCAAATCCCTCTTTTCTCTTATACCATCGCATTCGTACTAATTCTCCTTGCAGCGTGCTCAACATCCAAGCGAGAGGAAAAACTTCCGATATTCGGCCAGCGAATGGTGGAAGGCAGCGACACGATCTTTCACACGATCGCGGACTTCCGTTTTGTCGACCAGGACAGCAATGTCGTCACACAAGACACTTTCAAAGACAAGATCTACGTGGCCGACTTTTTCTTTACTTCCTGTCGCACCATTTGCCCCATCATGAAGACACAGATGCTCCGTGTCTACGACTCTATAAAATCTGATCCCGACGTCTTACTGCTGTCTCATACTATTGACCCGGAGTACGATACTGTTGGGTTGCTGCATGACTACGCGGAGCGACTGGGTGTAGAAAGTGATAAGTGGCACTTCGTTACGGGCAACCAGGACGACATCTTCAACATTGCGCAAACCAGCTACTTCGCCACAGCTATGGCTGACGATACAGAGCCCGATGGCTTTATCCACAGCGGAGCGTTCCTGCTCATCGACAAGGAACGGCGCATCCGCGGAAAGTATGACGGCACAAAGGATGAAGACGTAGACCGCCTTCTCCGCGATATCGCCAGGCTGAAAAAAGAATATGCAAACTAAGCGCTTCGTTCTGCCGCTGCTGCTTACAACACTCTTGTTCGCCCCGGGATGTTCAGGCAACAGCGGCCGTGCCGGAAGCGGATCTCCCAAATTCCTGCAATACTACCGGCAAGGAGAACAACTCTATGTTCAACACTGCAGCAACTGTCACCAGCAGGATGGCAGCGGGTTGAGGCGGGTGTATCCACCCCTTGACACGTCCGATTACATGACCAACAACCGCGACAAGGTTATCTGCCTAATCCGCTATGGCGTCGACGAACCCCTCGTTGTGAACGGCATTGAGTTCGTTCAACCTATGCCCGGAATTCCCGCCCTTACCGACCTCGAAATTGCGCAAATTGTAACCTACATCTATAATACCTGGTCTCACGAGGAGGGGATCGTAGAGGTGAAAGAGGTTTCGGAAGCGTTGGCGGGATGCGAGGGGAGCAAGTAATAAATCAGTACACAGCCGTCTACATAAACATTCCCCTCCGGTCTGTTTTTAACGTACCCTAATTGTTAACTTCGGGACAGGGCGACGTGGGAAGCGTTTTTTCCCTGTTTGCCGGCGATTTTGGCGGGAATGATGAAAATCCGGAGGTATGAAAGAGTTCAGAAGCATTGTTGACGCATATGGGAAGCTGGACCACAGTGCGCGTAAAGCGGCTCTGGCCACGGTTGTGAAGGTCCGGGGTTCCTCCTACCGGAGTCCGGGTGCCCGCATGCTGATCACCGACGACGGTCGCTGGGTGGGAAGCATCAGCGGCGGCTGCCTGGAGGGCGACGCGTTGCGCAAGGCGCGAAAGGTTATTCTTGAAGGAACGCCGATGGCCGTGACCTATGACACGCGGGAAGAAAGCAACCAGAATCTCGGCATTTCCCTTGGATGCAACGGGGTCATCGATGTACTGATTGAACCCATCGACCATAACGATCCCGCTAATCCGGTGCGCCTTTTCGAGGCATTTGTCCACACCCGCGAACCCATGGCGCTTGCCACAATCTTCAGGAGTGAAAATGAGACCGTAACAGGTCAGAAACTCCTCATTGATGCCGCCGGTGCCGTGCAGCAATCGCTCAACGATAAGGTATTGACATCACGAATTGCCGCTGATCTTTCGAAACTGTTCGAAACCCGAACATCCGAAACGCGGACGTATACATGGCAGGACTCTGAAGTGGACGTGTACCTTGAACTCATTCCGCCTAACATTTCACTGATCATCTTCGGTGGGGGGTTCGACGCACGGCCGGTAAGCCAGCTCGCCAAATCGCTCGGTTGGGAGGTCACGGTAACGGACGAGTGCGCTGCGCACATAGCCCCATTGTTCTTCCCCGGCGCGGATAACCTTTCACTGTGTAGCCGTACCTTCATCGAGCGCGATTTCGACATCACACCATTTACAGCATGCGTATTGATGTCGCATAACTATGAGTACGACCGCGATGTGCTCCGCACGCTGCTCAAAACCCCCGCCCCATACATCGGTATGCTGGGGCCGCGGAAGCGATTCGACAAGATGCGCGAAGAATTCGACCGTGAAGGCATCGTTCTCTCTGCGGAAGACATGCATCGGATCCACTCGCCGATCGGCCTCGACATTGGAGCGGAGACCCCTGACGAAATCGCGGTGTCGATAATTGCGGAAATTCACAGTAAGTTTACGTGCCGCTCCGGTGGATTTCTCAAGTATCGCCAGGGACCCATTCACAAGCGTGGCCCGGGCAGCGACCAGGTATTCAAGGAAGTCCACCTGAACCCGGTTCTGCGGAAAACTTCCGAGAAGTAACAACGTATTATCAGTAACCCCCTGATCGGTCCCGGGGCAAGGCAATCGCCACGGGTTGCAGACAATAAACAAACGCAAACTTTGTCAGCGCCTATGAATACGCCGCCAGCAGATATCATAACATCTATCGTTCTCGCCGCGGGAGCCTCATCCCGACTTGGCCAATCCAAGCAATTGCTCCTGGTGGAGGGCGAGCCCCTGCTCCGTCGCATAGCCCGTACTTCATGCGAAAGCAATGCCGATCGTACTCTCGTGGTGTTGGGTGACAATGAGCGTGAACACGGGCGAGTCATTCGCGACTTGCCGCTATACATCTGCATTCACTCAGGCTGGGAAAAAGGCATGGGAAGCTCATTGAAGGCTGGGATGGACTTTATTCAGCATTTTTTGGCCGACACGACAGCCATCCTCGTACTGGTGTGCGATCAGCCGCTGCTCACTGCCGACCATCTCAATGAACTGATTGACAAATACCGGAGCACCCAGGCAGCCATTGTCGCATCCGCTTACTCCGGTATCCTGGGAGTGCCAGCCATTTTTGGCGCCTCGTTGTTCGATGAAATCCGAGGTATTGGCGACCAACAGGGTGCACGCCAGATCATCGATAAGAACAAAGCGCGCGCGCAACAAGTCGAGTTCCCGGGAGGCGAACTCGACATTGACACGCCGGAGGACTATCAGCGTTACCTGGACAGCCTGCGCGCCCAGGAGGAAGCCCGATTGGCACAAGGCTTCAATGCCGGTAAGCCTTGAGCGTTAGAGTTTGCACACCATGACATTACGCCTCGTGCCCGCCTTCTTCACAAAGGAAAAGTTCGCTTTTTCGAAGGTCGGTTTGAAGCCCATGTGGCGATAGCTGGGGGAGTCCGGATCTACGGGATAGGCTTCGAGATACTTCGCACCGTTTCGTCGTGCATACTTCTTCGCTTCTTCAATGAGGAACTTCACGAGGCCCTGGTCCCTAAACTCACGTTTGATGAAAAAACACGCGACCGACCAGACGCGCTCCAACTGTTCATCCCCACCTAGTCGCCGATAGGTCTCCCTCGGCGCGACCGAACACCACGCGACGGGCTCGTCACCGACATAGGCGAGCAATCCGATAGGCGTTCCATTTTTGACGCGCTTGCGGATGAATTTTTTTCTGTTTGCGGAAGTGTTGTTCTTCAGTTCTGTCGACGTCATCCGCCACGCCATGCACCAGCAATATGACGGTGCACCGCGGGATTGAAAAAGTGCCTCAAAGTCGCTCCACGTATTCTCATCAACAGGTTTTACTTTGAGTCGCATCATCGCTTCAATTTTACATTGAATACAATAACACGTTAACAATCGATCCGAAGGAACGGTTTTGCGCAGTACTCACTGCTTATCCATTTCAGAAAGAAATGCACGAATTGCCATGATCTCAGGCTCGGGATTGTCGTGCGATATGAAATGACCTGCTCCCGGCACGACTACCAACCGGGACCCCGGCGTCAGGCTTTGATAGTAACCGACTGTCGACGGCCGCGCGGAGTCGAACTCCCCTGCAATGTAAAGGGTGGGGACGTCTACCCTTCCCAGGTCAGCCGTGCGATCATAGTCCTTTAGCGTTCCTGTGGCACTGAATTCGTTACTTCCCCACATATAAACGTAAACGTTCACGCCCATCTGAACTGACGATGAATCCAGTGATGGCGATACAGGTTTATTCCGCGCAAAGTAGGTGTCCATGTATGCAATCATTGCTGACCTATACAACGCTGAGTCCTCAATAATGCCTGCAATGCCTTGTTGGAGGGCAATCCGGGAAGAGTCGGGTAACTGCGCAATCAGCGTATCAGCATCCGCCACCCACCGTTTCGCATCCAGGCACGGACCCGATAGCACCAATGCCTTCACGTCGTCGCCATGCCGCAGATAATAATCCATGCCCAGCATACTTCCCCACGAGTGCCCGTAAAGGTAAAATTCATCAACATCCAGGAATTGTAGCAGCCGCGCGATCTGATCGATATGCGCATCGATGGTCATGAGTGTCGTGTCTGTTATCCGGTCGGACCGACCGCAGCCCAGCTGGTCAAAAAATATTACAGGACGTTCGTCGGAAAGTTGCTGTAACGGATCAAGGTAATACGAAGGGAAGGAAGGACCACCGTGAAGAACCAGCAGTGGAGTATTGTCGCCAGCGCCGGAAACGCGATACCATATCCTTCCGCCGTTGACCCCAACAAATCCCTCGTGAGAGTAAAGATTCTTCTTTGTGTCACAACCCATGGTGACAGCAAGAATTAGAACACATACGAGGAACTTTGTAAAGGGCATGCTCATAAAATTGAGGTTTGACCTTAATCCGTCACTCCGGTATACTGGAAATGGCCAGTGATCGTGAAGTTAAATAGAAGTCTTCCAAAACATCGCCACTTTACGGCTGAACCATGCCTGATCAATTCTGTGGAAGGTCATCCACGGAAGTTAATAATATCGGTTGGTGTTTCAATGAATATTTTTTCTTTTAAAAGACGGGTATGTTCTCCTTTTGAAGATAAGAGACAAGGAGATGTAGGGAGGTAGTGTTACACACAGGTTATTTGCCCACAACTTTGATTAAGGTCCCCTTTTCGATCCTGTCGTTCAACGCGATGCCATTCATAATGGCAAGCTCTTCCATGCGTGTTGATGGCATTCCGAAATGCTCGAACGCCGCCTGGGCGGTCATGTTCTGGGGAACGGCCTTGATCCGAATCACGTCGGGTTTCCTATTGAGCTTTTCAGAATCCGTAAGCTGCCTGAAGTCGCGTATGGTTGAAAGGAAGGTGGACTGGTAATTCGGGAATCGCGACAGCGAGGTAATGCCCATCAGGTTGTAGACAATGCCATCGTGCTGGATCAAACCGGCGACAAGCCGTATCGTCCCCTGTTCCTGCGTTTGATCTGCAACCAGAAGAATAGAATTCAATCCGTTGATGCTCTCTTTCTTCGATTCGACGAGCGTGAGATTGTATTGTTGAAGGAGGCCATTGGCGGCATCTTCCAGCGCGCCCTTTCCCGCCAGGGTAAGAATCACAACGGCCGCGCCGTCCGATGGTGCCATTTGCACCTGCTGTGGCGTATTCAAAACACTCCAACCTTTCGGCGTTGGGAATTGAAACTTCAACACCGGGTGATAGAAGGTGTTGTTCTCCACGAATCCTTGTCGCGGATCTTCGCCGATCACAAGGCCCTCGATCCTCTTCAAGTAACTTTCGCGATTGATTTTAAGGTTGTCCTGACCAAGCTTCGCTTTCCACTCCTGCGCCAGCTTCGCGACAGTGGCATTGCGCTCCTCGGGCGATGGGTGCGTTGACAAGAACTCGGGTATCTCCTCTCCGCCCGCTGCTTTACCCTGCCTCGCAAGCGTTTCAAAGAACCCCGCCATCTCCGAGGCATCATATCCAATACGGGAAGAATATTCCACACCCAGTTCATCGGATTGCCGTTCAGCATCCCTCCCAAAACTCATGAGGGCGAGTTGCATTCCCGCCGAAAGCGGCTCCATAAATTGCGACAGTTCGGGCACCAGGATGACACCGGCGATCATCCCCAGTTGCCCCAGCATTGCGTTTCGCTGTTGGATTACGGCATGCCTGGCCGTAATGTGGCCAATTTCGTGACCCAGTACTCCCGCGAATTCAGCTTCATTGTTGAAATGGGCAAGGATACCCCGGGTGAAGTACACATACCCCGGCGTGGCAAAGGCGTTGACGACAGGCGAATCCACGATTTTGAACTCATACGTGAGCTTCGAACGGTGAGAGACCTTCACCATTTCCTGCCCTTTCTCGTTGATGAACTGCTTCAGGGCAGGGTCGTCATAAACACCAAAATAGGCCATGATCTGGGGATCAGCTTCTTTGCCCATGGCCAGTTCCTGCGATTCCGACATTAAAACGAGCTGCTTTCTCCCCGTGACCGGGTTCATTGCGCAGCTCCAGGCGAAGAGCAAAAGGCCGAGGATAAGAGCGGGATTTGCAAAGGTGGTGTGCGTTTTCATATGAAAGAGATGGATGTTTTTGTCGCCACCAAAAATTGATCCAACGTTTACCACCCGGGGCGTTTCATGTGGTGATAGTAGAGACGTAGCGTGCTACGTCTCGATTACCGATTTCCAATCACCCTGGTTCTCCTTTCTTACTACTTACTCCTAACGCGCTCCTCCTATGTGATCTATGTGTTTCCAAAATCACCACGTTCTCTTACTCATAATCTCATCCAGTTCCTGGCGTGTCATCGTCCCCAATTCCGGATGATTCTTTAGCCACTTCAAAAATTCGTCCTTTATTTCATCAGTCCACTGGTCGTCAATTTCTCCGGTGCTGTATTTGCCCGATCGAACCATTTCAAAACCAAACTTGTCCTTTCTAACGACGAATTCGCCCACGCTCACTACATACTCGGCCATGTGGGCTGGCACAAACAACACGCCTTCCATGGTGGCAATCACCAGGTCACCGGGCAGGACAATAGCCTCACCGATACGGATTGGGGTATTGAGTCCCATAAGAACCATGTGTTCGGTGAATGACGGATGGAAGTCGCGAACAAAAGCATTGAATCCTTCTATGTTGCTTATCTCCTGGAGATCCCGGGCAGCACCGTCGAACACGACGCCATTTCCGGACTTGCTGAAAATCGAATTGGCCAGCGTTGCGCCCATTATGCTGCCTCCACTGATCTTGCCAAATGCATCAGCGACATAAAGGTCCCCCTTGGTTAGTATGTCGATCGGCCAGGAGTTGGTGTTCCCTTTTCTTCCCTGTTTCCATCCTCGCTCTTTGATATTCCGTTCTACGTCGGGGCGGCTCGGCAAATACATGGCTGTTACCGCCCTCCCTGTCATGATGGTGTTGTTTACTGTCTTCCAGTTGCCCTCAAATTGGTTAAGGTACCCTTCATTCTTCAACACGGTCCATGCGTCGTCAATCATGATATGCTTGGCGCGCTCCAGGAGGTCATCCGGAATTTTCGGTCGCCCGTCAGGGAACCTTTCTCCTTTCCATTCAGAGGTCAGAAAAATGAGTTCCTCCTTTGAGATGGTTTGTGCGTGCAGCGGGATGCTCAACACCCCGATCGAGAAAGCCAGAATTGCAAGAATGAACTTCATACCCTTAAATCTGATTTGAATTCCGCGACGATAGTACATCATTCGCCGGTTCTTCACAAGACAGTTGTTTGTGGAACCGGGTTATTGCTGTTCGGCCGGCAGCGGTCCTGATGCGATGGGTTGCAAGAGCGATCCCAGGGACTTTCCAAAGATAACCACAACCAGGACGCAAATAGAACCACGTTTTGAACAATAATCACTTATGCCACTTGTTTATTATGGCCAGAATGGACACTCCCAAAAATGGCAGGGTTGATACCAGCATTTTGAAATTGGGAGCTACAATGCCGATGAAAAAAATGAATACGAGGAGCACTCCGATGCAACCCATGCCCGCAAACGTAAGGCTTTTCCATGGAGATTTCTGAAACAAGGTTATCAGAAGTAACACCTGTCCCAGCATTGGGACCAGCGAGAAGGGATGAACAACATCCCTCGGACTGGTCAACAATTTGTTAAAGACTTCATACTCTGCTTGAAAAAGAAATGCACTATTGCCTCCGCCCCATTCGAGGTACGCGAACAGAGAGGTGACGATCAGGAGAAGATTCAGAACTTTATCTTTCAGATGGCTCGATTGCACTCTAAATTAAGAAAAATGACCCTGAGTGAAACTTCTTTTGCTTAATTGCAGCCATGCAAATCCGTTATGTCACACTCTTGCTCTTGCTGACCAGTTGCTTCCATGGGCGGGCTCAGCAAATAAGGACGTCCTTCCTGGTCTGCGGCGACCACCAGGTTCTTCTGGTCGATTATAACCAATCCCGCGATTCAATTCCGAAAGTCGTATGGACGTGGGACGCCCACCATGCAAACGATCTGCCGGAAGAATACCGACTGAAAAAATTCAACACGGTAGACGATTGCAAACCCGTCAAGAATGGCGACGATATCCTGGTCTCATCGTCCTCAGGAGCTGTCGCCATCGTCGAAAGAAAAAACGGCAAAGTTAAATTTTATGCACCAGTGCCTAACGCACACTCCATTGAACTCTTACCTGGCAATTTCCTTGCTGCCGCAGCGTCGACGGCGGACAAGGGGAACAGTATCATGGTATTTGACCTGGCAAAGGGGCGTGAGCCGATATTCACGGACAGCCTTTATTCCGCGCACGGACTTGTTTGGGACAACCGTCGCCGAAGTCTTTATGCACTGGGATATGATGTATTGAGGGAGTACAAACTCGCCCCCGAGGGACAGCTGCAATTGAAAGCACATTGGACAATCCCTGGCATTGGCGGGCACGACCTGCAGCCCACACCCGATGGAAAAAGTCTGCTGGTTACCGAACACGAAGGTGCCTGGAAATTCGATATCGATACTCAGCGGTTTAGCAAAATTGAGGGCTTTCCCGATGCCGAGAACATTAAAAGCCTGGGTCAAAACAAGAACGGACAATACATCTTTACCGTACCCGAAGAGCGGTGGTGGACTTTTCATGTGGATTTTTTCAATCCTGCACGGCGGTTCGCATTCCCCGAGATGAAAGTCTATAAGGCGAGATGGTTCTCCAGGTAGATTCTTACAACACCGCGCCAAAAAAACGCACTCACACACCCTTCCCGGCAATGGCGATTATATGCGGACTCACCCCGATCAGATCGGAGTTTACCTCAACGAGACGAAGGAGATCCTGAAGCCTTGACCAGTACTTTTCATCGTGCATTTTCTTCGACAGATCATCGACCAGCCACCCTACGCTTTCTACCGCTACGATCTCCCGCAGCCTCAACCCGCTTTCCATTATCTCGTCCTTGATTTCCTGTGGAGTGTGAAAGAATGCCGTCGTAAAGTACTCGGGGTTGTTCGTATCGTTTTTATGGATGCCCGTCTTCAAATCATTCACGAGTATCTGGTCGAATTGATTGTCGCTGATAAGATCCCTTTTTAATCCATCCAGCAGCGACGCATACCTCGAAATGAATGCAGCGAGGATGACACCTTCCGGATGCACGACACGCCCCGCCTCCTGAAGTGCTCTTATCCGGTCTTCCTTACTGATCAGGTGATAAAGCGGACCTAAAAGAAGGACCAGGTCAAATTCATTGTCTCGAAATGGAAGATTTCGCGCATCGCCAACCTGGCAGGAAGTCAAGGCGATTCCCTGTTCTGCTGCATGCTCTCTCGCAAGGTCAATGTTGCCAGGCGAAAAATCGATCATGCTGACGCTATGCCCGAGGGACTGAAGCCAGAATGCATAAAAGCCGGCACCGCCGCCAACATCTGCAATTTTCAAACCTTTCCGATTAAGAAATCGGGAAACAATCTCACGGGTCCGGATGCCCTCAAGCCTGAAGTAGTTGAGGTTTAACCGGTTCTTCTCAATTCCCTTGTTGTAGTATTCCCTGATCCTGTCCTCGTCCATGCCGTGATTGCTGCACAATCAGCAAGATAGGTACGCTGTCGGTTTATCGAAAAACCTACTCCTTTGCGATTCCGACATCGGCTTCCGGAAAAGCATCTGAACGGAAAACAATTCGTCCATCTACTATCGTCATGAGGCTTGTAGTGGCCGGTAAAATAATACCAGCCCTGAAATTCATTCAGCTGTGAGCAAGGTTATCTAGCCGGCACATAATAAAAGACGACGGCACCACTTTTGAAGGTCTTAGTCTTTACCAGGTTAAGATGGATTTTGCTATCTACATCACTGAATAGCGGCAAGCCGTCTCCAACAATCACGGGGTGAATGCAAAGCTGGAATTCATCAATCAACCCCTCGTTCAACCCTTGTAGGATCAGACTGCGGCTGCCGATCAGAATATTCTTGCCAGGTCGTTCTCTTAACTCATGAATTTCATTCGCAAGGCTTTGCTTTGCAATTCTCGAGTTTCGCCAGCCCACCTGATGAAGCGTTCGGGAAAATACAATCTTATCAGGAATATCGTCGATAGTCCGGGCAAAATCATCCATAGCCGCGTCGCCACTGGGATTCTTCACGAGTTCCTCCCAGAACTGCATTAGCTGAAAGGTTATCCTTCCGTATACGATAGCATCTGCAGTTGCCAGCAATTCCTGGTAGTGCCGATGAATTTCTTCATCCGGATCGACTGCCGTGTGGTCACTAAAACCGTCGAGCGTCATGTTGATGGCGGCGACTACCTTTCTCATAGCAGTTTGTTTGCAGGTCTTACGATTGCCTCAGATAAAGCGTCATGGTCTCAAAGTCGACAAGGGCGCTCCCCGCCTTCATTACATCCACTCCGATAATACCATACAACTCCTCATATGCGCCCACCTGGGCCAGCGATTCCCACGCAGTGCTCAGTGGCATTACGGCGACCGCCAGCTCGTCCATTGAAAAACCCCCAATCCTGATGGTGTTGTTATACGACGGCACATTCTCAACGCCATGCCCGCCGAATCCTCCGCCGGTTGCTTCAGACTCATCGTGACTGAGTTTCAACTTTAGCGTGTCCATACGAATCGTGTCAATCACCGTCCGCCCCGCACCGGAGTCGAGGATGTAAACACCCTCCACATCATTTATTGCGGCGCTGACGAGCAAGTGACCCGCGATGTTTTGCCGGATTGGAATGCCTACATATCCCTTAGAAGCGAGGAATTCGGCTGTGCTCTGTACACTTGTCATTGATAAACGATAAACGTTCGCTGTAAATAATAGGGGTTCAAAAAGTGGACCCTCAATTCCATAGCACAGCTTTTACTGCCCGCCGGTAACGTCGATGAAGATGCCGGTAGAGTACGACGACTTCTCCGACGCAAGCCAAAGGATGGCCTCCGCGACTTCCTCCGCCAGTCCTCCCCGTTTCAGCGGTATCTTATCTGCCAACCTGTCGATCCTGCCGGGTTCTCCCCCATCGGCATGGATGTCGGTGTGAATAAACGCCGGCCGCACCGCGTTCACCCGTATGCCTTCATCAGCGACCTCTTTAGCCAAACCCACAGTAAGGGAATCCAACGCGCCCTTGGTCGCGGCATAGTCGATGTACTCAAACGGCGCGCCCGATCTGGATGCAATAGAAGAAACGTTGACGATAGTCCCACCCTGACCACCGTGCTTTGTTGACATACGCCGAATCGCTTCGCGGCAACACAGGATTTGGCCAACAATATTCGTATTGAATATCTGCTCAAGTCGTTCGCTGTCCATGTCCACCAATTTTGTTTGAGGCCCCAGGATACCCGCGTTGTTAACCAGGCAATGCAGGGATCCGAAGATCCGGTCCACCTCCCCAAACATCCGGAGGATATCGCCTTCCTTTGACACATCCGCCTGCACGGCCACTGCCTTACCACCCTGGGACACGATGCTGTCAACCACACGTGCGGCTGCCTCAGCGTTCTTGCGGTAATTAACCACTACCGCGTAGCCGTTGGCAGCGGCCAATAGTGCTGTGGCAGCACCAATGCCACGGCTCGCACCTGTTATAAGCATGGTTTTCACCGAATTATCCTTTTCGTCCGTTGGTAGCGTCGCTGTGAGCGTGCTCAAATATAACAGGCAGTGGGAGAATTTGTATTAATCATGGCATAGTGAGATCTGCATGCGAAGGTCAGGCATCATTCGCCTTGCCCTTCTGCCCGACAAGGACATTCATTCCACTCAATTGTTTGTAAACGATTTCAAACCCATAGCGCTGCAAAATGTCCTCGATCATGGCAACGGTAATTCTCAACTTGAAGTAATAGCTTATCTTTTGTTCCCACCGACCTCCGACCTTTTCCAACAGGATGTCTGTAACCCGCACCCTCTCGTCGAAGTATTCAAGAAAACACATGAAAATTTTTGTTTCATCCTGCCGTACTGGGATAAAGCGATCGGTGCCTTCGAGTGCACGTGAATAATCTCTGAAGGTGAGATACAACTTGCCTCCTTCTGTGAGGCAGGAATAACTTCCGGCAATCAGCTCCTCGAGCTTGGTGTAATCAGGCAAATGCGCGATCGTATCTCCACAACAAACGACCAGGGAAGGGGAAATGTCAAGTTTGTACCCGACAAGCAAATCATCTTTTATGATGTGAACCTCGTGCTCAACCGTGTTGGCCCTCAGTTCCTCAAGCAATTGTTTGTTAAAATCAATTGCCGTGACCTTGTAGCCCATGTCGCACAGGGCGACGGTTTGAACACCATTCCCGGCACCCAGATCGAGCGCGATGGCCGAACCACCTTCAGCAATGCCGGCCTTCGTGAACTCTTCTTTCTGACGCTGAACCAAAGTCTGAAAATCGCCAATCATCCAGGAATACAAACTTCCCAGATGTTTGTCGTAATGTTCTTTTACCGACCCGGATTGATCCATGGTGAGATAATACATCGAACTGACGGTTTCGCGCCGGTTCCTATTTTGCTATACCATAGTGCAACTCAACCATTCCATTCTTGTAGGCGACTGAATCTTTAAGTTGCAACGGCAACTCACGGCCTACGTGATCAAAAAATAAAAGCCCGTCACCCAATATGACTGGCAGGATGCTCAGTCGTATTTCGTCCACCAATCCCCGCTGCAAGAATGCTTTGACCAGCGAGGCTCCGCCGACTACCCACACATTCCTGTAACGTGGTTTTAGTTTATCGGTTACGAGCTGAAACAGGTCGCCGGAATAGAATTCGATGTTGTCTCTGTCGGTCGTCAGCGGTCGGCTCGTCAGTACAATGGTCGGCTTGTCGCCATACGCCCATCCGTAGGATTTTGAAAGCTCTACAGCATGTTCATAGGTACGCGAGCCCATAATGTAGCAGTCGATGGTCTTAAGAAATTCTTCAGCATCCTGTCCGGAAACGCCTTTCTCGTAAGGGCTCGAGCTCTCAAACCACGAAACGCTGTTATCCGGCTTGGCGATCATGCCGTCCAGACTTGATACCATGTGTGCGGTTATGCCGAATCCGGTAGTTGCCATATGCCAAACTGCCTGCTAATGTAGGCATTGAGGGAATATGCACACAATGGGGGAGTCGCCAATGGCTCTATTTCTGCCGATCATGCTCAACCCAAACGAGTTCCTCCGTGTTGTATCCAATGTCCCGGGCAATCCTCAGGTAGTTGTCCCTTATCCTTGCGGGTATTTCTGTTTCGCGCGATAGGATCCACAGGTACTTGAGATTCTTTCCGGCCACGAGGGCATAACGATAGTCGTCATCAATAGCGATGACATTGTACCCTGAATAAAACGGGCCGAAGAAGGAGACCTTGAGCTTTCCCACGTTTTCGTCGTCCACAAACTTTGCTTTACCAATTGCCTGCTCCCATTTGTCTTTCTTCGTATTGTAGCCCCGGTTATCAACTCTGATGGTTCCGTCGTCATTGAGCGTATACTCCGCCGTCGTGTTGTTCAGATTTTTCTCGTACTTGAAATCCAAGCGGGCGATCTCATACCACTTACCCACGTAGCGATCCTTGTCAAAGGGTTTAACCGCGACTGCGCCTTCGGGTATTGTGGCGCAAGAGAATATTCCACCGAGGATAGCGGCCCCGGCCAGGAAATAAACCAAATTTTCGCTGCTCATATTTTTCCGGTTAAGTGCACCTCCCAGATGGCAAACGAAATGCCATCAGAAGAACGCCGGAAAACTGAGGCGTTCCGTTGCTTCACAATCACCCTGGCCGTATTGCGAGCATGCTTGCGCCTCCTGCCTTACTCATAATCGGGGATGTTTTTCCCGGGATGATGTTCAGTGGGTCACCCTCTTAAAGGCGCAAAAAAGGAAATTCTGGGTCGTATTGAAAGGCGTTACATGGTCCTCCCTGAGGCATCGGATCTTTGCAAAGCCTGGACCGAGCTGTTCCTCAAGTGAAATTTCGGAATATTGTCTGATCTCCAGCCCGCTGCATTTCCGAGGTCCCTCTTCCGAGAAGGTACCGATAACGAGGAACCCTCCTTCTTTTATATGCCGTCTTGCGATGTCGACATATTCTTCAATTTCCTTAGCCGTGGTCAGAAAATGGAACGTGGCCCGGTCGTGCCACACGTCAAACTGCTTGTCTGTCTTGAACTCCAACACATCTGAGATCACCCAGGTCACCCTGCCTGCCTGTTCTCCCAAGCGCTGTTTCGTTCGATCGATGGCCTGCGCGGAAATGTCCAGCACACTGAGATCTTCATAACCCTCCTCCAACAGTCTGTCAACGAGCTTGCTTTCTCCACCGCCTACATCAATAATACTGGCCGCCAGGTCTAAGTTGAAACTGTGAATAAATGCCAATGAGGTAGAAGGGTTATCCTGCGTCCAACTAACCTCATGCGGAGCCTTTGTGGAATAGATTGTGTCCCAATGCTCCTTTCTCTTTCCGTTCATGGCATCGGCATCTATTGATCGCCAATCCGCTCTGCGAGTCCGATAAGGATTCCTTCAACTCCACGAATATAACAAAGCCGGTAGGCATTCTCATACTGAACGATATCGCCCACGAGTTCCGCACCGCGGTGCGTAAGCCGGGATACCAATTCATCGAGATTGTCGACCCTAAACATGACGCGCAGGTAACCCAGGGAGTTTACTGGGGCGGTCCGGTGATCGGAAATGGTCTTCGGAGCTATGAAGCGCGAAATTTCAAGCCGACTGTGTCCATCGGGAGTAACCATCATAGCGACCTCTACAGACTGATCCCCGAGCCCCGTCACTCGTCCCGCCCATTCGCCCTCGACCATCGTACGTTGCTCGAGCCTGAGCCCAATCTCGGAAAAGAATGCAATAGCGTTATCGAGCGACTCTACAACGATGCCCATGTTGTTCATTTCCAGCAGCTTGCTTTTAGCCATGATCGTCCGTTTTCAAGACTGAAGGTCAGAATTTCCGATAAACTTTTCACGACACCACACGTCTTTTTTTGACCTATGGGGCGTGTGTTCAATTATGCTTGATCATGAATGTCTTA
>JAJJPK010000060.1:0-22300 GCA_032907565.1 Cyclobacteriaceae bacterium | reverse complement strand
CTGGCCAACTGCTTGATGCTGAAAGCCTGTCCAGGGCTCCGGGCAAACAATTCCATTACGGCGGACGCAAGCGCGTCCCGGTCTGGTTTTTCCTTGCCCTGTTTTCTCTTCTTGCCCATCGGCCTTATGCTTTGATAATATTGCTTTCGTCTATGAGGGGTAGTCCCTGCAAGCGCAGGTAGAGTTGCGCCAGCACGACCACGTCGCGCAGGCAATAAGACGCGATCCGGTCGAGATCATTTTCCTCATAGTAAACACGGTTGACCTGGCTTCCGTCCATGCCGTCTTTGCTGGATGGGATGTCGAACACGGCGGCGAGCAGGTCAAGGGAAGTGTAGTGTTTGAAGTCGCCGAATTTCCACAGTTCCATCGTGTCCTGATGGAGCACCTCCCACGGCTTTTTCCCCGAGAGGCTAAGCAGGGATGGAAGCGCTATGCCGTTAATGAGCATCCTCCGGCAGATATAAGGAAAGTCAAATTCCTTGCCATTGTGGGCACATAGTCTTGTCGTCATGGGATCCGTACGTTCCAGCATGCTTTTGAACGCGGAAAGAAGTTGCGCTTCGTTGTGATCTGAATAAGCCTTGGTACGCAGCATAAGCATACCGTGTTCGTTCTCCACGAACTTTCCTGCACCTATGCACACGATCTTTCCGAACTCGGCGTAGATTCCGGCACGCGAATTAAAGAGATCGGCGTCGGTCTCTTCATCGTCGCGGCGCATGTATGCCGCCTTTCGGGTCCACTGTACTTTAAGCCGTTCGTCCAGGACATTGTAGTTCGGCGCACAGGCTACAGTCTCAATGTCAATAAGAATTACGTCACGAAGTTCTGCCAGCATGGCACTAAAGGTATGAGGGAAATAATGAATTAAGGAAATCAGAAATAGGGAAATAAGGAAATGAGTGACAGGTCTCAACCTAAACACCTACATACTTAGCTCGTCCATTCAATCCCAAACACATGGGCAAGGTTGTCTCTGAGGCTGGCAGCGACGGCCTTAATGTCTTGCGGGCTACCGAGCAGTTCCGCCATTGACGTCACGCTTTTGTCGCGAATGCCGCAAGGTACGATGTGGTTGAAATATTCCAGGTTGGTATTGACGTTAAAGGCAAACCCGTGCATGGTTACCCAGCGGCTGGTCTTGACACCGAGGGCACAAATTTTTTGCGGTGTTGCCCCGTTGGACACCCATACGCCGGTGAGACCGTCAATACGCTGGGCCGGAATGGAGTATTCCGCGAGCGTGCGGATGACGGCCTCCTCCAGAGAGCGCATATAGCGGTGGATATCGGTAAAGAAATTTTCCAGATCGAGCACAGGATACCCTACGATCTGACCGGGCCCATGATAGGTGATATCACCGCCCCTGTTGATTGGGTAGTAAGTCGCGCCAATCTTCTCCAGGTCGTTCTCCGTGATAAGCAGGTTGGTCCGGTTGCCGTTCCGGCCAAGGGTATAGACGTGGGGATGTTCTACAAACAGGACGTGGTTGTCGGTAGGCGCCTGCATTTCGGGCGGACGCGACCGGTTGGCTAATTTCACTTCCAGCGTCTGCTGAAAGAGCCGGGTCTGGTAATCCCATGCCTGTTGGTAATCCATGAGGCCCAGGTCTTCAAAGCGGGCCTTCCGGTTGATTACGGCGTTCACTGTGTCTTGTCGAGCTCCTGTTTCAGGTATAACCGTGTTTCGGAGGGGTCCGGTTCCACCCCGTTTTCGCGAGCCAGCCAGTACGATATCCAATCCGTCAGGTGGAGCAGGTGGTAATACTGCTCGAGAAGGGAGGCGCCTTCCGCGACAATGTCGATTATTGGGTTCGATTTTCCTTCGAAGATGCTCCGGCAGATCTCCATACGCTTTTCGATCCGTTCGTGGTCGTGGTCGGAGTACAGGAGCGGGAGGATGGCTTCCGGGTGTTGCCAGCCGGTCAGTTCATTGTGGTTCATCTCCGGGAAGACGTTCACATGGGCCAGGTGCTTGGAGTTTTCATTCAGTTGCTGCTGAAAGCGCGTAGCCATAGCGTGAAGTCTGGCGTCACAATAAATCACGGGCAGCTTCCCTTTGAGTTTCTTGGCAATCAGTTCGGCTTCGACCTGGATCGCCTTTTCGCCACGGTCAATGTATTCGATTGCGTTCTCTGTTTCCCGGATGAACGCCGCCCCAATGAGATTTGTATGGTACAGCGCATACAGTAGCGCGGTCATCATGTGGCCGATCATGAACCTGCCGCTTTCCGCTCCCGAGGGCAGCTGGATATAGAACAAGTTGTATTCGCGTGCAATGTCAAGCAGCTTCCCGCCCGACGCAACGGCGATGATGCTGGCCCGCTTCAGGAGAGCCTTCTGTAATGCAGCCACCGTCTCTTCCGTGTCGCCGGTATACGAGCAGGCGATAAACAGCGTGTGCGGGCTGACAAACTGGGGAAGGCTGTAGCTCTTGCATACGGTGATGGGAATAGGAACGCGTCCGAACGTCAGCGATTCAACCAGGTTGGCAGCGATGCCTGAGGCGCCCATGCCTGCGATAACAATGTTGCGCGTATCACTTCCCGGACGGTGCAGGTCCATCGTCTGACCCATTTTTAACGCATCGGCTAATTGTCGGGTAAATCCCTCAATGTGTTTCAGTGTCGCTGACATAATCACTAATTTCCCGGTTCAAAGGTATGACAATATCATGACCGATAAAATGGAGGCCGGAGCCAAAGGCGAGCAACTGGCCGCCGACTACCTGGCAGGGAAAGGGTATACGATCCTCTTCCGCAACTACCGGTTCGGCAAGTCGGAGGTCGACATTATTGCTCAGCGCGACGACTGGCTCGTCTTCGTGGAGGTAAAGGCGCGCACGTCTATCGAATACGGGCAGCCCGAGGATTTTGTCGACTGGAGGAAATCGGAAAGAATGCTTCGTGCTGCGGAGAATTTTATTTATGCGACCGACTGGCAGGGTAACGTGCGGTTTGATATCATCTCGGTACGCCTGTGTGATCCCCCTGAAATCGTCCAACTGGAGGACGCCGTTCACTGACCACCGGCCGAAGCGCGCGCGTCGCGGGTGCGGGTCACATTGTTGCGATAGATCTCCTTCCCCTTCTCGTCCCATTCAATCTTGATGTAAGCGGGGATGCTTTCATCAAAAGGCTTTTCCGGATAGGCGATGATCCGTTTGCGCTTGCCATCGGGGTAGTTCTCGATCCAGTCGCCTACACGCTGGTCCCACTGATATTCACCCATGACGGCAATCTTCCCGTTCTCAAAAAACCGGTAGTAGAATCCTTCTTTCTCTCCGAACTCGATGGGGGTGATCTCCTTCATTTTGCGATGTGTACCGGGATCATAATAAGAGACGAGCGATTCGCGTGGCCAGCCCTTGTAGTATTTTTCCTTATCGACCAGTACACTGTCGCGATCGTATTTCATCCAGCGCCCGTGCTTGGTCCCTTTGTAGAAAATACCCTTCTCCAGCAAGATATCTCCTTGCCTCTTCTCATACGGTCCGTGCAGCAAGACGCCCTTGGCGGGATCAAATGTGGCGGTCTTACGGATCTCGCGGCGGGTATAGTCGTACCAGTAAATATCGCGTACAAACGTTTCGGGTCGCTCCGGAGTCTTAAGCACGTAGAACAATTCGTAAACCACCCGATCGCCGACCCCCTTCTTCGTAAACCCCTTCCTGGTCTTGATCCCGTAGAAGACTTTCTTCTTCACCTTTTTCTTCTTCTTGGGCTTCTTTTCGGCCTCCTCTTCCTCCTTTCCAAAATCAAGGGTAACGGGCGTATCAATCGTGAATCGCTCGTCGCGAGGAGGATTGTCCTCCTGACCAAGAGCCAGCAGGGGCAACCCCAATGCCACAAGAAGAATTGTCTTTTTCATTACCGCATTAACGCCGCACGAGGGGATTTTGTACGTGCAGGGTACAATTCCCCCGCAATTGCGGGTTAAGTTACGGAATTTCCGGGCCGACTACGAAACCAGTTCGACGCTCCGCCGGATAAACCGGGTGAGGTCCGCCCCTGTGAGCATATTCTGCGAGAGCAGCGCCAGGTCATAGGCCTGCTTGGCGAGCTTGAGCTTGTCTTCCTCGGCTTCTGTTTTGATGATCCGCTGGACAATGGGATGATTGGCATTGACAGCCACACTGTACTGGTCCGGCATGTTGCCCATAAAGGCATATCCTCCGCCACCGAGCTTGGCCATGTCCTTCATGCGGCGCATGAACTCACTCATGGTAACGGGCAGCTCGTCCGTGGACATCGATTCCACCGATACGGTCATGTTCTTGTTGTCGATGGCTTTCTCAAAAAGCGCTTTCACCTGATCTTTTTCCTCCTGGGTGAGAACACTGTCGACCTTTTCATCCTTATCGATGAGTTTTTCTATCGTGTCGCTGTCAACCCGACGGATGTGCGTCTTCTCGAGTTTTTGTTCCAGCGTGTTGATAAAATGGTTGTCCAGGATTCCGTCGAGTACAAGTACGTCATAAGCCTTGTTGCGCGCGCTTTGGATGAAACTGTCCTGCTTGCCGGGATTCGAAGTGTACAGGAAAACAACCTGCTTGTCCTTGTCGGTCTGTGTGGGCGCCACCTTTTCCCGGTATTCATCAAGCGTGAAGTATTGCTTGTCGATGTTTTTTAGCAGGGCGAACTCCTTGGCACGATCGTAGAACTTTTCGTCGCTGATCATACCGTACTTGACGAAGATGTTGATGTCGTCCCACTTCTTCTCGAATTCCGGACGCTCCTTCCGGAACATGTCCTGAAGTTTATCAGCGACCTTCTTCGTGATGTGCTGACTGATCTTTTTAACATTCGCATCGCTCTGCAGGTAGCTGCGCGATACGTTCAGAGGAATGTCCGGTGAATCCAGAACACCGTGCAGCAACATCAGGAAGTCGGGTACGACGTCCTTCACTTCATCTGTGATGAAAACCTGGCGGCTGTACAGTTGTATCTTGTTCTTCTGAAGTTCGAAATCGTTCTTCACCTTCGGAAAGTACAGGATTCCTGTCAGCGTGAACGGATAGTCGACGTTCAGGTGTATCCAGAATAGCGGGTCTTCGGAGAAGGGATACAGTTCCTTGTAAAAGGCGAGGTAATCATCATCCTTCAATTCTGAAGGCGGACGGGTCCACAGCGGATTCGTGTTGTTGATGATCCGGTCGCGCTTTACCGTTTTGTATTTGGGCTTACCGTCTTTGTCCTCGCCGTCGGGTTCGCTAACCTCCTCGGTGCCGAACTTGATCTCTACGGGAAGGAACTTACAATACTTTTCCAGGATGCCTTTGAGACGCCACTCGTCCAGGAACTCCTCCGAATCTTTATTGATATGAAGGATAACGTCCGTGCCCCGCTCTGCTTTTTTGGTGGCAGTTAGTTCAAATTCCGTCGATCCGTCGCAAATCCAATGGGCCGCTTCGTCTTCGCCGGCCGAGTAGGATCGCGAGATAATTTCGACCTTGTCGGCGACCATGAACGCGGAATAAAAGCCTAGACCGAACTTTCCAATAATGTCCTTTGCGTCAGTTTTGTCTTTGAACTTTTCGATGAACTCGGCCGCACCTGAGAATGCGATCTGGTTGATATACTTTTTGATTTCATCGGCCGTCATGCCGATGCCCTTATCGCGAACGGTAATTGTTTTCTTTTTCTTGTCGAACTCAACTTCTATGCGGGTGTCTCCGAGCTCACCTTGATATTCACCCAGCGAGACCAGTTTCCGCAGCTTTTGGGTTGCGTCCACCGCGTTGGAAACCAGTTCGCGAAGGAAAATTTCGTGATCAGAGTAGAGAAACTTCTTGATGATCGGAAAAATGTTCTCCGTATGAATGGAAATAGTGCCTTTTTCTGCAGTTGCCATAGGTCGTTTCAGGTTAAAGATGCGTGAACGCGCAGTTTTCAAAAACTATTCCAGCCGGCTCCGGCTGACAGGTTGGCAGGATTTTAACGAAGCCGCTCCGAGCTCCGCACCAGCCGTTCGTCCTTCCGGATGAAGAAGTTTGCGGCCAGGTTACACATGACGGCAACAAGTGGGAGGTACATTCCCAGCCCGTAGCCTCCACCCTGAAACTCGGTGATCATTTTCGTGGCAAAGTACACGGAGCTGCCAACCACGCCTACGAGCACCAGGGAATTGAGCGCACCGAGCTTGATCTGGAGTACTCTGTTCTTGTAGCGCGTGATGGATGTCACAGCCAGCGTAATTGAGGCTACCATGAGGATCGCGGTAAGGGTAAACGGAAAGTACTGGTACGAGGTATCCCTCATGAGATAAAAGGGCGTCAGGACGGTCTCGACCGAATCTGTACGGATCGACCAAATGGGCTGTATCAGGGAGACCAGCAGCACGACGATAGCCGCAGTCAGAAATACGGTCTGAATTCTTTGCCACATAGTACGGTTCCTTTAACTTCCGGGCAAAGTTAAGCTAATGTGCGCTATTTCTTCGAGGTTTCTTATGTCGGAACGCGCTACGCCGGTTGGCAGAGTCAGCACAACGCCCTGGGTGTGCAGGAGGTCATTGAAAGTGCACTTTCCACACTGATCCGGGAAACCACGGCCATTGTAGGAAGCGGCCGAACCGATGCGGGCGTGCACTGCGTGCAGCAGTTCTTTCACGTTGATATTAACCGTTCTTTCGATCCCGAAAAGCTCCAGGTCAGACTGAATTCGTTCCTTCCCGCAGACATCGCGATCCGGTCGATACGGGAAGTCATCCCTGACGGCCACGCCCGATATTCGGCTACTTCGCGAACCTACGAATATCGTATCACCCTCAGGAAGGATCCGTTCCTCGAAGGATTCGCGCTTCGATGGCATCGGCCCCTGGATGTTCAAACCATGAACCGCGCCGCTGCGTTATTAGTGGGAACCCACGACTTTACCGCCTTCAGCAAGGTGAAAACAGATGTAAATCACTTTATTTGTGACGTCAGGTCAGCAAACTGGAAGCTCAGCGGCAGCAACCTGACGTTCAGGATCACGGCAAACCGCTTCCTCAGGGGAATGGTCAGGGCACTCGTGGGAACACTCCTGGATGTCGGCAGTGGTAAGCTGTCCGTTGCAGATTTTGCAGATATTATCAAAGCCAGGGACCGGCGCAAGGCCGGGGCGAACGCACCGCCGCACGGACTGTTCCTGATGCGCGTAACGTATCCGAGATCCGTGTTCCCGTCAACAAAATCCCGCAAGTAGTGGAGAAGGAACAGATCAGCAGCGGAAATATCATCGATTTCAAGGTTCTGCGGCGGTTGCTTGCCTTTGTGCGACCGTACCGCTTCAGATTTGGATTGGTAATCTTCCTTACCGTTGCGCTGGGCGTCCTTTCACCGCTCCGCCCGGTGCTCATACAATACACACTGGACCACGATGTGGCTGTCGGCGATTATGAGGGCATGGTCTTCATGATCATGCTTCTTATCGGCCTCCTCCTGGTCCAGTCCATTGCCCAATACATCCATACCTATGTTTCCGGGTGGCTCGGACAACAGGTCATACGCGATATCCGCTCGAAGCTGTACAAGCACATTGTACGGCTTCGGCTCCGGTTCTTCGACCGCACACCGATAGGGCGGCTCGTGACCAGAACGATCTCTGACGTAGAAGCGCTTGCTGATGTTTTCAGTGAAGGTCTTGCAGCGATGGCGGGCGACTTGCTGCAGATCATCTTTATCCTGGGCTTCATGTTTTATGAAGATTGGCGGCTGTCACTGGTAAGCCTCTCAACGATTCCCCTGCTCCTGCTGAGCACGTATATCTTCAAGGAAAAGATCAAGGTTGCGTTCAACGATGTGCGCAACGCAGTATCCAACCTCAACGCGTTCGTCCAGGAACACATTACGGGGATGAACATCGTGCAGATCTTCGGTAGTGAAAAGACCGAGTACGAAAAATTCAAAGCCATCAACAACGACCACCGTCAGGCCAACCTGCGTTCTGTGCTGTACTATTCTGTCTACTATCCTGTGGCCGAAATTATCGCTGCGGCGGGCATAGGACTTCTGGTCTGGTACGGCGCGAAAGGGATCATTAACACCGAAGTGACTGGAATAACGATCGGTAAGCTCATCGCTTTTATCATGTACATCCAGATGTTCTTCCGGCCCATTCGGATGATCGCCGACCGTTACAACACGTTGCAGATGGGTATCGTGAGTATGTCGCGGATCATGAATCTGTTAGACAACAAGGAACACGTACAGGCAACCGGCACCTACCGGCCGGAGGAAATACGCGGAGAGGTGAAATTTGAAAATGTCTGGTTCGCGTACAATAATGATGACTACGTGCTCCGCGATATCAACCTGGAAATACGCGAAGGAGAAACTGTCGCACTAGTCGGCGCAACAGGAGCGGGTAAGTCATCTATCATAAATTTGCTTAACCGCTTTTATGAAATCCGAAAGGGTCGCATTACCATCGACGGCGTCGACCTGAATGAGTATGATCTCGGATTTCTCAGGCGGAATATCGGTGTTGTGTTGCAGGATGTATTTCTGTTCTCCGACTCGATTTTCAACAACATTGCCCTGGGCAACCCGGACGTCACAGAAGAGATGGTATGGCATGCCGCCGACCTTGTCGGGGCACGACGGTTTATTGAACGGCTTCCAGGACAATTGTCGTATAACGTCATGGAACGCGGGTCGACTCTTTCGGTTGGACAACGACAGCTGATATCGTTTATCCGAGCCATGGTCTACGACCCACGCATCCTTGTGCTCGATGAGGCAACTTCGTCTGTCGACCACGAAACCGAGGAAATGATACGGAACGCTATCGACAAGATGATGAGCGGACGAACGGCAATTGTGATCGCGCACCGGTTGTCTACCATTCAGCAGGCCGACAAGATCATCGTTCTGGACAAGGGTGAAATCAAGGAGGAAGGTACCCACGAAGAACTGCTCCTGCGGGAGGGATATTATGCCCAACTCCACCGGATGCAGTACAAAGAATTCGTTTGAACGAACCACACTACCACCAGTCGTTCGACGCCCTTCCAACCCCTCAAAACAGCGTATCTTTGGGGTTCGATGGTAGCGCGCATAGTGCTCATATTGGCCGGATTCCTATTTTTTGCTCCGGACGCCCCAGTTTTTGCCCAAAATGCCAGGGGGAAACGATCTGCAGGCATGTACTCGATGGACAAAAAGCGGGACCGGCGTAAGATTGTTTGCCCTGTATTTGAGAATTCCCGCTATCCCTATCACGGCATCGGCTTTAAGCTCGGTGACCCTTTCGCCATCAGCTACAAGTATTACATCAGCGAACGATTCGGTATAGCGGCTGACTTTGGAAAGACTGCCAGTGGCCTCTACAACCGGTACTACCGCGGAAAATTTTACGAATACATTGACGTTGATACCGCCAGCGAGGGCGCGCGTGTAGACTACCTTTCACACCGGATAAATTACGATTGGGTGGCGGAACTGAAATTTCTATGGCACGTTGATGCAAGAGGAATAACCCCCGGGCTTAAAATGTACTTCGGCCTTGGCACCGAAATCAGGAATACACAGATCGACTACCAGTACTATTTCACCAGCGTCGTCAATGGCACTGAAGTGAACAAACTCGGCTCTTTCGAGCGGCAGCGCCATACATTTGGTCCGCAGGTGTCGGTCGGTATTGAGTACTCCTATTTTCAAATTCCGGTGTCAGCATTTATGGAGGTGGAGTTGTTCCACGACATCTCCCTCGATCCGGGCTGGAGGCGGTTCCAGGGAGGTGCAGGACTGCGATACATTTTCTAATCCCGTTCGACATTGTTTACGTACAAAGCTTCATGACTAGTTCTGGTATGAAAAGAATCATCGTGTTGTTGTTGCCGGTCCTCGCTTGCAGTACCGGCTGGTCCCAGGATCATAGCATGGGTCTTCGCCTCGGCGACCCGATTGGCATTACGTACAAGAGGCAAGTTCGGCCTAACCGCGCCGTGGAGTTCATACTCGGCACGGCTTCGCGTGAGTGGAGGAAGGATTATCATAGAAAGTCGTTTTACGAATACTCGAAGTACGACGGGTACAACTACATTAATCACCGACTTGACAACCCGGTCTACCTGCAGGCGCGCTACCTGCTTCACTACGACATCCCCACGGAGGGTATGGAAGGAAGGCTGCAGTGGTACTGGGGAGCGGGCGGTATGCTCAAGTTCGGCAAAATCGAATATCGCTACAGGGAGCGTCCTCCCGACAATGGCGCCCGAACCGACGTTCGCAATACCATCGACTTCGGGCCCGAAGGCATAGGAGGGATCGAGTACACGTTTGAAGATACACCACTGAACGTATTCGGAGAACTGAGCCTCCTTCTTGAAGTCGCCGATCGGCCGTTGACGTTGCAGTTGTTTGGCGCGGTGGGCGCGAGATTTCTTTTAAAGAATTGAAGGCCTTCGACGGGCTCAGGCACCGGCCTAATTCTCACTGATTTCGAAAACTGTTATCCAGTAGAGACGCACGGCCGTGCGTCTCTACAGCCTATGTCCTTTTACTTTTCAATCTTCGCCTACTTCGTCTGTAAGCATTTGCTTTTCGTACAGGCCCTTGTAATACCCATTCAGTTCCATCATCGAATCGTGTGTTCCCTCTTCTACGATCCTGCCGTCGGCCAGGACGATGATCTTATCGGCCAGCTTAGCGGATGATACGCGGTGTGAGATAATAATTGAGGTGCGGTGTTCCATGATACGCTTCATGGCGTTCAGGATTGTGTTCTCCGTTTTGGTATCAACCGCGGAGAGTGCATCGTCGAGGACGAGGATGCGGGGGTCGCGGATAATGGCGCGGGCGATAGAGACGCGTTGTTTCTGTCCGCCGGAAAGGGTGATACCCCGTTCACCTACGCGCGTCTTGAACCCGTCCGGGAAGTCCATAATATTGTCGTACACATCGGCATCCTTAGCTGCCTGGATCACTTTGTCCGGGTCGATAACCTCGCGGCCGAAGCCGATGTTGTTCGCGAGGGAGTCGCTGAAAAGGAAGACATCCTGGGGAACAAAGCCCATCTGTTTCCTAAGCGCCGTAATGTCGTAATCCTTTATGGAAATGTCGTCGATAAGGACTTCGCCTTCCGTCACGTCGTACAGGCGGGCGATCAGGTTCGCTATAGTGCTCTTGCCAGAGCCCGTGGTTCCGATAATGGCCAGCGACTCACCCGGGTTGACGGTGAATGACACGTTTGAAAGGGCACGGATACCGGTGTCCGGGTAGACGAAGGTTACGTTCCGGAATTCAATCTTGCCTTCGATTTGGCGTTGAAGGTTTTTCAGCGACACAATGTCGCTCTTCGTTTCGAGGAACTCGTTGATGCGCTTTTGCGACGCCTCTGCCCGTTGAACGAGGCTGCTCGTCCATCCCAAAGACGCTACCGGCCACGTCAGTAGATTTACGTAAAGAATGAACTCGGCAATGTGGCCGAACCCCAGCGGACCGCTGATCACTTCTGCACTTCCGGCGTATACCGTGAGGATTGTGCTTAGCCCGATCAGGCCGAGGATGAGGGGAAAGAAAAACGACTGAACGACGGTAAGCCGCAGGGACTTCTTTCGATACGTCTCCGTCTCCAGGTCGAAACGCGTGATCGACTCGGCCTCGCGGTTAAACGACTTCAATACCCGAATACCACTGAACGCTTCCTGGACAAATGTGGACAACTTCGACTGGCTTCGCTGTATCTCATCCGAACGGCGCTCGATGATGTTATTCACAAAGTATATGCTGAAAGAAAGAAGCGGCAAGGGCGCAAGCGCATAGAGGGTTAGTTTAGGGCTAATGTGAATCATTAGCGGAATGAGTATCAGGAAGAGGGTAAGCAGGTTGATACCATACATGATGGCGGGACCCAGGTACATCCTCACGCGGCTTACGTCTTCGGAAATGCGATTCATGAGATCTCCCGTATTGTGGCGCCGGTAAAAGCTCAGGGGGAGGGTCTGGTAGTGGCTGAAGATTTCGTTCTTCAGGTCGTACTCAATGTGGCGCGACATCACGATGAGTGTCTGCCGTACGAAGTACAGGAATACACCACGAAGAAGGGCCATGAGCAGGATCAGTCCGGCGTATACGAGTATCGAAAACGCAAACGCGCCAAAAAATTTCTCCTGCAGGTCCATCGAAGCGAACGATCTGTGGAGATTGATGTTATCTACAACCAGGTCGATGGAATGCCGTACCAGGGGACCGGGTATCACCTGGAAGATGTTTGAAATGATCGTGAAAATGGTCCCCAGGATGAGGTGCCACTTGTATTTGACCAGGTATTTATTGAGATAACGTAACGCCTTCATTCAAATGCCCGTACGATCAGTAATAATACGGAGTCTGCAAGGTAGGGTTCCACGTCAAATATGGGAAATTAGTGTGAGTGTGTGTGGAGAATGAGTCAATGAACGGGTGAGGGAGTGACCCTTCACCTGTTACCCACTCCTAATACATTCCGCAGATTCCTTGAGTTCATTCTATGGAAGGTGTATTTTTGCGGGAATTCGTTCTTTGATCTTCATGCTGAACAGGAGGAATCTTCGAATCAAGGTAATGCAGAGCCTTTTCGCCTTGCATCAGTCGCGCGAAGCAAATTATCAGCTCGCATTTGACTATGTACGGGACAGGTTCACTCCTGACTTGAACTCAATGGAGGTGCAGGATCGGGAGATGCTGGCAGCGAGGAGCCGGAGCGCCACAGAGGCGCTGACCCGGGCTTTTGAAGATGAGGATCGCCGCTTCGACTCGGACGATAACGCGGTCTCCGCCGCCGTGCGGGAGGCCCTTTCATACTACGATGATCAGTGCGCACGCGACAAGCGCTCGTATCGCTTGCAAATGGTCCGTGAAGCAGAGCGCATTTATCACCACTATATAGCTGTATTGAGCCTGGCCGCCGCCATGGCCGGTGTGGCGCGGTCGGACCGCAAAGTATCTCACACAAATTTCCTTGGCAATGCATGGATTCGCGCGCTGGAGAACAGCACGGAACTAAAAGAGCAGGTGCGCAAGCTGAACCAGGGTTGGGACGGGAGAATGCCCCAGGTAAAGACGTGGTTTCGCGATGTGGTGCGGGTGGACCCGGAATACCAGGCCAACCTTGACCGGAAGGAAGTCTCGCTAAGTGACCAAAGGAAGTTCGCCAACTACTTCGTCCGCAAAATTCTATTGGGCCAGAACGCGATCAGCGACTATTTCGGTGAAGCCGTGATCGGGTGGGCAGAAGACCGCGAAATCGTGCAGGGTATGGTGGAGAAAACCATCAAGGCGTTCGATCCATCCCGACAGGATCAGATTTCCCTACATACATTGTCTGTGAACTGGGACGAAGACAAAGACTTTATAGAACGGCTGTATAACGAAGCTGCTGACCTGGCGAAACCGTATGCAGACCTGATTGCCAACAATACACGCAACTGGGAGGTAGACCGGCTGCCGCTTACTGACAAGATCATCCTGGAGATGGCCATAGCGGAAATCCTCAACTTCCCGAACATCCCCGTTAAAGTTTCCATCAACGAGTACATCGAGCTCGCGAAGAGTTACAGCCCCCCCAAAAGCCGTCAGTTTGTGAATGGCATTCTGGACGTTATTGCCCGGGAACTCAGTGAGTCAGGGGCAGTGCGGAAGAGCGGGCGGGGCCTCATCGACAACAAGTAACGGTCGTTCAACCCGGCAAAACGACGCCCTTTGGCACGTGGGTTGTTAAAATATCCCAAATTCTTGATTTTGCATTTTGACGCGTGTTAAATTTGAAAATTATGAGCAAAAGAAGTGGAAACTCGTTCTTTGCTTTCCTGGCAGGGGTTGCGGCCGGAGCTGTTATCGGTGTGTTGTTTGCACCCGATAAGGGATCCAGTACACGGGAAAAGCTATCGTATCAGCTGGACAAGTACCGGAAAATGCTGGAGGAGCTGATCGATGATTTTGTATCCGGACGTGAGACGCCGCTGACTTCGGAGGCTAAGTCGCAAGGCCAGAAAGTTGTGGACGAGGCGAAGAATAAGGCGGAGCGATTGCTCGAAGATGTCGACGAACTGCTGGAACAAATTCGGGGAAAAAAGAATTAAAGGAGAGTTAACAAAGTATAACAATACGAACTGAACAATGAGAAATCTGGTCGGACTTGCATTATTGTCCCTTTCGCTTCTGGTGATGGTATCGTGCCGGGACAAAGAGGCTGAAAAACGAATCGCGCAACTGGAAAGCCGGATCGCTGAACTGGAGGGGAAAGGTTCGGGCGTCCCTACCGGCCCGCAAACCACTGCGGCGACACCGGAAACCAAACCGGAAGGACCGCTTCCTGCTATGGAATTTGCCACGCTCGAACATGATTTCGGGACCATTAACGAAGGCGAGGTGGTCGAGTATACCTACAAGTTCAAGAACACCGGTGATGCACCCCTGGTCATCCAGAGTGCGCAAGGTTCTTGTGGCTGTACGGTGTCGGATTGGAGCAAGGATCCCGTTCCTGTTGGTGGCGAGGGCTTCGTGACGGCAAAATTCGATTCGAAGGGTAAACCGAACATTCAGAATAAGACGGTAACTGTCACCGCGAACACCTGGCCGAAGCAAACCGTGCTTCGATTTAAAGCCATGGTGGTGCCTGCCACGGCCTCGCGTTGACAACAGCGTTTTGAGAATTTTGGAGAAGTCCCGGGTCTGCCCCGGGACTTTTTTTGTGCCCGGTTTTTTTGCACGAAGTAGCCCCAAAACAATCCCATTTACACCAAATGTGTAACTTAGCGTTTCGTTAAAATTCAACATATGCACACCATACTATTGCAGGCGCAGCCCGGAAGTCAGTGGACGCAATTGCTGTTCTTCGGCGGTATTATTCTCGTATTCTACTTTTTCATGATCCGGCCCCAGCAAAAGAAGGCCAAAGAGCAGAGGAAGTTTATCGAGGAAGTGAAGAAGGGCGACTATGTGGTGACCATTGGAGGAATGCACGGCAACATTGTCGAGATTGACGGCGATACTGTCATTCTGGAAGTGGAAAAGGGTGGGCGTATACGGCTCAACAAGGCGGCTATTTCCATGGAAGCAACGCGTGCCGCCAAGAAATGAGGATATAAACGCTGGGCAGAGGTCCGCTACAGCCCGGCATGCCATAAAAGCTTAGGCGTCCTTCCCGATTATGCGGTTTGTCAACTCCATATTCCGTTTGCTTCACGTTAACAAGAAGAATTGGAGGGCAATCGTTCTCTGCATACTCGCCGCGACCATTTTCTGGTTCCTTGATTCACTGAACGATAACTATACCGCGAACGTCAACTTCCCGTTGAAGTTCGATTACAACGAGGAAGAATACATTCCCGTAGAGCCACTGCCGGATCATCTTACAATCAACGTATCTGGTATGGGATGGGACCTGTTTCGAAGGAGTGCGAAGATACGCGTCACGCCGCTCGTGATCCCGCTTGATCGACCGGCATCCGTTCGCAAGATCGTGGGCAGCACACTCCCGGCCTTGTTTTCAGAGCAGATTGAAGGGCTGGAGATAAACTTTGTCGTCAACGACACAATTTATCTCAACATCGAACCTCGCGACCGAAAATGGTTGTCCCTTCGGATCGACTCCCTTGAACGTTTCCTTCGGCCCGGATACGGTGTCGTAAGTGATATCCGCATACATCCCGATTCCGTGCTGGCGGATGGTCCACTCTCTCATATCTCCGAACTCCGGAGTTGGCTGGCACTTGAGCTGGAGCATTCAAACATCGATGAGGACTACGACGAGGAAGTTGAAGTGACCGTACCCGACAGGCCGCTGATCACCTTTCAGCCGCCCAGCGTGCACGTTAGCTTCCAGGTTGAAGAATACGTCGAGGTGACGGATTCCGTACGGCTGGTCCTTGTGAACCTTCCGGAGTCGGCAAAGCCCGAGTTGCAGATCGATAAGCTTCCGGTAACGCTGAGCGTGCGTCGAAGCCTGGCGGATGATTTGGTGTGGGATTCGATGCGGGCCGTTGTGAACCTGAAGGGTTTCACGGGCGGGAGGATCAGCGCTGAACCGCAAGTGGACGGACTGCCCGGAGGCGCTAAAGTGGTGGATATAGACAGCGTCCACATTACGTATTAAGGGAATTATGGGGACTTTTCAAGTTGGGCTCACGGGGGGAATTGGCGCTGGAAAAAGCATCATCGGGCGAATATTCGCCCTGCTGGGCGTTCCTATCTATGATGCTGACAGCCGGGCGAAATATGTAATGACCACCGATGGAATTCTGATGTCCAACATACGCAAAGAATTCGGAGAATTGTCGTTCAATCCGGATGGATCATTGAACCGGTCCTACCTGAGTGACGTGGTTTTCCGCAATCCGGATCAACTGGAGAAACTGAACCGACTTGTTCACCCGCGCGTTGCAGCCGACTACGAGGATTGGGTTGCAGAGCATGCGCACCATGACTATGTGATCAAGGAGGCTGCGTTGTTGTTTGAGTCAGGATCCTATAAACGGTTAGATCATATCGTCCTCGTCGTAGCGCCGGAGCCCCTCCGAATCAGTCGCGTCGTAAATCGCGACCGGGGAAGAACCGCGGATCAGGTTCGCAGAATTATGGCACAGCAATGGACTGATGATGAAAAAATGAAACGGGCAGATTCTGTCATACGAAACGACGAGTCTGAGCCGGTGATTCCGCAGGTGCTGAGTCTTCACGAAAAATTCAGGGCGCGTTCGGATCGTGCGGAGATGTGAGCCCGTCAAAAAGAGCGTACTATGGGACGATATTTGTTGATGATGTGTGGCATTGGATCACTGCTCTTTTTCTCCTGCAGCGCGAAGAAGGATGGACCTGTCGCGGCCAGAACGCGTGGCCCGGTGCAAGCGGACGGCTTCCTCGTTCAACCAAGATCAGTGAGCGAAACCGTGGAGGTGCCAGGCACGCTGCTGCCCGAAGAAGAAACGGACATACGTGCTGAAGTAAGTGGACGCGTTGTTCAACTCGACATCCCGGAAGGCGGTGTCGTTCCAAGGGGTAAACTGCTGGTAAAGCTCTTTGACGGTGACCTTCAGGCCCAACTCAGAAAGCTGGAAGTGCAATTGCAGATCGCACAGAAGTCGGAAGAGCGACAAGCCGAGCTGCTGAAAATAAACGGCATCAGCCAACAAGACTACGATCTGGCCCAACTCAATGTTGAAAACCTGAAAGCCGATATCGAGGCGACACGCATCGCGATATCAAAGACCGAAATACGGGCGCCTTATCGCGGCAAACTCGGACTGCGTCGCATCAGCCTGGGCTCCTATCTCTCTCCCAACGACATTGTCACCAGCATTCGACAAGTGGAGCGTCTCAAACTTGAGTTTGCCATCCCGGAAAAGTATGCGAGATCCGTCGGCCCTGGCGACAAGGTGCGTTTTCGCGTTGACGGCGGGGAGCAATGGCATCAGGCTACGGTAATGGCGACCGAGAACAGCGTTGATGAAACTACAAGAACCCTCACCGTGCGTGCGCTTGTTACGGAAGGGCACCGGGAACTCGTGCCTGGCGTTTTTGCAAAAGTAAATCTGCAACTCGGTCAAACCGACAACGCGTTGATGATCCCCACGCAGGCAGTCATTCCGCAGGCGAGGGGCAAGCAGGTGATCATCTATTCAGGCGACAGCATTGAATTCCGGGAAGTAGAAACCGGGATCCGGGACTCGGCCTATGTTCAGATTACAAACGGGCTTCAGGCGGGCGATACTGTAATTATCAGCGGGCTTATGGCAATTCGCCCGGCATCGACGGTGAGGCTGGATAAAATCCTGACCTACCAGTAACAAAAGAAATCGGTGAAAAACAGTTAGATTAACTGTATGAATATTTCAGAGCTGAGTTTGCGAAGGCCCGTACTCGCCACAGTGATGAGCATCATCCTCGTCATCTTCGGGGTAATTGGCTTTTCCCGGCTGGGAATACGCGATTACCCGGTGATCGACCCACCCAGTATCAGCGTGCGGACCAGCTACTCAGGCGCCAATGCTGACATCATCGAATCCCAGATTACGGAACCCCTTGAGAAAGCAATCAACGGCATTGCCGGTATACGAAATATCTCGTCGGCTTCCAGCGTCGGCGTAAGTTCAATAAACATTGAATTCGAACTGGGTGTTGACCTGGAAGCAGCCGCTAACGACGTTCGTGATAAGGTATCACAGGCCGGACGCAGCCTGCCGCAGGACCTGACCAGCCCGCCTGTGGTTTCTAAGGCCAACGCCAACCGAGACGCGATCATTTCGATGACCGTCCAGAGCAGCACAAAGAACCCGCTTGAACTGACGGAATACGCTACCAACAATCTCGTCGAGCGTCTCCAGACCATCCCCGGCGTGAGCAGTATTCAGATCTGGGGTGAGCGCAGGTTCGCTATGCGCATCTGGCTAGATCCCGCCAAGCTGAGTGCGTATGGACTCACAGCACTCGACGTGCAGCGGGCATTGGATCGCGAGAACGTAGAACTTCCTTCGGGCAAGATTGCCGGAAACTCGACCGAGCTTACGGTGCGCACGTTTGGCCGGTTGTTTACGGAAGATGAATTCAACAACGTCATCATTCAGTCATCGCCAACCGGTGACATCCGGTTGAAAGATGTGGGTCAGGCCGTCCTGGGTCCGGAGAACGAAGAAACCGTGCTGCGTGAGAGCAACGTGGTCATGGTCGGACTGGCCATCGTGCCCCTTCCCGGCGCCAACTTCGTCGCCATCGCCGATGAATTCTACAAGCGGATGGAGCAGATTGAAAAGGAAGTTCCTGAGGATATCAAGCTCAACATCGCGATGGACGACACGGTATTCATCAAGCGCTCTATCAGTGAAGTTGAGGAAACGTTGTTCATAGCCATCACGCTGGTCGTACTCGTCATCTACTTTTTCTTCCGTGACTGGAGGATCGCTATTCGGCCGCTCATCGATATTCCTGTGGCCCTGATCGCTACTTTTTTCATCATGTATGTGAGCGACTTTTCGATCAATGTGCTGACCATGCTGGGTATCGTCCTCGCTACCGGCCTCGTCGTTGATGATGGGATTGTGGTGACGGAGAATATTTACAAGAAGCTCGAACAGGGCATGAACAAATACCAGGCGGCCCTGGTAGGATCGAAGGAAATCTTCTTTGCAGTCGTCTCAACCTCCATAACACTGGCAATAGTTTTCCTGCCCATCCTGTTCCTGCAGGGATTTGTCGGCCGATTGTTCCGGGAGTTCGGCGTCGTGATTGCGGCCGCTGTGTTGATCAGCGCGTTTGTCTCACTGACACTGACACCGGTGCTGAGCGTGAAGCTGACCCGTGACCACCATAAGCATTCCTGGTTTTATCGTGTTACTGAACCGTTTTTTTCCGGGATGGAGCGTGGCTACCAGAGGTGGCTTGCCGGCTTTATGAAAGTTCGGTGGGTGTCTCTTATCATCATTTTTGCCTGTGTTGGGGTAGCTGGGTACATAGGAACCAATATCCAATCAGAGCTCGCCCCTTTGGAAGATCGCAGCCAGTTCCGCCTGCGGCTGTCTGCACCGGAGGGCACATCGTACGACTACATGGATGCGTACGTGCAAAAGCTCGTCGATTTCATTACCGACTCGATCCCGGAATACAAGATCGCGTTGTCTGTTACGTCGCCTGGTTTTTCCGGGGCGGGTGCCGCGAACTCCGGATTTGTTCGCGTCACTCTGGTGGATCCTGACGAACGGGAGCGTTCACAAAATGAGATCGTGGAAATGGTAACGCGAAACCTGGGCCGATTCCCGGAAGGTCGGGCGTTTGCAACACAGGAACAGACGATCCAGGTGACGCGATCCGGTGGATTGCCCATTCAATTCGTTTTGCAGAACAACAACTTCGAAAAACTCAAGGAAGTCTTGCCCAAGTTCCTCGCTGCGGTTGAGGAACATCCCGTGCTTGAAGGTGTCGACTCCGACTTGAAGTTTAACAAGCCGGAACTCAGAGTGCAGATCAATCGCCTTAAGGCGACGCAACTCGGCGTGAGTGTACAGGACATCGCCCAGACACTTCAGCTGGCGTACAGCAACCTGCGGTTCGGCTACTTTACAAGAGACGGCAAGCAGTATGAGGTGATTGGTCAGGTAACCCGGATGAATCGGGATGATCCCGACGATCTAAAGCGGCTGTATGTGAGAACGCGATCCGGCGACCTGGTGTCCATCGATAATCTCGTCACCGTAGAAGAGTCTACAACTCCTCCGGCGCTTTACCACTTTAACCGCTACCGCTCAGCGACAGTCTCGGCTGGCCTGGCGCCCGGGCAGACAATTGGCGACGGCATCGAAGCTATGGAAGAGATTGCTGCTGAGCTTCTCGACGATACATTCAACACCTCACTGGCAGGCGTGTCGCGCGACTTTGCAGAGAGTTCGAGCAATACATCGTTCGCCTTTGTGCTCGCCATCGTGCTGGTGTACCTGATTCTGGCAGCGCAGTTTGAAAGTTTTGTAGATCCACTCACGATTCTCTTCACCGTGCCGCTTGCCGTTGCCGGTGCCTTTATATCGCTGTGGATCTTTGGGCAAACGCTTAACATTTTTTCACAGATCGGTATGATCATGCTGATCGGGCTGGTGACGAAGAATGGTATTCTGATCGTCGAGTTTGCGAACCAGCGGCGCGATGCAGGCCTTTCGAAAATGGAGGCCGTACTCGAAGCTTCACGTCTGCGACTCCGTCCGATCCTTATGACGAGCCTTACCATGGTGCTGGGCACACTCCCCATTGCCGTTTCGCTGGGAGCGGCTTCAACCAGCCGACAACCCCTGGGTATTGTCGTTGTAGGAGGTATACTTTTCTCTCTTGTTTTGACACTTTTCGTTATACCTGCGATTTACTCCTATCTGTCACGACCGCGGAAGCATGTTGAATTTGAGAAACGGGTGGCAGAACCGGCCACTGAACTGGTGTATGAGAATTAGCCAAAGGTCAGGGATCGCACTGATTCTTGCAGTCTTCCTTATGCCTTCTCTGAGGGCACAGCAGATGGTAACCCTCAATGAAGTTATCCAGCTTTCCCTGGAAAAGGACTACGGTATCCATCTTGCGCAGAATGCGTTGTCGGCTGCGGAAACGGATAAACAATACTCTTTTGGTGCGCTGCTGCCGCGGCTTAACGCCACTGCCAGCAAAACGTGGAATAACAATAATCAGAGGCAGCTGCTTCCTGATAATACCGAACGGAAGCGCGACGGCATAAAGTCGGAAAACATCAGCGCGTCTGCGCAGCTTCAATGGCTTTTATTCGACGGCACGCGCATGTTTGCTACCCGCGAACGCATTGCCGAGATCGCTGAACAAGGAGAATTGCTCCTGCTCGACCAGATGGTAAACACAGTCGCTTCTGTGATCAACAACTACTATTTTATCGTGGCGCTTAAACAGCAACTGAAAGCCACCCAGGAGCAAATGGCGGTCAGCGAAGAGCGTGTGAAACTTGCTGAGCTGAAACTGGAGGTGGGCACGGGAGGCAAACCCGAATTGCTTCAGGCAAAGATCGACTTGAATTCGCAGCGAACGCAGGTAGTGGAACAGCGCACGGCCATCCGTCAGGTTAAAGATCAGCTGAATGGCCTGGTCGGTATGCAGTTGCCGGAAGGATATGATGTGGCAGACACCATCGTTATCGATCTCAGTCTGGATCGTGAGGAGATCGTTGCAGAGATCACCCGGCGCAACTTTGAATTACAGGCGTTAAAAAAGAATATCGAAATTTCTAACCTGACGATAAGAGAGCGGAAAGGCGAGCTGTTCCCCTTTCTCTATTTCAATACAAACTACAACTTCAGCAAAACGGAGAACGAAGTAGCCATCAACAACTTTACACCATTGTTCAACCAGAACCAGGGACTCAACTACGGCTTTTCGCTGACGCTTCCTATCCTCAACGGATTCGATACAAGAAGACGAATCCGCTTGGCGCATATCGACGCACAGCGTCAGCAGATACTCTACGATCAGCGACAAACCGCTGTTATGATTGAGGCGAACAACGCTTTCGACAATTATGACAACGCGCGGGAGCTTATGAGGATCGGTGAGGAAACGATTCAGCTTGCACGTGAAAACGTGCATATAGCGCTGGAAGGATTCAAGCGGGGCGTAACTACTTTTATCGAATTACGGACAGCGCAGATTAGCCTCGAGGCAGCCTACACCGAACTGATCACGGCCAGGTACAACGCAAAGGTGGCGGAAACCGAACTGCTCCGATTGTGCGGACGGTTGGTTCAGACCGTTCCGGGAGAGATGTGAGGAAGGGGAATGGTGATTAGTGATTTTTGATTTATGATTTTTGATCACTACTGTCCGGGATAAAGTTATAGAA
>JAJJPK010000059.1:0-22408 GCA_032907565.1 Cyclobacteriaceae bacterium | reverse complement strand
GACGATGACGCCATCGGCAGGAACCGAGCTCCCTTCCTCGATCATCATGAAGTCGCCCACCACGACGTCTTCTCTGGGCACGGTCTGCACCTTTCCGTCGCGGATGACACGGCATTTGGGTTGGGTCAGACTTTGCAGGGTATCCAGCGCTTTGCGTGACCGGGTTTCCTGGTAAAGCGATATTCCGGATACAATGATGATGGCCGAAACCATGAACAGCGCGTCGGCTACTTCGCCGCTGAGAAAGTAGATGACAACGGCTGCCAACAGGAGGATGACCATCGGGTCGGTTACGATGTCACGAAAGACATCAAACCAGGGATGGCGGGCTTTGCCGAGCTCATTGCGTCCGTGTCGTGCGCGCGATTCCAGTACCTCGCTATGGGAGAGTCCCTTTATGCCGAAGGTTGAGTGGGATGCCATTGGACGGGAAGATAGGGATGTTGGGTGTGATAGCCAAAGTAAACCTAAACACCTAAACGCGTATCTTCGCGCAACCACATCGTCATGACCGAACTCATCGTGATCAGCCTGGCCGCCCTCTGCACGTCGTTGCTGACGTTCTTCTCGGGCTTTGGTCTGGGTACCATCCTCATGCCGGTCTTCGCGATCTTTTTTCCTGTCGACCTGGCGATTGCGCTGACGGGTGTCGTTCATTTTCTCAACAACCTGTTCAAGCTTTCGCTGGTGGGATTGAAGGCCGACTGGCCGACGGTACTCCGCTTTGGTGTGCCCGCATTTATCGCCGCCCTTGGGGGTGCGTATGTTCTCGTGCAGGTAAGCGACCTGGATCCCCTCTACGAGTACACCATCGGAGGTAAGGTGTATGCCATCACGCCAGTGAAACTTACCATCGCCGTGTTGCTAATCTTCTTTTCCGTCATGGAGGTAATGCCGGGGTTTAAAAATCTTCAGTTCGGTAGTGACAAGCTCGTCATCGGGGGATTGCTGAGCGGATTCTTCGGCGGGCTCTCCGGTCACCAGGGCGCTTTGCGGAGTGCTTTTCTAATCAAAAGTAATCTCAGCAAGGAGGCGTTCATTGCAACAGGCATTGTGATCGCGTGTATTGTCGACTTCTCCCGGCTGGGGATCTACTACACGCACCTTTCAGATGGGATACTAAAAGAAAACCTTACACTGATCCTGGCGGCGACACTCTCGGCTTTTGCCGGCGCCTATCTGGGGAATAGGATGTTGAAAAAGGTAACGATGCGCGGCGTTCAGCTCATTGTTACGGTGATGCTGGTGGGGCTTTCGGTGGCCTTGGGGCTCGGACTGGTGTGATGCCTCGCAGGATGTAATTACGAAGTTTGCACGTCACCCTTCGACAGCCTTCGCACAAGGATCTTATCAATCTTCACGTTGTCCATATCCACCACCTCCAGTTCAAGTCCTTCCCATTGGATTTTTTCGCCGGCTTTAGGAATGCGATTAAGCACTCTCAGAATGAGGCCGCCAATGGTATTGATGTCGATGGGAGTGGTGACATCTTCGATGTCGAAGTAGAGAATGAATTCAGGGAGAGGATACTGGCCGTCGACCAGCCATGTGCCATCGGCACGCTGGATGATGGGATACTCTTCCGCATGGAAGTCGGATACATCTCCCACCAACGCCTGCAATATATCGTCCATGGTGACCATTCCCAGCAGCAGCCCGTATTCGTTTGTGACCAGGGCATAGTGCACTTTCGAAGTCTTGAATCGGTCCAACGCTACGTATGCAGAAGTGGTCTCCACGAGAAAATGGGCGGGTTTGACTATGCCCTTCAGGTCACGGCCCTCGGATACGACGTAGCCGAACAGGTCCGTAAGCGTAACCACACCAATTACGTTGTCCTTGTCTTGTTCATATACCGGATAGATACGGTGCAGCTCCTCGCTTACGGTTTGGCGGATGGTGTTGTGGTCGTCTTTAATGCTGATGAACACGAGGTCTTCACGCATAGTCATGAGCGAGCCGACGGTTCTGTCGCCCAAAGAGAACACACGCTCTACGATATCCTGCTCGACTTTCTGAACCTCTCCTTCTTTCGTTCCTTGTTGGATAATGGCTTTGATCTCCTCTTCCGTGATGGTGTTGGGGCGCGCTGACCTGATGCCGACGAGCCGCAGGATAAGGTCTGACGTGCGGGTGAGTACCCAAACGACAGGATACATAAAGAGCGAGAGGTATTTCATAAACAACGCGATCTTCATGGCGATGCCTTCGGGGTTGGAGAGACCTACCCGCTTAGGCACAAGTTCGCCGAGTATCAGCGTACAGAATGTGATGGCAAGCAGGACGATGACGACGGATAGTTCGTCGGCAATGGGCCTCACGACAGCAAATTGTCCCAGCCACGCTTCCACGTCGCCCGTAACATTCTCGCCACTGTAGATACCTGTCAACAACCCGACGAGGGTGATCCCGATCTGTACGGTGGAGAGAAAGCGCCCGGGTGCTGTTGCCAGTTCGAGAGCGGTGTTCGCACCCCGAGTTCCCCTCCGCGATGCCGCCTCCAGCCGCACTTTTCGCGCAGAGACGACGGATATTTCAGACATAGAAAAGAACCCGTTGATGAGTATGAGGATGAGGATGATCAGGAATTCCATGGATGAGAAAGAATTGAAGAAGTAAGCGTTGGAGTGTTGAATAAAGTTACAATTTAACCGCAGAGCCGCAGCGACGCAGGAAATTATGAACTTCCTTGAGTGTCAATCAAGATAGAAGATGCTTGGCGAAAGGTTGAGGTTGTACCCTGAACTTTTGAGGAGCGCAGGGGGTCGCCTGGCGGCGACCTTCGAAATCCGATAAAGTGACGGGTGAGTCCGGGATGGAACTTCCCCTTAATTCAGGTAAATTTCATGACACCGAACTTTATCCCGATTTATGAAACGCGTCACCATCCTTGCCTTTGCCGCCCTTCTTTTTTTTGCCCCGACTTATGGCCAGCCGCAGACTGAATTTGGAAAAGGCGCTGGCGAGTACAAGGAGTTGTTTGATGCGTTGAAAGAGTTGCTGCTGAACTCACACTTTGTGAAGAAGGTCAACCTTCACGGAAAGGAACGCAACCAGTTCGTGCCCTGGATACGCGATCACGTCCACGTGATGAAGGCGATGAAGTATTTTTCGCCGGAGATCGCAAGCTTCTGGGAGGCGTTCATGGAAACGCAGACTGATGAGGGATTGTACTTCGACTACTATTATCCTATGAGCAGTCAGATCAGCCATCGAATGAATCTTTTCGACAAAAGGTACTGGCGCATCTACGCCGGCGAAGGGATCCAAATGCACCGCTTGCCGGTCGAGGCCGACCTGGAATACCTTATGGTAGAAGGCGCGTATTACATCTGGCAGGCGACAGGCGACAACGACTACCTTCGCGAATGGCTCGACGACCTGGAACACGGCATGATGTACGCCATGAGCGATCCGCTGCGTTGGTCGTCGAAACATCAGTTGGTCAAGAGGGGCTATACGCTTGACACGTGGGACTTCATGCAACTCCCCACTTCACGAGAGGAATACACGCGGCAGGGTAACGACGTACAAAAGGGCATATTCGACATCGACGAAAATACCCCCATGGGCATTATGCACGGTGACAACAGCGGAATGTACGCGGCCTGCCGGCAGCTTGCGGAAATGTTTGCGTCCGTCGGCGATACAGTGAAAGCGCGCGTGTGGGAACTCCAGGCAGACATCTTCCGGACACGCACGAACGCATTGTGCTGGAATGGAAAATACTACGCGCACTTTGTCCCCGACGACCCTATGCCCGAATACCTTCACATCGACCAGGCCAACACGTTAAGTTTATCGAATCCGTACGACATTAACCGCGGGCTGCCCACGCACGAGATGGCTGTGTCCATATTGAATACGTACCGCGCATTGAAAGACAAGAACGAGCTTAACTCGCTTGCCGAGTGGTTTGGCATCTATCCGCCGGTGCGACCTCACTTTGCCGACTACCAGCCGGGCTCGTACATGAACGGCGGCGTTAACACGATCGTAGGTGGTGAGCTCGCGAAGGCGGCGTTTCAGCATGGGATGGAAGAATATGGCGTTGACATCCTGAACCGGATGCTGGCGTTGATAAGGAAACATAAGGGCGATCTTCCTGTGGCCTACAAGCCGGACGGAACGGTGGATGAAGGCATTCCCGATAACTGGGGTCAGGCGGCCGTGATGAGCGCGCTGGTGGAGGGTCTTGCCGGCGTGGTCGACAAAGGACAGCTGTTTAACGCCGTTGAATTGTCACCTCGATGGATCGCGGCCGGAAAGAACGAAGTCGAAGTAAGCGTCGCCTATGGCCCGACAAAGAAATTTGTCAAATACAATTTAGCGCACAACGCCTCGCGGAAAACGATTGAGTTAAAAATTTCCGGTGATCCGCAGCGGTATGATGTCAGAATCTTATTGCCGCCGGGAAATTCCAATGCGGATGTGACGGTTGATGGGAAAGAGGTGAAAGCAACTACCGAACGAATTGAAAAGAGCGTGTATGTGAACGTATCTGATGTTGAAGGGGGAACGCGTACGGTTATCGTTACCTATCGTCGGTAGTAGTGGGACTGCCATCTATTCTATAGCCTACCATGGAGGTTATATGTCTCTTCACCCAACGAACTCTTTTCTACCAATATGTCGATATGTCACCTGCATTCACCCAATCTCATCCTCCGGCGATTGCTCCCAACACAATCACTGGCTCTTTGCCCGTCAAAACCTCCTCCGGAAGGGGAGTGTCGGGAGTTTCATGGGACCAGTCCTGTCCGCACGCAAAGAAACGGAGGTAGGGGCGACGCTTCAGGGTTACATGATCGCGTATTGTGCCGCGGAGCATGGGATAATTTTTTTCAAGTGTGTTGAGGACGCCGTGCAGCGTCACGGGTTCCGCGACGTCGAGGCTTACTTCTTTACCGACGCGCGCGAGGTTCCTCAGATGATGAGGAAGTTGGACGCGTATCGTCACCGTTGATACCATAACAGAAACTTGATGGTGAAGATCAATGCAGGGATTGAACCTCTACAGACAACACGGCGGGCAAGTCCCTGACGATGGGCATCCAGGTATCGCCCGCGTCGGCGGAGACGTACACTTGTCCGCCCGTAGTTCCGAAATAGATTCCGCACGGGTCGAGGGTGTCGACGGCCATGGCATCGCGCAATACATTGACGTAGCAATTGCTTTGTGGCAACCCGTTTGTGAGCGCTTCCCATTCGTTGCCTCCCGTGCGGCTTCGGTACACACGCAGCTTTCCATCCGGAGGATAATGTTCGGAGTCGCTTTTTATGGGAATGACATAGACCGTTTCAGGCTCATGAGCATGGACGTCGACGACAAAACCAAAGTCGGAGGGGAGGTTGCCGCTAACCTCGCGCCAAGATTCGCCGCCGTCGTCGCTGCGCATCACGTCCCAGTGTTTCTGCATGAAAAGGACGTCCGGTTTTGACCGATGGAAGGCAATGCGGTGCACGCAGTGACCAACTTCCGCTTTGGGGTCAGGAATGTATTCCGAATGCAGTCCGCGATTTATCGGCTTCCAGGTTTGTCCACCGTCATCTGTGCGGAAAGCGCCTGCAGCGGAGATCGCGATGAACATCCGTTGCGGATTGACGGGATCAAGAAGTATCGTATGGAGGCACATACCACCCGCGCCGGGCTGCCATTGCGGTCCCGACACGTGGCCGCGGAGGCCGGAAAGTTCTTCCCACGTCTGTCCGCCGTTGGACGACTTGAACAGTGCCGCATCCTCTGCGCCGGCATACACAGTGTTCGGATCATCAAGGGAGGGTTCCAGGTGCCATACGCGTTTGAATTCCCACGGATGTTGCGTGCCGTCGTACCATTGATGCGTCGTCAGGGGCTTACCCGTTTCGGGTGACGTGTCGTATACAAACTTGTTGCTTTCGCCGATGGGCATTCCGTCCGGGGTTTTGGTGGGTTGGTCTGCTGGCGTTCCGGGTTGAAACCACGTTTTGCCGCCATCGTCGGAGCGCTGTATGACCTGCCCGAACCAGCTGCTGGTCTGGGAGGCATATATCCGGTTGGGATCTGCGGGTGAACCTTTCACGTGATAAATCTCCCAGCCTCCGAAATGCGGACCCTGGACATCCCATTTGCGGCGCGTGCCGTCTGAGGTCAGGACAAATGCTCCTTTGCGGGTGCCGACCAATACGCGTACTGCAGTCATGGTAGTTTATATTGTTTCGTTGGATGAAGGACAAATGTATATCGCGTACCTGTGATATCCTGACGGTCGCGATCGTTTTGAACCAAGTTGTCAGTGTTGTGTGGCGAGAGCGTCTAAGACGCTTCCCAATTTCAAAAGTAGCGTCCCAACCGGTTCTTTTACTGGCTTACTGCAACCTGATTACCTCTGCGTCCGTTATCTTATTTGTTATAATTTTGTATAAAACGAAACCGATCTCGAAATGAGCAGGGTAATAGGCGAGTTTGAAGAACTCGTACTCCTCGCAGTTTGCATACTTGACGGCGAGGGGTATGGTGTGTCTGTAAAGAACGAAGTGGAGCGCCACACCGGACGTTCAATTCTTCTTGGCGCCGTGCATATCACCCTGTATCGTCTCCAGGACAAAGGACTTGTCGAATCGCGCCTTGGCGGCAGTACGGAGAAGCGGGGACATCGGCGGAAACGTCTCTTCCGAATCACTCAAAAAGGTATGGAGCAGTTGCGCGCCTCGCAGGAGGTGCGCCAAAAGATGTGGGCGCTTATCCCTGAGCTCAACCTGGGGTCATGAACAGCAAACGTAAATCGTTCGCACGCCGCCTGGCGGGCACGCTTCTGGAGCGGAAGGTAGGACGCACTTATGTGGAGGAATTCCTGGGCGACCTGGACGAGATGTACGAAGACCGCCTGGCGGCAAAGGGAAAATTCATCGCCGAAGGAATGTACTGGATCGATACGATCCATCTCGCCCTCGGCTTTTCGTCCACTGCACAAAAGCAAAGTCATTCTATGTTTCTCGGTAACATGGTCAAAATCGCGTGGCGTAGCGCGTTGCGTCATCGGCAGTTCACCATTCTTAACCTGCTCGGACTTACGCTGGGCATTGCTACTTGTCTGGCAATCGGTTTATACGTTTACGATGAGTGCACGTACGACACGTTTCACGCCAACGCCGACCGCATATACCGCATTAACCAACCCATGATATGGGGCGACTGGAGTGAACAGATGGGAACAACCGGACCAGGAGTGGCCGAAGCCATTCGTGCGGAGATATCCGACTTTGAGGAGGTAACGAGGATCTTATACCAGGGGGAGTATCTCGTGCGTGTCGCACAAGATGGAAATGCCCTAAACTTCAATGAAACGGAATTCTATGTCGCTGAGGACAATTTCTTCCGCGTGCTTTCATTTCCCTTCTTATCCGGTGATCCGCGTACAGCCTTGAAGGAGGCAAACAGTGTGGTAATTACCGGATCCACGGCACGCCGGTATTTTGGTGATGCCGACCCAATGGGGAAAACGATCGAAGTAAAACTTCCCGGTGGCGCATTTACACCCTATACTATTACCGGCGTGTTGGCCGACATCCCTTCGCGATCACACCTGCAATTCGACTTGCTCGCGTCATTTGCCTCCATTGAGGAATTCAAGGAAAGTCGGGAGACCTGGATATGGACCATTTTTGGAACCTATGGCTTGATACGCGAGGGCACCGACGTGACGGCGTTAACAGAAAAGCTTCAGAAACTTCCACCGCGGTGGGCCGAGCGAACTACCCAATCAATATTCAACCAAAGCTTCGAAGAGTTTACCAAGGGTCAACCCTGGACGCTTTACTTGCAACCGCTGCGCGACATTTACCTGGCGAAGACCCCCGACTTCAACCGGTTTGGCCCTTCGGGAAACCCCGAATTTGTGACGATTTTCGGCGCGGTCGGCATACTCGTCCTCGTACTGTCGTCCATCAATTTCATGAACTTGTCGACTGCCCGTTCGAGCAACCGCGCCAAGGAAGTAGGCGTGCGGAAAGTGCTCGGCTCACAGAAGCGTACACTGATCCGGCAGTTTATCGTGGAGTCTATGTTGTATGTTACAGTAGCCACGGTGGCAGCGCTGGTGCTTGTGCAGCTTTCGCTCGGTGCGTTCAACGTCCTGGCTGAAAAGCAGCTTGCGTTGTGGCCGCATCTTACGAATCCATACTTTTTCGGGGTTCTGGCGGGCTTCATTGTCATTGTGGGAGTCGCTGCCGGAAGTTATCCCGCCCTGTATCTCTCCGCATTCAAACCGGCGGAGACCTTGAAAGGAAAGTTGCGGTCAGGCTTTCGAAGTACCGGGATCCGCAACGGCTTAGTGGTATTCCAGTTTACCGTTTCCATTGCGCTGATCATCTGCACCTTCTTTGTTCAGAAACAGCTGTCGTATACCCGGTCGATTGACGTCGGCATCAGCAGGGATCACGTGCTGCAGCTCTACAATATACATCAGATGGGTTCGGGTGCCGATGTGCTTAAAGCCAGGCTGGAAGAAAATCCGGCATTTTCAGTCGTGTCGAAATCGGGATTTCTCCCACCACATGTCTGGACGAGCGACCGGTATCGCGCGGAAGATTCGGATCAGCCCGTTGTTGATCTCAACTACATGCGTTGCGACGAGAACTTGCTTCCCCTACTAAAAGCTGAACTTATCGTGGGCCGAAATTTTGATCCTGGCAATATCGCCGACAAGTACCATGTCATCATCAACGAGGAGGCCGCAAATGTTCTGGGTTACGGTTCGCAAGAAACGTGGAGTGGTAACTCGCCCCTGGGGAAATTCGTCGTTCAAGCGTTCGGCGCGGAAGACAAATTTGAGATCATCGGCGTCGTCAGGGACTTCAACTTCAACGGAGTCAAACAGCGGATTGGTCCCCTTCTGATCATGCACAACGAAAATGACAAGCATTGGAGCTATGGACCGGGTATGCCTGCGTTCCTTTCCATGCGCCTCAATCCTGCAACTGTACGGAATGGAGAGCAACTACAGCGAATCATCGACGACGTGAAGTCGGAGATGGCGCGGATCGATCCCGCCGTGCAATTTCAGTATAGTTTCATGGACGATGACTTCGACAATACATTTCGCGAGGAGCGCAAGATGAGCGTTGTGCTGAACCTTTTCACGCTACTGGCAATTGTCATCGCCTGTCTTGGACTGTCTGGCCTGGCCGCATTTTCCGCCGGCCAGCGGAGAAAGGAGTTAGGCATTAGAAAGCTACATGGCGCGAGTGTTCGTCAATTGGTGTTCCTCTTTTCCTCTGAGTTCACCCGACTCGTCGCCCTAAGCATCGTGATCGCAGCTCCAGTGGCCTATCTGATGACAGACCGCTGGCTGGCCAATTTCGCCTACCGTACGCCCATGGACGCGTGGGTGTTCGTTGTGGCCGGAGCTGCAGCACTCACGATTGCTGCCCTCACGGTTTCATTTCAATCCTTCTCTGCCGCCAATGCGAATCCGGCCGATGTGTTGAAGGACCACTAATCACCTGCGTAAGCTCTTTCTAATTCGGCGAGGTCAAATTTTTTCATCTTCAGAAATGCCTCCGTCACACGTGCCACGCGTTTGGGATCTTTGTCGCTCATCATATCATCCATCCTCTTGGGGACGATTTGCCAGGATAGGCCAAACTTGTCCTTAAGCCAGCCGCATTTTAAAGCTTGTGGAGAAGCATATAATTGTTCCCAGTAATAGTCAATTTCCTTTTGAGAATCGCAGTACACCATAAAAGAGACAGCTTCATTGAAATTGAATTTGTGGTCTTGTGCGCTGTCCATGGCAGCGAGCCAGCAGTTTTCAATCATGAAGTCCGCGTACATAATCGTTCCCTCTTTGTCGGGCAATTGGTTCGGTCCGTATCGATACAGTGCGCCCATCTTTGCGTCGCGGAACACGTCGAGATAAAAGGTGATCGCTTCCTCCGCGCGTCCTGCGTTCTGACCGACAAACAATAAGGAGGGCACAATGGGCGGACGGGGATCGCCACCGGGATCAGAGAGTATCAGTTGCCACGAGACACCGAACCTGTCCTGGATCCAGCCATATCGCTCGCTGAAAGGATACTTGTCGAGCGGCATCAAGACAGTGCCGCCCTCTGACAGACGTTGCCATACGGTGTCGAGTGTTCTCCTCGCCGCTTGTTTATCCGGACCTTCCGATGCCTCGAAAAACAACGGGTCGAAGTTAACCATAAAAGAAACCGATGGATTGATTTTGAACACCGGGCCTGCGCTTATCGACATGAAGGACTGTCCCCAAACCTCGAAGGAGACAATATCACAATCACCTGATGGCGTATCCTTGATGACTGAGATGTTGTTGATCTTTGAATTCGGAAACACGGAAGCGTAAAATTGAGCTGCTTCACGCGCTTCCTTGTCAAACCATAAATGTGGCGTTACCTTTTGCATAGCGTTGTTGTTTCGTCTTGACAAAAGTACCATTAGTAACAGACCTCGCGGGAGTGCAAAGGCGACTTTGAAGCGGGGGGAATGCGACTAATCCGCTCCCTCTAACGGTGTCTTGAGGATGGATTACCTGGAAGCGATATTTGTCACTTGCGCGAAGACGGAAGCGGTAGGGCTACCCCTTCCTTCACTGGCTCCCCGAAGTAGGGAGAGCCATCTTCATTCCACGTAAACCTTTGTGCTCTTGGCGAGCGATGCCTCCCGCATCCCTGACCTGGCTCTGAATTGGCATGGTATAATATCCAGTCTTCCTTACCGTCAGGCGACTTAAAAAAGGAGTTGTGGCCGGGCGCATACACTTTATTTTTGGGCGACTGACTGAAAACGGGTTGTGGAGATTTCTTCCAGGAAGCCGGATCTAACAGATCGCTCGTCGAGCTGGCCGTAAGCATTCCCAGCGCATAAAAGTCCGTCCAGCACCCGCTGGCGGAATAGATCAGGAATACTTTGTCGCCGTTTTTCAGAATCTGAGGACCTTCGTTAACATCGACATGAGGAGGATTATCCGGATCATTTAAGTCGCCGTGTTTTTCCCAATCATACGTCGGTGTCGATATCATCACCCTGTCTCCTTCAATCGTCCATGGGTTTTTCATTTTGGCAATGAAGATGTCCTGCCTTCCATTGGTATTACCGTCCCATCCGGACCAAACCATGTACAGCTCACCATTGTGTTCAAACACCGAGCCGTCGATAGCCCATTTGTCTGAAGCATCAGATATTTTGCCTTTGAAGGTCCACGCTCCATCCAGCGGATCCGCGGATGAATTTTCCAGCACATACATCCGGTGGTTTTCGTTTTTACCGTCGTCGGCAGCAAAGTAGACGTACCATTTGCCGTTAATGAAATGGATCTCTGGCGCCCATAGTTGTTTCGAATACATTGTGCCTGGCGGAGGTGTCCACTCCCGATAGTTACCGCGCTGCTTTGCTGTTTTGAGATCGGTGAGGTTCTTTACTTTCCAAATGCCAATCCTGTTTCCCAATGTATGGGTGTAGTAATAATAGCCGTCCTTGTAAATAGTCCAGGGATCCGCACCGGAGGGAAGCAAGGGATTTGTGAAGGTGTCTTGGGCGTGTGCGACTCCAAGTGGAGGTAAGAGCAAAAGAAGGAGGAGTATTGCCCGGATCATATTGCCCCAATATAAACAGTGGCAGATGCAGATGCAGTGGCAATAGTACTCGGTCCGAACGTTCTCGTTGGCCATTGCAACTGCGCCTGTTACTGCAACTCTACGCTCCAATCGTTCCCAAGAAACCCTGCTGCCTTCACGCCTCCAACTCCGTCCTTGAGCATATCGGCGGAGAAGATGAAGTAGTCGGGGAATCCGCTGCCGCCAGCAAAGTACTGGTTTGCTTCTGTTGCGCGCATGCCGGAAATGCCCGTGCCAGCTACCACGCCCACGGAGGCAATGTCGCTGTCTTTTCTGGGCCAGACAAAAAATCCGCCCAGATCGTCACCTTCAAATTTTCTTGTGCCGATCGTAGCGGACCCGCGCGTGAATTGAATGGGGCAATCGGCAAGCAACTTGTTCCAGGCGGAATTTGTGATGGCATTGCCGTACAGAATGACACCGCGATCCGGGTAGTCTTTCGGATTAAAATCCCTGTCGGCGATTATGTCCACCGCACCGTTTGCGCGGTAGTACCATACTTCAGCATCGTAACGAGCCTTTGCGTAAGCCCATTGCCGTTCCGCCGCATTTCCCCGCGTGCCATACACAAATACCATCCTGTGCTTGAACGCGTCCTTGAACGTGCCGTAACGATGTGGTCCCTTAAGATTCTTGTCGGGTTGCTTTCCAACTTCCCAGCGTGTTTGCTTGTGGAGATAGACCTCGCCTGTGCCGGCCGGTATTGTAAGGGCATCGCCGTCGAGCGTAATGTGCACGTCTCCTTCGAGGTCTGTGAGACTCAGCTTAAGCATGGCCACGTTTTCTGTCTCACCCTGTATCGTTTTGTTTTTCCGATCGCGTGTCAGACGGATCTTGCTGTATTGCAGCGGGAGGTGTTGCTGCAGGACGGACGCCCACCGGTAGGTGGATGATATCCCTGGGTTGGCAGTTGTGAAATCGACGAGGTCGACGGCGCTGTCGGGTTTGTTTGTATGATGACGGAAGAATTCGAACAAGGGTGGCCAGGCTACGCTTTCGTCCCCAAACCAGTGACTTCCGCCAGGATATTCGTAGTAAGCGAAATCCGGGTGAAAGTCCGCGAGCACCTTTCGCATTTGTCGCGCATAATCAACGGACACGACGCGGTCGCTGTCGCCATGGAAGATATAAACTCCAAACGCCCTATAGTTTTTTGCCAGTTCGATGACGTTGCTGGGGTTGCTGGCGCGAAGCAGGATCTCTTCCATTTCGTTCCGGCCTTCCGACGGAATACGGCCATCGGCGGAGCCATAGCCGGTTAGTGTTGGATATCCTGCACAGGGCGCTATGGCTGCCCATTTATCGGGATACGTGGCGCCGAGATACCACGTTCCGTGGCCGCCCATGGAGTGACCTGTAAGATATATTTTTGTCGGATCGGGTGCGTATTTTTTCGTGGCGATGTCGAGTACTTCAAGTGCATCCAGCCTTCCCCAATCTTCCCAGTTGAAGCCGCGCGGTCGACGGTTGGTGGGCGCGACCAGCGTACCCCATTCCTTGGAGTCATACGCCCGCGCCTGGCCGATGGCTTCTACACCAGCGCCGTGAACCGACAGAAAGAGTGCTGATCCTTCTTTCGGGCCGCCGGTTTGAGGCGTTACGGCGAAGTACTGAACACTGCCATCGATTTCACTTGTGAACGTATAACTGTGTTGAGATGACGGATCCATCGTCTCGATTGTAACCTTTTGTTCATCCAGGATTTTCTGTCCTTGTTTGAGTTGCAGGTGGCAATCGCGCTTGCCCGTCGCGCCTGCATTGGAGGGGTCAAATTGAAAACCAACTTTGCGCGTCGTCATTGGTGGTATGTCTGGAAGGTTGGTAACGGTGGACTTTCCTTCCAAAGTGCTCGTCAGCGTCAGATTGCGCAAGGCTCTGTTCGTCGCGTTGCTCACGACAACGGCGCCCCATTGCAGGCCGGATGTTTTCCCTGCCACAATGTGAGGCAACGTGGGATCGCCGACGAGAAGCGTTACCGGCTGCTGCAGCAGGATCAGCCGGGCTTCTATACCCTGCCAGCGCACGCCACGCGAACATCGGATCAGGATTTGATTAGATCCTTTTTTCAGGAGGACCGGCACGGGCATGCATCCAGCGCGGGAGATGTCGCCCCCACGCGGGTCCCCATTCACAAAGGACATGCTGTTGCCCATGACGTTAAGAAGTGCGGGCTGTTCCTTTGGCGATTCATACTCGAGATAAAGGTATCCGCTGCTCAATGCCTCGCCTCGGAATCGACCCGTTGAATCCACTTCGACTTGCTCCCAACGGTGCGCGCGGTTTTCATCGTCGGTATACAACGCCTGCCCCGTGGCAGGATGTTGCAACTTCCCCGTGAAAAGCTGCCAGGCAAGTTGATCCTGCACGATCGCTTCCCGTCCATAACGATGCACACCTCCTACAGCGAGACCTGTCGTAAACCTGACGGTGTCCTGGGCATAGAGCGGCACGCATGTCAACACGACCCACAGCGCAATCAGTCTTCTCATAGTAGCAATCATGTGGATTATTTTTTTGTTGATTTTCCGAAACTTCGCAAGGTACGCAGGAAGAAAAAACACCCGCGATGAGGTATTGCAAAGTACCCTCGAATAATGGAATTTTAAGGTAGAGCATTCTGGAGTTATTTCAAAGAAATCCGTACTTTCGTTTACGCACACGAATTGATCGTTTCCGAACACGGAAGGACCCAAGGCGCGGTCGGGAACGCCTGCCAAAATGAACAAAAGCGCTATTCTGCCTGCTGTAATCCTGGCGGTGGCCACCGTTTCCTCCGGTGGGCTGTATGCCCAGCGACAGGTGCCCTTGTTCACGCTCCTGAAACCGGAAAAAACGGGTCTTAAATTCACCAATAAAGTCCGCGAGGACGACTCCCTCCACGTCCTGATCTATGAGTATTTGTATAACGGTCACGGTATTGGTGTAGGCGACTTCAACAACGACGGCCTGGACGACGTTTTCATTTCGGGCAACACGACGCCCAACAAGTTATTTCTCAACAAAGGCGACTTTCGCTTCGAGGACATAAGTCGTGAAGCGGGCATTCGAGGCAATGGCAGGTGGAGTACCGGCGTAAGTATCGCCGACGTTAATGGCGACGGCCTGCTGGACATCTACGTATGCCATTCCGGAAAATTCAAGGAAGCCGACCTCGTGAACGAGCTGTTTATCAATGAAGGCATGCGCGATGGCAAGCCCCGGTTCAGCGAGCAGGCCAAAGCGTTTGGACTTGACGCGCCGGGAACGCAGTCGACCCAGGCGGCCTTTTTCGACTACGATGGCGACGGCGACCTCGACATGTTTCTTTTGAACCATTCGGTGCACACGTATTCCCCGTTCCTCAATACGCGTGAACGTCGTGCAACGCCCGACTTCCGGTACGGCAACCGGTTGTTCCGAAACGATCTCGTCGAGAAAGGAACATTCACCGACGTAACCCTGGAGGCCGGGATCATCAACAATGCACTTAACTACGGATTGAGTGTCAACGTAGCCGACATCAACCTCGATGGCTGGCCGGATATTTACACTACGAGCGACTATACGGAACACGATTGTTATTACGTCAACAACGGCGACGGGACGTTCACGCAGTCGATACAAAAGTCGTTTGCCCACATCTCCAAATTCTCTATGGGCGCCGACATTGCCGACTTTAACAACGATGGGCTTCCGGACGTGCTGACGTTGGACATGCTTCCGGAAGATAACGACCGACAAAAACTGCTGAAAGGTCCGGACGAATACGACCAGTACCACCTCTTGCTCGACAGCGGCTACTATCGCCAGCACATGCGCAACATGTTGCACCTGAACCGGGGTACAGACGATCAGGGCAACGTGAGGTTTAGTGAGATTGGACAGCTGGCAGGCATCTCCAACACCGACTGGAGTTGGGCTGGCCTGCTTGCCGACCTGAACGGCGATGGCTGGAAGGATATCGTAGTCACCAATGGCTACCTCCGGGATTTTACCAACATGGATTTCCTGAAGTACACGATGGCGGATGCCCAGCTAAGGGAAGCGGCGAAGGGCAACGTCAATTTCAAGACCTATGAGCTCGTCCGGAAAATGCCGTCGAATGTACTTCGAAACTATGTATTCGAAAATACGGGCCAATTGGAGTTTCGCGATGTTACCGAGGCATGGGGCCTCACGACGAAATCCGTATCCAATGCGGCAGCTTATGCGGACTTTGACAACGACGGCGACCTGGACCTGATCATCGGCAACAATAATCAACCGGTCGAGCTATGGCGAAACAACCTTCCCCAGACAAACCGGACCTGGTTGACAGTTCGCCTCAAAAGCTCAACCGCCAACCGGTTTGCTTACGGCGCCAAGCTGTGGCTGTACGCAAGCGGTTCGGTGCAGTACCAGGAGCTCTTCCCCGTGCGCGGCTATCAATCCACGGTCACGTCGGGAATATACTTTAGCGTGCCGCAGGGTAGCATCGACTCACTGGTAGTGGAATGGCCGTCGGGAAGCAAGACCGTCGTTCGAGATGTTCAGCCCAACCAGGTGTTGCACCTCGACGATACGAATGCTACAGACCGGTGGATAAGAAAGCGTGAGATAACGCGCGACAGGCTGTTTTCCAACGCTCCGGCGGAGGAGCAAATCGACTTCAGGCATCGCGAGAACGACTTCGTCGATTTCAAAGTGGAGGTACTGATACCGTATCAGCTCAGCCGCATGGGCCCTGCACTTGCCAAAGGTGATGTCAATGGCGATGGTCTCGACGATCTGTTTCTCGGCGGGGCTATTGGGCAGTCGGGAGGACTCATGCTTCAAACCGCGGATGGCACGTTTGCCCTTTCCCGGTCGCGACCCTGGGCTGCTGACGTCGCAAGTGAGGATGTGAACGCACTGTTTTTCGATGCTGACAACGACAACGACCTTGATCTTTACGTTGTGAGTGGAGGAAATGAATACCTCGATGAATCACCGGAGTTCCAGGACAGGCTATACCTCAACGACGGCAACGGCGTGTTCGCGAAGGCATTAAACGCATTGCCGGCCATGAGGAGCAACAAGCACGCAATTGCTGTTGGCGACTTTGATAATGATGGGGATATGGACCTCTTTGTGGGCGGACGCGGCAAGTCCGGATACTTCCCTTTGCCTTCACGCAGCTATGTGCTGAGAAACGACAGTGGCAATGGTGATGTGAAATTCACAGACGTGACCGAAAGCGTGAATCCCGACCTGATGTTCCCCGGAATGGTTACCGTGGCAAGCTGGACAGATCTCACGGGCGACGGATTACCCGAACTGGTTATTGCGGGCGACTGGATGCCCGTGAGGATTTTCCGAAACGATAGCGGCGTGTTAACCGACGTCTCGCGGGAGGCAGGAACGGACGGCCTGTATGGTCAGTGGAGTGCGCTGATGATCACCGATGTTGATCGTGACGGTGACCTCGATTTCGTCCTCGGCAACTGCGGACGGAACCATCAGCATAAGCCATCGGAGAAGGAGCCCATGACGATTCATGTTGCCGACTTCGATGAGAACGGAAGCCTTGATCCCATTGTGTGCTATTACATCCAGGGGACGAGCTATCCTCTCGCCAGCCGCGACGAGCTATTGGATCAAATTCCTGTGCTGAAGAAGAAGTACGTCAAATATGCTGATTATGCAGGTGCCACCCTCGACGACATTTTTAATACCGAGCAACGCGCGAAAGCGCAAGTGTTCTGGTGCACGGAAGTTGAGAGCATTGTCCTTGTGCAGCAAGAAGAGCTGAAATTCTCGAAACGTCCCTTGCCCGTGGAGGCGCAGTTCTCCACGACGCAAAGCATATTGGCTGACGATTTTGACAACGACGGCAATCAGGACCTGCTCCTGCTGGGTAATTTTTTCGGATACCGAACCCAGGCAGGAGAAAGCGATGCCAGCTTTGGCCTGCTGCTGAAGGGCAAGGGCGATGGAACGTTCGATGCAGTGACGCCCGACGAATCGGGACTGTTTGCAGATGGTGATGTACGCGCCGCCGTAATTGTAAATACTCCAAAAGGACCGAGGTTGATCGTGGCAAAGAACGATGATGTTCCGCAGGTGATACGAATCGCAAAATAACGTGCAAAGAGTTTTCAATTGGTTTGTAGGTTTGGTGATGTTCGCGTTGCTCGTGGTGCAACACGCGCCGGTCATGGGTCACGTGCGATCAGCAGTGCTGGATAGCGCGCCGTTGCACCGGGCGCACGAAGCACTCACGAGTGTCATCATCCACGATATATTTTCGCCTCCGGTCGCGTCGCGCATCTACGTTTACGCCCATATTGCCGCCTACGAAGTACTGAACCAGGCAGACGATCGGTACAGGAGCCTGGAAGGACAGATCGAGGGTTTTCCAAAGATCCCACGTCCAGAGAAGCCGGTGTCGCACAGCCTGGCGGGCGTATACGCGTTCCTGATCACGGGACAAAAGTTGATCTTCTCAGAGCCGGTCCTGGAAGATTCTATTCAGGCCATTGTTACATCGTTCCGCAGGAAGGTGCCGCGAAAGTTGTTTGATGAATCGCTGCAGTATGGCCGACGTGTCGCCGACGTGATCCTGGAGTGGGCAGCGTCGGATGGCTATTCTGAAACGCGCAAGTTCACCCGCTACAACCTGTTGAGAGAGGAGGGGAAGTGGATTCCCACACCGCCCGCGTATATGGCTGCCGTAGAGCCGCATTGGAAGTTGATCCGGCCGCTAGCCCTTGACAGCGCGGCACAGTTCAAGCCACCGGCACCAACGCCGTTCAGCAAAGAAAAGGATACGCCGTTTTACGATATGGCGCATAAGGTCTATCGTACAGTGAGGGAGCTTACACCCGAGCAGGAGGCGATTGCCAATTTCTGGGATTGCAATCCGTTCGTAGTGAATGTACACGGCCACGCCAACTACGCCACGAAGAAACTCTCGCCTGGTGGACACTGGCTCTCGATAGCCGGTATAGCTTCCATGCAATGCCAAGCGGACATGGTTCAGTCTTCGGCAGCCTATACGCTTACCGCTATTGCGTTGTTCGACGGATTTATCAGCTGTTGGGAAGAAAAATACAGGAGCAACTTGATACGTCCTGAAACCTACATCAACGCCTACATCGATGAAACCTGGAAGCCCGTGTTGCAAACGCCGCCATTCCCCGAGCATACCAGTGGTCATAGTGTCATCTCTACTGCGGCGGCGGTAGTGTTAACGGATTTCTTCGGAGACAATTTTGCTTTCCTCGACACATCGGAAGTGCCCTACGGCTACCCGCCGCGGCAATTCAGATCCTTCATGGAAGCCTGTAACGAAGCGGCTATTAGCCGGCTGTACGGTGGTATTCATTATTTGCCCGCTATCGAATACGGACAGATCCAGGGAAAGAAGGTCGGTGAAAAGGTGTTGTCGAAAATCCGACTAACGAACAACTGAAGTCGACGTGATTAGCGATTTGAGATTTAGCCCCCTGAACCCCATTTTCGGTTCACCGGCTGACCTTGGATTCCACCCTGAAACTGTTTCCCTTGGGATACAAATCCCAAATCATAGATCAGTGATCACTAATCACAAATCTAACTCTTCATCTCCCGGTTTGTACGACACATAGATCAGCAACATGGTAAACATTTCCTGGTCGCTGCGCATATCGCCGGAGGATTCCACAAGGATCGGTGGATTATTCGGGTTCATGGGGTTGTCAGCCGTGTTGTCGTACGTGCCGTACATCTGCACCACATCGCCCTGCCTGAGGATGACAGGTTTTTTGTAGCGGTATATTTCCTGCCATCGGAAATCCCATTGGGGAATGTGCACGAGCGGTATCGTGTCGGTGTTGTTTCGCGTGGCGTAAGCCTTGAACTCTTTGCCGAGGTAATGCATGTGCGGCCACACGTAAAGCACCGACAGGTCTTCGCGGGTGTTCGCGACGCGCAGCCGGTATGTCCGCACCTCACCGGGAAGCAACAAGAGTGGAGGGAAGATGTCGCGTTCGCCGATCCCACCTGACCCAAGACTGATAACTTTAACAGTACGCGTTATTGGATTCTTTGTGAAAAAGAAGTTGACGCCATTGATGCTTTCTTCCTCCTTGCCGGACGGAGAGTAATGAATGGTTAGCAACATCACACCACGGCGGGGCATAACCCAGCCCATATCGCGGGGATACGACTCGTACGATGCTCCCGGGATCCAGCCGCCGTAATAGGTCATTTCTTTCTTGTACGGCAACCACTGATCGTACATATACCGTGCTGTATTCAGGTTGATCGAATCGACTGTTCCGTAGATGTCGATGTTGGAATCTTCCACCGGGTGAATGGCGAAGTTGGCGTGGTGGACAATGCGTTTGTTGTTCGTGGTGAACTCTACCGCTTCGATGTTGTATTCCTGGTCCAGTTCAAAAGGAATCTTGAAGACCATGAAACGTTCGATGCCATCGCCCTTCAGCGTATAGGCATACTTCATCTTTAAGGTCAGATCGGGACTTCGTCCGTAAGTCGTGCCCAGGTCAATGAGTTTTTGCAGGCGGCGTTCAGCATCCAGGTTTACCTTTCCTTTAGGCGCGCCCGCGTCGATCCATTGTACGATCGCATTCAGTTCACTTTCCGTCAGTTTCCTGCTGTTGGAAAATTGAGTGTAGTGATCATTGGCCCGCCAGGGTGGCATGTAGCCGGACGTAACCACCTTGCGGATAAAGTCGAGTTTGCGCGAGACATCCTCGTAGGTAATGAGATTAAACGGAGCGCCTCCGCCGGGCCGGTGACACGTTGCGCACCGCTCATGCATCAGGGGCTGGATGTCCTTGTAAAAGGTAGTGTTCTGACCATACCCGCTTGTAATCGCGAGAAGAAGGGCCGATATCAGTATCCACTTTTCCATACGTCAAATTATCGCAACAAATACGGATAGTTCAAAACAAGAATGGGCAACCTTTTCAGATTGCCCATTCCGTCTTTTTTAGACTAAGGCCAAACGCGGCGCACTACTATTGAGCAACATCCCACCATACCCGGCCAAAAGCGTCCGTAGGGCCGGCGCCGAATCCGGGATCCTGCGCCATGGCGTCGTAGGCGGCCTTTTGGTTTTCATAGTTGGCGAACGTCTCATTGAGCAGCGGGAGCGGTGCTCTACGCGGCACCTGCAGCGACGCGCCGTTCGATTTCATGTCTGCCAAAGCAAGCACGGATGTCGTGTTCGGGAATCCGGTGCGTTTCCATGAAGCCCATCCTTCTGCCGGTTGGCGGAAGAAGTGGATGTAAGCCTGGCAGGCAATCTGCTCGAGAGCTATTGTTTCGTCGAATGCGATCCCGGGTTGTGCCAGGTAGTCGCTGATTTCGCTATCCGTCAATGGGGTGTAATTCGTGAGTTGCCCTTCGACGGCGAGTTGATCGTACCACTCGATGGAGGCCGTCACGCCGGCATTGTAAAATGTTTCGGCGTCTTCTGTAGTTAAATCCCGTGCAGCGAATTCCGCTCTCATGAAGCAAAAGTCTGCGTACGTAATAACGGGGATAGTAACCAGTCCGGTACCTGCGCCGTCTCCTTCGTCAAAGGAGGGTTGAAACAGCCTGCGCTGAATGAGCGACAACGTATCAACACGAGTGTCTGCCCCGTTGATCGTGGCGGTTCTTGGCGTATAGTACTTTTGGTTTGCCGCCGAGGCGGAAGCGTCGGGGCTCGTGAAGCTACCAAAGTAGCGGCGCGGTGCCTCTGTAGTGCCCGGCTCCAGCTCGCCTTCTGCGATCAGGACGTCAATCGTAGCCTGTGAGTAACCGTTGGGCGCAACGAATGCATCCAGGCGTGGGTCGTTGTTATCCCACATGAAGTCGACGAGCGGCTTCGGAGCAAACAGGCCGTCAGGGTTCCAGTTGCCTCCACTGACGAATGATGCCGTGCTTTTCAGAACCCAACCTTCTTCATTGCTGCTCATGAGGTATTCCGGTGCGTCGCCCAGTACTTCTTGTGCTATGGCTTGTGCGGCGGAAGGATCACGCTTAATGAGACGGCTTGCGATCTTCAGGCGAAGGGCATTCGCTGCGCGGACCCAGGCCGTTGCATCGCCACGGAAGTACTGATCGTAGTTACCCAGTGATACCTGGGAAACAGTAGGCGTCGTCTTGAGCGTGTTCATAGCAGCCTTGATGTCGCTGTCAAGTTTAGCAAACAACGTGGGCTGGTCTTCGTACTTCGGCGTTAATGTGCCGCCGTACCGTGCCTGCCAGGCCTCCGTGTACGGGATGCTTCCGTAGATGTCGCTCACGTAGAAGGTGTAGAAGGCCTTCAGGATGCGCGCCATGGCAATCATGTGAGTATACCGCGGCTGTTCCTCTTCTGGAAGTTTGGCAATCAGTTGTTCAACGTCCGTCAGCGCGTCGCCGATGCCGGTATAGAGACGGCCGTAGCGTTGCGAAAAGTTGTCGACGTTGTTTGTGAAGTTGATGCCGTTGCCATTCAGCGGTGTCACATATTGCATCCAGGGCATGATGCGCCTGTAGAAGTCATAGTAAGCCTCGAAGTCCTGGCTATGGATGGACAGCGTGGCGCTGAGGAACTGGTTCTCAGGAGCAATGTTGGTGAGAACGTCGGGATTCCTGTTTGCCTCGATCAACTCGTCGTCGCAGCCCGATGCGACAAGCGCCACCAATGCAAGGCTCATCAGAAGTTTTTTATAAGCGATTTTCATGTTCATTGCTTTTTAGTCGATTAAAATCCGGCGTTAAGCGAGAAACCAATCTGCCGTGTGAATGGAAGTCCGCCGTATTCTGCGAACTCACCAGCAAAGTTGCTCTTCAAACCTTCGGGGTTGATGCCGTC
>JAJJPK010000058.1:0-5228 GCA_032907565.1 Cyclobacteriaceae bacterium | reverse complement strand
CAGATTCAGAAATTGGAAGAGGAACTGGGAGTGAAGATCTTCGACCGGACGAAGCAGCCTGTAATTCCTACCGATGTTGGGGCCGGCATTATCGCCCAGGCAAGGCGTGTCCTTCATGAGGCCAGGATGATCCCGCAGTTGATCAGCGACCACAAGGGGATACTGAGCGGAGAGTTACATATAGGAATAATTCCCACGCTTGCCCCGTATCTCTTGCCGCCATTGTACCGGTACATGCGTGAGAAGTATCCGCAGCTAAACCTCGTGGTTCGGGAGGCGATCACAGAAGAGGTGGTTCGCGAACTGAAGAGTAATCGGCTCGACTGCGGTGTGGTGGTAACGCCCTTGAACGATTCTTCTATTCGGGAAGATGTATTGTTTTACGAGGAGCTGTTCGTATATGTATCACGAAAGAACTCACTCGTGGATAAGAAATACGTTCTGGCCGACGAGATTGATCCCCGCCAGCTGTGGTTACTGGAAGAGGGGCACTGCTTCCGATCGCAGGTTCTGAACCTGTGTGAGTTGCAGAAAAGTACCGACGTCGCATTCCGTTACGAGACGGGAAACATCGAAACCCTTAAACGCATGGTCGATAAGAGCGACGGCATTACCATTTTGCCCGAGTTGGCAGTAATGGAGTTTGGAAAATCCCACCGACGGCTTATCAAGCGGCTGCGCAGCCCTACGCCGGCACGGGAAGTGAGCATCGTCACGCACCGCGACTATATCAAGCACAAGCTGATTCAAGCCCTGAAGGAGGGTATTCTGCATACGGTGCCACCACGGATGCAGAAACTGAAGGATAAAAAAGTTGTTGAAATCAATTACTGATTCCGAAAAGAAGGCCCAAGGCTGTGGGAAATGAGATTAATTCTTTGGTTTAATCATAATCTATTTATAACTGATTATAAGATAGTTATTGATAGATACAGAATAAAATTTGGCTCCGGAGAATATTCATCGGATCCGAAATTCATACCTCCAAATATTATTTCGTCTCCGCCGCATGGGTAGTCCAGTACCTGCTTGCCCACTCGGCCCAGACCGGCCAATTAGGGGCAACTGTGTGTCCGTCGCTGTGTTGGCGGAACGCTAATTCGCCGTCGACAAGGGGAGTCCCCTCGGGAGGAAATGTTGTTGTGCCAAGACCCTTCTTACCCAGAAGGCTATACACCGGTTCAGCGTGCACGGCGGAAAGGAACATGCCCTTGGGATCTGCCCATCGGTCTCCATTGTCCAACGAGCCGGCGCTGATGAATACGGGACGCGGGGCGCACAGGGCGACCAGTTCATGCGCGTCAACAGGGAGATCGTCGGGCGTATGAGAAGAGGCATATTTCAGAAAGTTGCCGCAGAACCAGAAGTAGTTGTCGCGAACGACAACATTCTCAACCTGCTCGGCAAATCGGCGCCTCATGATCTTCGCGCCACCTACACCCGAGGACGCGATAAGTGCCAGTGAGAATCGCTCGTCCATCGCCATGGCCACAAGGGCAGCTTTGCCATAACGTGAAAGGCCTTCGATGCCAATACGCCGTCGATCTACATGGGGGTCGGTTTCAAGGTAATCGAATGCACGGCTAGCGCCCCAGGCCCATGCGCGCAGTACACCCCAGTCGTCAGAATTGCGCGGCTGCCCACGCCCTGCCAGACCGATAATTCCCTGTCCGAGGTCGGCGCCGTGATCCGGCTGGACGGTGCCTGGTTCCAGGATCGCATAACCCCACCGTCTGGCAAGGAGTAGTACTTTCCACTCGTCCTTCTGGTGTTGCATAGAGCCGAGTTTCAGTACTACCGGTACAGCGGCTTCGACATCCGCCGGCGTCGCGACCAACAGGCGCATTTCGACGGTCACTGACGGGAATGCTGAATTGTCAACCTTCCCAATCAGCATTTTCTGGTGTACCCGGTGTGTGCCCATCATGATATTTTCTTCTGAAACGATCCGCCATGTCACGGGAGGAGCGGAATTGGGTACGCGACCGAAGACTTCGCGCTCAAAGTCGTCTATAATTTCTTGTCGGCGCTTCCCCCACCATACTTCTGTGGAAACGACTGGCGTGCCATCCTTCAGTAGGAGAGGGTCGGGCAATTCATAATGGCCAACTTTTGATTCATCGAAGTTTGCAGGGTTCGGACTGTTTGTATTCTGGCTTGGTGCCGGTCGGGCTGGAACTGTGATGCCGACCCTTTCCCGCATCAATTGCAGGTCGCGGGCGGCCTGGCGCGCTTTTCTGCCACCTATTGCGTTAACGATCCAGGTTTTTCGGATGTAGTAACCAGCGATCAATGTTGCCAGTATCACTGCGCCGAGGGCAAGCAGTCTTCCCATTTACTTAGTGGTTTAATGCGTAATGCTATTTGGCATATTACCGAAATAACGCGCAATCCAAAAGCCCAAGATAATGGGACATTTTATCGTAACTTTGTCGTGATGAATTGCTTCAGGTCAGTGTTTTTCATGAGGATTGTTGTATTCCTTATGGCCTTCCTGATGCTGCATGACAGCATTGATACTCGGGTTGTGCCTGCTACACCCCGAGGTGATTCATCGATCCAACTTCTTGTCAAAGCCGCAGATGAGCACGGCAGCGACGACTGGGAGCGCAGGCTTTTTGGAACGGAAACCAACTTGTATGAGGCTCCGGTGATGGAGCTCGAGTTTGTCAGTCCCTATAAGATTATCACAGGCAATTTTTCAAACGTTACGAATCAGTTCAAATCCGTACCATCAGAATTGCCATCTCCGCCGCCTAAGGCGTAAGCCTACTCTTTTCTTGTCTTAAACCGGCCGCTATTGGTGCCGGTACTTAACCCATTTCAATCATCCTAAACAAGATCAGTGATGAAAAGGCGGATCAATTATTCCATGCTGTTTATGCTATTCGCACTACTCTTTGCACTTGGTGTCTTCACCTACATGATGTTGATCGGCTGACGCCGATGACGGTGAACACCGCGCATTAAGAGAGAACTGCATAAGAATGAAAAGGGCGACCTTAGTCGCCCTTTTTTGTAAACCCTTCAATGATGCTTTACAAGAAGCGTCCGTATACGTCCTCAATGTACTTGAAGTAGTAGTACAGTTTATAGTTCACTTCCAGCCCGTAATCGATGTTCGGATCGTAGTTGATGTGTTGCTGGAAGGGGGAGTTCATTCTAAAACCGTGTGTGGACACCTTCTCGTTCCATGCCGTCACATACCGGCGATTCATCATTTCATAGTACTGTGGCGAATGAAAGCCCACGGGCCGTCCGTGGGTGGCAAACCATCGATCAAAGCCAGTGTCGAAAATGACCACTTCATATTCATCTTCTTCGCCGCGGTCCAGGATCATATTCTGTCCATACCGCACGGGCGCTGTAGTCTTGCCGGACCCACAGGCCGACGCAAACAGCATCACCGAAAACATCGGAAACAGCCATATTAGTACCCTTTTCATGGCACACCTCCTTTTGATTAGGAACACTCCATAAATAAAACAAAAAAGATGCCTTAATTGTTGTGCCTGACACGTGTTTAAGTGTTTAGTCGCGTACGTGTTTGTGTTGGCAGGTTCCCGAATCCCGGAGTTTTGTATCTTATTCCCCGTGAAAACCGCTCCTATGAGAAAGCAAGTGTATTGCCTGGCATGTATACCTCAAGCACTGACTCTTATCCTTTTCGGAATCCTCTTTTTCGCAGCCCTATCCGAATCCCATGGGCAGAATAAACCTCGAATTATCATCACTGCAGATCCGGAGTTGGACGATTCAAATTCGCTCATCCGCTTTTTGCTTTACAGCACCGACTACAACGTAGAGGGTTTGATATACGCTAGCAGCCAGTTTCACTGGACCGGCGACGGCACGGGAAAAAAGTTGTCGGTTCCCGGACGTGAGTATACGCGTTTCGGGTTGAACCTTTGCCCATGTGAGTCGTATCGCTGGGCCAAAGACGAGCGCTTCATCCACGATATCGTCGAGATCTACGAGCAGGTTTATCCGAACCTGAAGGTGCATAACCCCGACTATCCCGACCCTGCCTTGTTAAAGTCGAAGATACGGTTTGGGAACATCGAGTTTGACGGCGACTATTCAAAAGACACGCCCGGATCGGACCTGATCAAATCGCTGATGCTCGACGACAATCCCGAACGCCTGTACATCACCGCGTGGGGTGGGCAAAGCACGATCGCGCGGGCGCTGAAATCAATCCAGGATCAATATGAAGGCACACCGAAGTGGCAGGAGATACGGAAAAAGGTTTTGAACAAAGTCGTTATCCTTCCATCGGGTGATCAAGATGACACGTATGCCAACTACATCAAACCCAACTGGCCTGAAATCGACTACCGGCAAATGGGGCGCGGACCCAACTACAGCTATGGTGCCCAACTGAGGGCTTCGCCGGAAGACGCGTTCTATATGACGCCCTCATGGATGGAAGAGAACGTCACGAGCCGTGGGCCTTTCGGTGCTTACTATCGCGTGTGGGGCGATGGCAAGCAGATGGTAGAAGGCGACATCTTCGACTATTTCGGAATGTCGGGCTACACCGACGCACAACTCAAGGAGATGGGCTACGTGGTGTGGATGCCCGTGCAGGAGAAAGGTTCGTGGCTGGGAGAAGGTGACAATCCCACCTTCATGAATATGCTCGACAACGGACTTCGAGCGCATGAGGATGGTTCGTACGGGGGATGGGGCGGCATGCAGATAGAGCCAGGCGTTGGCATGAGCTTTCCCGACCCATCACAATTTGAAGGGATGCCTGCGTTTCCGAATTTCTGGCCCGCAGCTCAGCGCGACTTTGCAGCGCGACTGAAATGGTCTGTGACGCCGCACTATGAAGATGCGAACCATGAGCCTGTTGTGAAAATTGATGGACCCTTGAATGTTACGGCCCGCGCCGGCGAGCGCGTTATGATAAAAGGCGTCGTCACCGATCCTGATGGTGACGACGTATCATTCCGCTGGTGGCAGTTCAAAACCGGCACCTATCCGGGCGAAGTTAAAATCGAGAATGCTGCCTCTCTTCAACCCCGCCTGGTTGTCCCTGCTGACGCCAAACCCGGCCAAACGATACACGTGATACTCGAGGCAACCGATAACGGAACGCCGCAGCTGACACGGTATCAGAGGGTGATTGTGACGGTGGGGACACAATGACGACGCAAGTCCGCCCCTTACCCCTTATATGTTTGAAAAGCCAATTTTAAAAGGAAAAGCTAACTTGACGCGTT
>JAJJPK010000057.1:0-22465 GCA_032907565.1 Cyclobacteriaceae bacterium | reverse complement strand
ACGAGGAGGCTTTTGTCGCGACCCATACGCGAACTCTTGCCGCCGGCCAGAATAAGTCCGTTAAGATCATTCATTTTGTTCCCGTCGGTAGTCGCTTTTGCCCCCGGTTTTTTCCATGAGCATGATGTCGGATATGACGATGTCGTGTGATAAGGCCTTGCACATGTCGTAGATCGTGAGCGCTGCCGTCGACGCGGCCGTCAGCGCTTCCATCTCCACGCCGGTCTTGGCGGTGACCGTGGCGGTGGCTTCAACGACGATTGTGTCACGATCGACGGTAATGGCAACGTGGCAGTCTTCGAGACCCAGCGGATGGCAGAGCGGAATCAGCTCCGACGTCTTCTTGGCGCCAGCGATGCCGGCGATGATGGCTGTTTGGAAGACAGGACCTTTTTTTGTCATGAGTTCATTGTCGCGGATCTTTTCCAGGATCGCCGGGCCGACCTGCACGCGGGCTCGTGCCCTTGCTACCCGCCGTGTGGGCGTCTTTTCGGAGACGTCAACCATCTGAGGGTTGCCGCTGCTGTCGATATGCGTCAATTTTTCCTGTTTCATGGGAATCACTGCTCTATATTCGTCCGGAAACTTCACGAATTTCGTCCAATATCACTAACTCGCTCGTGTTCATGATCAGTGTTGAAGAAGCTACCCGGATTATCCAATCGAATCTGTACAAGCCTGAGGTAACAAGTGTGCCGCTTGGCCAGGCCGTTGGCGCTGTCCTCGCCGGGACAATTACTGCTGACCGGGACTTCCCGCCGTTCGACCGGGCGTCTATGGATGGCATTGCCGTTTCGGCAGAAGCCTATGCGTCGGGACGCCGTTCGTTCACCATTGAGGGAACACAGCCTGCGGGCGTGCCTCAAAAGCGGCTGTCCAACCCCGCACATTGTCTGGAGGTTATGACGGGCGCCGTGGTGCCGGAAGGTGCAGGCATTGTCGTACGATATGAAGACGTCACGATTGCCGACGGCACAGCAAGCGTGAATGCTGACGATTATATTCCTGCCCAGAATATTCACCGGAAAGGCGCTGATGTGCGTGAGGGCGACGTGCTGCTCCTGCCGGGCACATTTCTCGGCCCGTCAGAAATCGCTTTGCTGGCGTCCGTCGGCAAGAGCCAGGTGAAGATCCGGCGGCTGCCACGTACTGCGGTCGTCTCCACTGGCGACGAACTGGTGGAGATCACAGCAAAACCGGAAAGTCATCAGATACGCAGATCGAACAGCTATGCATTGGTGGCTGCCTTGCAGCAATTGGGGATCGCAGCGGAAGCTCAGCATCTGCCGGATCAGGAAGATGCACTACGCGCCGGGCTGGCGGAGATCATGGCTGGTAACGAGCTCGTCATTATTACCGGGGGTGTGTCGAAGGGCAAATTCGATTTCGTCCCGTCAATCCTGGAAAACCTTGGCGTGAAGCGGCATTTTCATGGCGTCGCCCAACGGCCTGGCAAGCCCTTCTGGTTCGGAAGCACCTCCGGGGGAAAGGCCGTTTTCGCCTTGCCCGGTAACCCTGTTTCCACCTACATGTGCTTCTACCGGTACGTTCGCCCCTGGCTTCGGGCCAGCCTGGGTGTGCCGGTCAGGTCCCTGACGGCCATCCTGTCCGAGGATTTCACCTTTCTCCCCGTGATGACGTACTTCCTCCAGGTGCGCCTGCGCATCGAGGGAGGAAAGCTTATGGCGCATCCTGTTCCGGGTGGAGGTTCCGGCGATTTTGCGAATCTGGGTCAGGTCGATGGGTTCCTGGAACTCCCACCTGAATCGACACTGTTCAGTGCAGGGGAGGCCTTTCCCCTGGTTGCTTTCAGGCTTCTTGAATAAAGGGTTAAATTTGCAGCTCCCCGTCTAAAATGGATGATGCATGTTCGACAATCTAAGTTATAAACTAGAGAAGGCCTTTCAGACCCTTAAGGGCCAGGGCAAGATCACGGAAATAAACGTGGCCACAACGGCCAAGGAAATACGCAAGGCGCTGATCGATGCGGACGTCAACTACAAGGTAGCCAAGGAGGTTACCGACGAGATTCGGAACAAGGCTATAGGGCAGGACGTGCTGACGTCGGTGTCTCCGGGCCAGCTGCTCGTGAAGATCACGAACGATGAACTCACCCGCCTGATGGGTGGGCAAGCTGAGGATATTCGTATCGAAGGCAATCCGGCTGTAATCCTTATCGCCGGGCTCCAGGGTTCTGGAAAGACCACATTTTCAGGCAAGTTGGCAGCCTATCTGAAGAAGCAGGGACGATCGGTGCTCCTTGTAGCGTGCGACATCTACAGACCTGCCGCTATTGACCAGCTGAAAGTGCTAGGTGAGCAGGTGGGTGTAGAAGTTTATGCGGAACCCGACAACCGCGACCCGGTTAAGATCGCGAATGCTGCCCTGGACTATGCACGCAACCACAACCATCGGATCGTTCTCGTAGACACGGCCGGGCGTCTCGCAGTGGACGAGGAGATGATGAATGAGATATCCCGTCTGAAGCAAGCCCTGAAGCCGTCGGAAACGCTGTTTGTCGTCGACTCCATGACCGGCCAGGACGCCGTGAACACGGCCAAGACGTTCAATGAACGCCTCGACTTTGACGGCGTGGTGCTCACCAAGCTCGACGGCGACACACGAGGCGGTGCCGCGTTATCCATCCGGCGCGTGGTAGACAAGCCGATCAAGTTCGTAAGCACCGGTGAAAAGATGGATGCCATCGACCGGTTCCATCCCGATCGTATGGCGAGCCGTATCCTGGGCATGGGCGACGTGGTGACACTCGTTGAAAAAGCACAGGATGCGTTCGACCAGGAAGAAGCGAAACGCCTGAACCGGAGGATTCGCAAAAATCAATTTGACTTCAACGATTTTCTTTCCCAGATCGAGCAGGTGAAAAAAATGGGCAACATGAAGGACCTGCTGGGGATGATTCCTGGCTTGGGAAAAGCGGTGAAAGACGTCAACATCGACGACGATTCCTTCAAGCCCATCGAGGCCATCATACGTTCCATGACGCCGAAGGAACGCGAGAATCCCGACATTATTAACGGTAGCCGGAAGAACCGGATTGCCCGGGGGAGCGGCACAAGTGTAACCGAGGTTAACCAGCTGCTCAAACAATTCAACGAGATGCGGAAAATGATGAAGACTATGAACAAGATGGGAGGACCCCGCAGAGCCCTGTCGTCGATGAATCCATTTGGCCGTTAACGGCGACCCGCACGCTCCGTTTCGCCGCTTGCGGAATTGTGGATTTTTCGGGAAACTAATTCGACAAGTTTGCGTTAATTTAGAACATAGTTTACAGGTAAGTTAACTACTATTCCGAAAATGCCCTGGTGAAGATCAGGGCATTTTTGTGTATCCGCCGGGTTGCGGAGCACTCATGTAATCCGTATACTAGTTGGGGAAAGAGTTCTCAGTTATGAAATTCCGCACCATTTTCGCCGTCCTGTTGTGTTGTAGCCTCGGGTCGGAACTTCTCGCACAAAATCAGGGAAATAAAAAGCCGTTGAGCCCGGAAGCGACCGTTACCGGAAAGATCGGCAACGCCAATATCGAAATTGTGTACTGCAGACCATCTGCGCGGGGGAGGAAAATGCTCGGGGGCAATGAACCCTATGGTGAAGTCTGGAGAACCGGCGCGAATGCCGCCACGACGTTTACGATCGATCGCGATGTAAAAATAGAAGGCCATGTCCTCCCGGCAGGCAAGTATGAATTGTTCACTATTCCGCGTCCCACGGAATGGACGATTATCTTTCAGAAATACGCCCGGCAATGGGGGGCATTCAGTTATAAACCTGAGAACGACGTGTTACGGGTCAATGTGAAGGCGGGTAAGACGGATTCCTTCGTGGAGACCTTCACCATTGATGTGGAGGATGACCAGGTGAGTTTGAAGTGGGAAAACACTTACGTCGCCTTCAAAGTTCAGGGTTAGGCCCAATAAAAAATCTTCCGCCCTGTTTTTCCTCTTTTCGAATTTTTCCATATTTCCACCGGGAATTATTTCGTATGCACACACTGGGGAGATACGATCGGGTGGACCTTCCAGACCTGGGGCTTTCAAACATTCATGCGAAGATTGATACCGGCGCGTATTCATCCTCTCTGCATTGTCATCAGGCTTACGTGGAGAACGGCCTGCTTCGGTTTGTACTACTCGACGAAGAGCATCCCGAGTTTACGGGAATGCCTTTTGTCTTCGACAAGTTTGATCAACGCGATATCAGGAATTCGTTTGGAGAGGTCGAGCGTCGATTCATCATTCAGACTACCATTCGGATCTTCGACGAAGACATTCTTACGACGTTCTCGTTGAGTAACAGGGGATCGCTCAAATTTCCCGTACTCATTGGCAGGAAGATACTGCGTCACCGTTTTCTTATCGATGTGAGCAAAAAGAACCAATCGTACCGCGAGAAAAGAAGACAGGAACGGGTGTATCGCAACTCCTGAATTCCTGACCTAATCCTATTAGCTTTTTGGTATATGAACATAGCCATACTTTCCCGCAACCCTGGGTTGTATTCAACGCGCCGTCTGAAGGAGGCGGGAGAGGCCAACGGGCACGTAGTGGAGATCATCGATCACATGAAATGCGTGTTGTTCATTGAAAAGAAAAACCCGGTAGTTCTGTACCAGGGACGGCGCCTGGATTACTTTGATGCCGTTATCCCCCGCATCGGCGCTTCGGTAACCTTCTACGGCGCGGCGGTAGTACGCCAGTTTGAGATGATGAAGGTCTTTACCGCCATCGAATCGCAGGCCCTGATCCGTTCGCGCGACAAGCTGCGATGCCTTCAGGTTTTGTCCCGTGCCGGCCTGGGCATCCCGAAGACGATCTTCATGGATTATTCGAAAGATACGGAGGGTATTGTCGAAGCCGTAGGTGGTGCACCCGTCGTGATCAAACTGCTGGAAGGAACCCAAGGCCTCGGCGTTGTACTGGCAGAAAACAAAAACGCCGCCAAGTCGGTTATCGAAGCCTTCCACGGCGTCAAGACACGCATCATCATACAAGAGTTTATCAAGGAAGCCGGAGGCGCCGACATCCGCGCACTGGTGGTGAATGGTGAAGTGGTTGGGGCAATGAAACGTCAGGCGCGCGAAGGAGAATTCCGGAGCAATCTTCACCGCGGCGGCAAGGCGACCCTGGTGAAACTTTCGCGCCAGGAAAAACATGCTGCCGTAATGGCCGCCCGCAAAATGGGACTTGGCATCGCCGGCGTGGATATGCTGCCATCCAAACGCGGACCAATGATCATAGAAGTAAATTCATCACCCGGATTGGAAGGCATTGAAGAGGCTACCAACATCGACATCGCAGGGAAGATTATCCGATACCTCGAAAAGAATGCGCGAGGTACAAAGAAAATACAGAAGGACAAGGTCAACGCATAGAACCTCGACCACCTACGATCCAGAACTTCTTCTGGTGAGCACGTACTGAACAAACTTATTGAAGGTGGGGTGGAGGCGATTCCGGCAGAGAATGTCGTTGAGGATCGGATTTATAAACGTGTTGCCAAACCGAAGGAAAAACTCATCGGGGGTCTGATTGCGCGGCACCTTTTCCAACTCCTGCGAAAACTTTCGCTGCCATTCTTTGATCGGGAAACCGAACCGCGCGTTAAGCTCGCGGAATATTCGGGCTCTTGTATACTCGTCAAATTCAACATCCTGTAAATTCCGTACGCTCCGTTCCATACCTCATCCTTTTTCGCACGATCAAGTCTAGCGAAAAGGAACATACCGGGGCAAGTCGCCGGTGAACGTAAACTGACAGGTTGTGACGGATAATGGCCTTCGACAAGCTCAGGCACCGGCCTTCGATTCAAAGGAATGCGTAGCACGTACTCGGAAGCCAGGCAACGTAAACACCTAAACACTTAGCACGTAAACACATTACGGTCATTCGCACTTATTAAAGGATTCTTTCAGATCAAACAGGGTGTCGCGAAAGGGTTTGATAGCATCAGGGGGAGCGGTGTATTCGTAGGTGACCTTATGCTTGCCCTTGAGCGTGGTTATCTCCAACCATTCGGCGCCGCCATCAAGGCAGTCGGGGCAACCGATTACCTCGTCCAATTCGAAGAATGCTTCCGTATCGATGGCCGATACAAGTTCCGCCCACTTTGCCGCCCAGACCTGGCAGGTGAAATCCGGGGAGCAAGACACGGGTGCCAGGTCATGCCATCCAGCCTTGGTATAGACGACGCTAGCCTCCGATGCTTCGATCCAGGTTATGCAATATCCGACGCAAAATCCAAACGAGACGCCGTACTCGATTCGGAGAATGGGGTTTGACTTCAACGGATTTAGGGGCTGAGAACCCTCACAGAGTGGTCGTTCCGAAGAGTCCGAGCAACCAGCAGTAAGCGCGGAAAGAAACAGAATAATCAGCTTGCGGCTTCGCATAAACGGGGAGTTATCCCTTGTTAGACACGAGCTGGTGCCCGCAGGTTGGAACGTTCAGCAATCCAGGAACGCGCAGGGGTCGCCCTCCAACTCGGTCTCGATGGTCAGGTGCTGGATGTTCATCTTGCTGAGCCGTTTCCGGATTTCTTTTTTGATGGTGTTCGAGCGTGGGAAGTCCTCTTCCCGGACGGTTACGTGCACGGTCATGATATTGTATTGCCCGTCCATGCTCCACGTGTGCAGGTCGTGCATCCCGGTTACCCCGGGCACTTCGAGTATTTTTTGACGAACGGATTCGACGTCAACATTTTCGGGAATTCCCTGGAGGATTATGCGAAAACTTTGGCGCAGGTTTCGGTAAGCATTGTAGAGTATGAACACGGCAATGCCGATGGACAGGATCGGGTCCAGGACGGGGACATCGGCAAATAACATGACGACGCTGCCTATGAGGACGGCGATCCATCCCAAAACATCCTCGACAAAGTGAAGGGCGACGACGCGTTCGCTGAGCGACTTGCCGCGCCTGAGACGGAGCAGCGCGATTCCGTTTGCCACCAGTCCCAACACGGCGATCGCCAACATGCCGCGTGCGTCAGGTTGCACCGGATTGGCCAGGCGAGCCACAGATTCCTGGATAATAAACACAGATCCCACGATCAGGATTACGGCGTTTACTACGGCGCCGACGAGCGAAAACCGTTTGTACCCATAGGAATAAGAGTCGTCCCGCGCTCGCAGCGATTTCCTTTGGAAGACATAGGCAAGGCCCAGCGAAAGGCTGTCGCCGAAGTCGTGCAACGCGTCGGACAGGATTGCCACGCTGTTGGTGTAAAATCCGCCCACGAGTTCGATTACCGCGAACAGCGTGTTAATCCAAAACGCCGTGCTCAGGTTGCGCGTGCCGGCGTCGTGATGATGGTGCGAATGATGCCGGTGTTCCATTCTTCGGCAAACATAGCGCGGGAACCCCTGCAACAGGTTTGCAGATACGAAAAACTTGCTATTTGTGAAGCGGAAACACGCGCTTGTTAACGGACGTGCACGCACCTGTCAAGCAACAGAAAAGATTTCGGCGTTCAGGCGCCTTCGAGAAGGGGAAGTGAACGGTCGGGCAGACCCTCGGCCAAAGCTCCGGCAACGGAGGAGAGAATCGCCTTGCCTTTTTCGAGGAGGGCTGCAATCTGGGACACTCCGAAATACTGGGCGACAAAGAAAAGCAGAATCGGGAGGTCGATGCTGATTGGTTGAGACAAAGTATAACGCAACCAGCAGTTGACCGCTTCCTGGGCAAGCGACTTATTCTGTATGGTTATGCCGAGCGTTCTCATACCAAGTATACAGAAAGAATAATGCCAAACTCAAAAAAGCCCCATTTTCATCCATTTTAGGGGTTTTTGAGTATATGTTGGAACAACTTGTGGAACACTTCCCGACTATTTTCTGGTATTGGGTCGGGCATACGTTCCGCACCCGGATAAGAACGGGAAGAAAAGGAAAGGGTTACTCGCCGGAGGCGATTTCGAAGAGCGGTTTTTTTGTTAACGTGATGCCCAGTTCAAGGTCACGTACATCATCGCGGTGTTTTTCAAGGAAGCGGTTGTACTCATGTACGATTGCATCGTACCGGCGCCGGTTGGCTTCAACCTGTTGGTCGATCGTAATGATTTCCTGCACTTTTTCTCTGAGGTAGGGATCGTTCGCGAACGACTCGTGCGCCTTTGCGAGGCTCGTAAGTTCTGTGATAAGGGTGGCTGTGGCAAAATCGTATTCTTCTACCACGGTCGGGTCGTCGAGGGATTCCTGCGTAATCGAAAAATTCGAGACTCCGCTCAGGCGGCGTTCTAGTGCGATCAGCGCTTCCTGGTCGTGGTACCCCAGGGTCATCAATCTGTGGAGTAGTTCGTGGATGGTCCTGAACTTGCGGGTGTCGTCTTTCACCAGGACGTTCCAGGCGTACAGCACGCTGTCCTGCAACTCAAGGACTCGGTCGGTGAGGGAGTCGGCTGACGTAAATGTCGTCTGCATCGATTCGTTCCGGCTGCCCGAGCATGAGGCGGCCAGGAGGAGGGTGGAGAGGGCAACGGCTAGCAGAGAGAATCGACAAATATGCATGTCCGAGATTTCATGCAAATACGGATGTTGTGGCCCTCGGGTTGGGGAAACCTTGCCATCATTTGGTACGGATGTGGGGTCGGATCGATTTTTACAGGATTTTTGTGGCGAATTGGGTAAAAATTTCGTCATGATTTTTTGAACGGTCAGATTTCGGCGGATTTTAAAACCAACTTGCCCGGCCTGACGTTCATTATTAACCCCGGGGGTGTGTTATGAAGTATTTGCATTTTTTGTGGGCACTGGATATCCTTCACCGGTACTATCCGCACTTTCACAGCAACGAGCTGTTGATCCTGGCGGAAGATATCTGGAAGTGGCTTCATAATGAGTTGCCTGCCGATAGCAGTACCCTTGCTTACCTCCAAAGTTGTTTCGATTCTCCGACGGATGCCCTGCGCTCGGTGTGGCGCGAGATCCAATTGATCATTGGCCCCTTCCGGCACCTCAACTGATCGAACGCCGTATACTTATTATTATTAGTTTTTCTTTAGCCCGTTTACGAGCATGTCGGCCAGCTGGCGACCGAGCTCAATGGGTTCAATGGTTCCGACGGGATCATACCACATCGGCATCCAGTTGAGTGAAGAGAACAAAGTCATGACGGCGAGCTTCTTGTCGATCGTGTCTTTGAATTCACCCGACTGCATTCCTGCTTCGATGATCCGCTTGAACCGGTTGATGTAGTTGATGCGCAGAAGGAGGAAGTCGCGCAGGTACGGTTGGCTCAGGTGCCGGTGCTCATTCATGAAAACGGCAGATGCCGTGAGGTCGCGTGCCATCACCTGGATATGACCAATGATTCCCCTGCGGAGTTTCTCACTCGCAGTAACATCCTGCTGCTCCACTTCATCAAGCGATGCGCGGAATTCAGCAGCCATGTCGAAGCAAAGGGTGCGCAGGATTTCTTCTTTGGACTTAATGTGCGAATACAGGCTCGCCGCCTCGATACCCAGCATCTGTGCCAAATCACGCATCGACGACGCCGCGTATCCCTTTTGCCTGAATAACTCTGCTGCTTTTCGAATTACCTGCTCCTTTCTGGACAGGTTCGTCATGGCCTCGGACATAGTATGGTAATCTTCAAAAATATGGAAAAATCTCGTACCGCCTCAGTATGTTTGGTCCGTTCGATCGATCAGAAAGGTAACAAATTCTGCTGAAATGAAGTTTGCGGACGCTGCAGAGTACTTCCGGAAGCTGCACAACATTCTCTCCGCCATCATCCTGGCGCCGGTCCTGTGCTTCGGCTACGTCTACCTCGAGTCAGGCTATGGAGACAACCCAATACCACCGCCAACACAAGCAGATATCCGAACGTACCTGCTTGCCTTCACACTCGTAGCACTCGTCACGTGGTCCATTGCTGCTTTCATGCGACGTCTTAAAGAACTCCGCCAACTTGAACAGCTTACTGATCGCCTGAGTGGATATGCCCGCGCAGTCATCGCGCGTTTTGGGGCTGCGGCACTGGCAGGCTTCGCTGCAGTGGCCGGACTGTACTTCACGAATGATCCCATTCACGTGGGGCTATTTGTTTTTCTCATGATCTTTATGTCTTCCTGGTGGCCATCCGCCTCCCGCGTCTGCCGACACCTGAGGTTGGGGAAGGAGGAGCGGGAGTGGGTTATGAAAAAATGAGTGAATGAGTGAATGAGTGAATGAGTCACTGAATGAATGAGGGAATGGGCCCCCGCAGCCCGACGAACGTTGTTGGAATTCCGAAATGTCGTTGGCGCCGTTGGGTGGATTGACGAAAAAACTACCTTTTTGCCGTGCGGACGCAATCGTTTGAAAAAAATAAGTGTAAACTATACAGTTTTAAAGAAATAACCCTAAATTGAGTCATCAACTGCCTATTCACCATGTTAACTCAAACCAATAATCCCCCCATCTATGGTAACAGAGTTTACGTGGTTTGGCGCTCGGTGCATTCGAGCGCATGGTGTCTTCAGGCAGCTCGGTGTGATCCTCCTCGGACTCACGCTGGCCCTGACGGCTAATGCTCAAGGTTCTGTCAGCGGTACGGTTTTCGACGAAAATCGCGCGCCGCTGCCGGGAGTCAACGTTATCGTACGCGGAACGACCGCAGGAACTACAACCGACGGCGCAGGAAGGTATACAATCCAGGTGTCCGGCGAGGATGCGGTACTCACCTTCACTTTTATCGGTTATCAACCTCGCGAGATTCAGGTTGGAGCGCAGACCGTGATCGACGTGGTCATGGCGCCGGATGTCACGTCGCTCGAGGAGATCGTCGTAGTAGGGTACGGCACCGAACGCAAATCCGATCTTACCGGCTCGGTGAGCCTCGTCGACGCTGCGGAAATGAACAAGCTGGCGACGAGCGATATAACCCAGGCGCTGCAGGGTCGCGTAGCCGGCGTAGCGGTTAATAGCGACGGCCAACCCGGCGCGACGCCAAGCGTTAAGATCCGGGGCGTGGCCTCGTTTGGCACGAGTGGCACCAACACAGAGCCCTTGTACGTTGTAGACGGCGTTCCGCTGCTGGGCGGCATTCGCGACTTCAACCCTGACGACATCGAATCCGTACAGATCCTCAAGGATGCCTCGGCGGGCGCTATCTACGGGTCACGCGCGGCAAATGGCGTCATCATCATCACCACGAAACGAGGTGAAAAAGAACGACCACTTACCATTGACTTTAGCGGATACTCCGGTGTGCAGAATGTTGCCAAAAAAATTCCCGTCACAGATCGCGCAAACTACCAGCTCCTTAATAATGAGATGCGGGCCAGCAACCCAGGCGGTGCACTCGGACCACTTCCGGGAAACGACCCCGACTCGCCCGACTTTATCAGTGATGTAGACACGGACTGGCAGGAGGAAGGGTTCAAGACGGGCTACATTCACGACTATACTGCCAACTTCTCCGGAGGATCCGCCACCGCATCGTACAACGTTTCACTCAACTATTTCAATAACAGTGGTACGCTGGTGGGTAACGGTCCGAACTACGACAGGTACACCGCACGGATAAATTCCGACCTGGAAAAAGGCATCTTCAAATTCGGGGAGAGCCTGTATCTCATGCATTCGGATGAAGATCCACTGTACCTCTTACCCGAACTGGCCGGGGGACGCCCGTCCTACGTGAACGACCTCGTGCTTGCCGTTCCCACCATGCCCGTGTATGATCCCACGCGCAAGGGTGGCTTCGGTGGTACAGACGCGGTAATACAGAACTCCATCAGCCTTAACATTCCCGGTATCAACACGCTCGTGGAGAACACCGCCAAAGTGAACCGGATGTTTGCAAATGTTTACAGTGAGGTCGCCCTGTTGAAAAAAACGGCGACATCGTTGTCTTACCGTCTTAATCTTGGTTACGACTATACAGTCGCGCGCGACCACCGGTTTGTACCGGAGTACGACCTGGGATATTTTTTTCCGAATGATAACGCCCGATCGTCTTCAGGCATGCGCCAATATACCAATGCCCTCGTTGAGAACACCATTAACTTCTCAACTACCATCGGGCGACACGATATAAAGATACTTGCCGGTCAGACGTACCAGGCATTCGAAACCTACACCATGGGCGGCACTACATCCCTCTTGCGAGAGCCCTATCTGCCCACCCTGTCAAACGGCGACGGGGCGAAGACGGTGACCGAATACATAGAGAAGGCCGCCTTGTTCTCGCTGCTAGGCCGAATAAACTATACATATCACGATCGATATCTCATTACCGCTAATATCCGCCGCGACGGATCGTCGCGCATCTCACCGGATAACAGGTTCCAGGTTTATCCGTCCGTTGCCGTTGCGTGGAAGCTGCACAACGAAGCCTTCCTCACCCTTCCCCAATTCATATCCGAACTCAAGTTGCGTGGAAGCTGGGGAGAAGTAGGTAACCAGGGCATTCCGGCCTATGCGTACCAGGCCGTCATCAACCAGAACATCCCCTATTCCTTCGGAACCGGCACATCGCTGGGAGGAGCAACCACCTTCTTGGTTGACCCCAACCTCAAATGGGAAAAGCGTACGACACGGAACGTGGGTATCGATGCCGTGCTCTTCCAGGGTCAGTTCGACCTTACTCTTGAATATTATTCGAACCTGGCAACCGACATTCTCGTAAGTGCGCCAATTCCGTCTTCTACGGGATCACTGCCAACAGGAACAGGCGGGGCCGCGTCAATACTTACGAATGCCGGCGGGATGCAAAACTCCGGATTCGAATTTTCCTTTACTTATCGCAAGCGTACGGGCGACTTTACCTTCGAAATTTCTCCCAATGTCTACACCGTGAAGAACCGCGTCACGCGGCTTAACAACGATCGCGCATTCCTTCCTGGTGCGGGAAGCCGCACTGAGGTCGGGCATTCGATTGGTTCACACTACGGATGGGTGGCCGACGGCATCTTCCAGACGCCTGACGAAGTAACTTCCCATGCCTTTCAAAATGCTGCCACAGGACCCGGCGACATCCGGTTCAGGGATCTCAACGACGATGATGTCATCGACGATAACGATCGCACGTACCTGGGCAAGGCGTTGCCAGACATTTACTATGGACTTAATGTCACGGCGCAGTACCGGAACTTCGACTTCACCCTGTTTATGTCGGGAAGTGGAGGGAATGTGATCAACAACAACCTTTACCGCGCCCTGATGAGCGGAAATAGCTACGCGAACTATCATGAAGACCTGCTCGGACGCTGGACACCACAAAATCCGAACAATAACATACCGCGGATGGTGCTGCTCGATCCCAACTCGAATGGCCGGGATTCCAATCGCCCTGGCTGGCTGGAAGATGGAACATACTTGCGGATCAACACGCTCTCCGTTGGTTACACCCTGCCGTCTACTGTGCTAGGTGCGCTGTCACGAGCTCGCGTTTATGCGACCTGCCAGAATCTGTACACCTTCTCCGGATACAAGGGCTTCAACCCGGACTTCACGTCCGGATTGCTTAACCCGGGGTTTGATTTCGGTACATATCCGAAACCGCGAACCATCCTCTTAGGAGCACAGATCTCTTTCTAAACGACGAACTTCAAAGAATCGAACATGAAAAACCTTAGGATAATACCGCTCTTGCTGCTTGCAGCCGGATGTTCGGACAAGCTGGAGCAGGTCAACCCCAACCGGCTGTCTCCGGAATCATTTTACAAGACCGAGGCACAAGCCGTAGCTGCGATCGATGCGGTGTATAATGCGCTTATCATTGACGGCGCCTACAACCGAATGACCCCCGTGATTAACGACGGACGATCAGATGAACTCATTTGCCGCAGCCCCTGGGACGCGCTGACTACAGTGAGCTCGTTCAATCTCAGAGCTACCTACGACGTCAACGGCTTTGCATGGAACGCATACTATCAGCTTATATACCGGGCAAACCAGGTACTGGAAAATGTTCCGCCGATAGAAATGAACGAGGACCTGAAAAGCAGGATACTCGGACAAGCATACTTCCTCCGCGGAATGGCCCACCTGAATCTCACGCTCCTCTACGACATCGTACCGATCATTACCGAAGTACCGAAAACCACGGAAGCATGGTACCCGGCAAGCGCGACTAAGGAAGAATTGTGGAACCAGATTCGAAGTGATCTCACCACGGCAAAAGGAATGCTGCCCGTTTCGTATGCCACCGTCGACGGTCCGGATAAGAACCAGAACCGGCGCGCGACAAAGGGATCGGCTACTGCACTGTTGGGACGAGTTCACCTCTACACGCACAACTATTCAGCGGCTGCCGCAGAGTTCGAAGAGGTGTTTGGTATGGGATACAGTCTTGCTGCCAACTATGCCGACAATTTTACTGACAATCCGGATATCGAAAATTCGAACCCCGAAACCATCTTTAGTGTGATCTTTACCATGAGCACAAACCCGACGCTCAACTGGGGTGGAGATCCAGACGCCACGTGGCGCCAGTTTACAGCCGTGTCACCCACATATGCCGCACCTGGAAAGGGGTTCTTTGATTTCTTCCCTTCTCCCTGGCTGTACAACGAAATGCGCATGGAGCGGACTGTCGACGATAAACTCGATCCGCGGTTTCATGCCACGATTCTGGCCTATGAACCCGACGAAGGCTATACGATGTCGTACCTTGAGCCCTGGCCCTATGCGCCCGGCGATTATTTCATCAAGAAGTATACAAACGCCGATCTGGGCAAGCCCGACGAAAATGGGTTCAACTCCGGGATCAACTACAATATCATTCGGCTGGCCGATGTCTACCTCATGTACGCCGAATGTCAGAACGAACTGGACAACCGTGCACTGGCCGCAGAATATATTCAGAAGGGACGCGACCGCCTGAACCTGCCGGATCGTGAAGCGGAGTTTGCTGCATTCAGCCAGGAACAGATGCGGGAACAGATTGCCCATGAACGGGTAATGGAAATGGCTATCGAGGGCACGAGATTCTACGATATCATCCGCTGGGGATGGCTACAGGATCCTGACAAACTGGAAATGTTGAAATCGCACGATCCGGAATTCAACAACTACGTGCCCGGAAGCGAGTATCTGAAAATTCCACAGGGAGAACTTGACCTCAACGAAAACCTGTTGCCTAATTCGGCAAATTAGCAATAAGACACAGCAACATGTTCATTCAATAAGCATAGGTTCACAAGGGGCCTATGCTTTTTGTGATCAGGCGTGATCTGTACAGGCAACAGAGCGATATGGAACGATATGTGGTGACCTGCGTGAAAATCCTTACTAACGGGGCATGGTTTCTTTGCTGCCTGTGTGCAAGCCTCGTTTTCTTTGCCTGCAGCGAAGACAACGAGCCAAAAGAGGTGCCACCACCGGTCAATCCCCCGGCAGGAGAGGAGCCGGAGTTTAATATCGAAGACATAGAGGATACGTATCCGGACCTGGCTCCATTTGAACTGCATCCGCAATGGGGTCCGTACAATGTGCATGACCCGAGTATCATCAAGGAGGGCGACTATTTTTATTGCTTCAGCACTGACGCCGGTTTTGGTATCGACGTGCGGTTGGGCATTCAAATCCGCAAGTCGAAAGACCTGGTCGAGTGGAAATTCGAAGGCTGGGTGTTCAATAAACTCCCTCCCAAAGGGGCGGCATACATTACAGCGTCGGGCGGGACACCGTTCAATTCCCTATGGGCGCCCTACGTCATAAAGGTGGGCGAGGAGTTCAGGCTTTACTACTCACTTTCTTCTCCGACGCCGCGCCTCAGTGTAATTGGGCTCGCCACATCCCCATCTCCTGAAGGACCGTGGACGGAACGGGATGTCGTAGTGCACTCGTCGGCCGACAACACAGTTCACACCAATGCCATTGACCCTACGGTGATTGTGGATCGCGAAGGTCGTCACTGGATGTACTACGGTTCCGCGTGGGACGGAATCTATGTGCTGGAACTGGATCCCGCCACGGGTCTTGCCAAGATCCCTCTTTCTCGAGGCAAACGGATTGCCCAACGTGGATTCACAGACGCCAGGGTGAACGGCAATATCGAAGCCGCGGAAATCATCTATCACCCTGAACTGGATAAATACTATCTTTTCATTTCGTACGACTGGCTTCAGACGAAGTATAACGTGCGGGTGGGTCGGTCGGACTCGCCGGAGGGTCCCTTTTACGATTTCAACGGTGTAGACCTTAACGAGGAACACGACGTCGTTCCCATGATCCTTGCACCCTATCAGTTCATCGGGCATGGGGGATGGCAGGGCACGGGTCACTGCACCGTCTTTGAAGACGATGGCCAATACTACATAGCACATCAGGGACGTCCCGGTGTGAATAGTTATTATATGGTACTGCACGTCCGAAAGATATTCTGGATGGAAAACGGATGGCCGGTGGTGTCGCCGCAACGTTACGCCGGGATTGAGCAAACGCCGCTGACCGCCGGAGAACTCGAAGGAACCTGGGAACGCATCGTGCTGCATTACCAGGTCGTTCCCGGGTATGCGGAAGAGCAGGTTTCGCCCAACTTTCAGTTTGCTGTCTCCATGACGCTCGATGAAGGCGGTACAATCGACGGGAACCCGGACCAACGTTGGAGCTATGAAGTAGGTGTCCTTACACTGGAATTTGGCGACACTACATACAAGGCGATTGCGGAACGCGGTCGCGACTGGGAAAACAAAACAGAAAGTATTCTATTCAGTGGCCTTAACCAGGAGGGTGTGGCCATCTGGGGTAAAAAGCTAAACTGAAAACCATACGAACTCATGCAGCAACGTAACAGCAATCATTCATTCATTCTTTCATTCATCGTACTGATTGGAGCTTTTCTGCCTTTGCGCGTGAATGCACAGGCTCCCGTCACATTGCAAGTCGATGCAGGTAAACCCCATGCGCCAATACAGCCGACGATGTGGGGGATCTTTTTCGAAGACATCAACTTCGCGGCGGATGGTGGCATCTACGCTGAAATGATCAAGAACCGGTCGTTCGAATTTGCCGACCCCAAGATGGGTTGGCAGGAACATAAGTCCGACCGGTTTTCTCTCAATCGCGAATCGGGAAGCATGACGATTATCAACCGCATCGGTGCGGAACATGTGGCCAACCCGAGATTTGCTCGCGTCACAACGAACGCTCCACGAGGGTATGGCATTACCAACGAAGGATTTCGAGGCATGGGGATTCGGCAGGACGCTCAATACGTGTTTTCGGTTCTTGCAAGCCAGCACCAGGGAGGTAATGTGACGCTGCGACTTGAGTTCGTCGACGACAAGGGGAACTCGCTTGGCCAGGCACAGCTCAAGCCCGAGGGTGCTGAATGGAAAAAATACACGGTACAGATCACAGCGACCCGGACCGAACCCAGGGCGAAGTTGAACATCTGGTTTGATGGTACGGGTACAGTCGATCTCGACATGGTATCGCTATTTCCCCTGGACACGTGGAAGCAGCGACCTAACGGATTGCGCGCTGACCTGGTGCAACTCCTTGCCGATCTGAAACCCGGCTTCCTCCGATTTCCCGGAGGGTGTATTGTCGAAGGCCGCGACCTGGCAACGCGCTACCAATGGAAGAAGACGGTCGGTAAAGTGGAAGATCGCGAAATGATCATCAACCGCTGGAACACAGAGTTCAGGCATCGTCTCACGCCCGATTATTTTCAATCGTTCGGCCTGGGATTCTTTGAATATTTTCAGCTTGCCGAAGACATAGGCGCCGAACCGCTTCCTATTTTGAGTTGTGGCATGGCGTGTCAGTTCAACACAGGTGAGGTCGTTCCCCTCGACCAGCTCGACCCCTATATCGAGGACGCGCTTGACCTGATTGAGTTTGCCAACGGTCCACCGGATTCTCCCTGGGGTAAGGTGCGTGTTGAGATGGGTCATCCGGAGCCCTTCAACCTCAAGTTCATTGGGATTGGCAATGAGCAGTGGGGCCCGGGCTATATTGAGCGCTACAAGCTCTTTGCGGACGTCATCAAATCGAAGTATCCGGATATTACGCTCATATCGGGAAGCGGACCGTTCCCCGACGGCGAAATGTTTGACTACGGATGGGAAGAGTTGCGAGGCCTGAAGGCGGAGATTGTCGATGAACACTACTACCGCGATCCACAATGGTTTTTCGACAACGCTGCGCGGTATGATTCGTATGACCGTTCCGGTCCTAAGGTATTTGCGGGAGAATACGCCGCGCAGAGTGTCGCCATCGCAAGTCCGGAGAACAAGAACAACTGGGAGTGCGCGCTCTCGGAAGCTGCGTTCATGACCGGCCTCGAACGCAATGCTGACATCGTTTACCTGTCGTCCTATGCGCCACTCCTCGCGCATGTCGATGGGTGGCAGTGGACACCCGATCTGATCTGGTTTGATAATCTCAAGTCGTTTGGAACGCCTAACTACTACGTACAGAAGTTGTTTGCCAACAACCGTGGCACACACGTAGTCCCCGTTCAGGCGAACGGTAAACCACTGACGGGCCCGAAGGTGTACGCGACCGCGGCGATTGACCGCAGTACAAATGAATTGATCCTGAAGTTGGTGAATGCAACCGCGGACGACCAGCCTGCAGGAGTCAGAGTGGACGGCATCAAAGGGATGCGCGCCGGTTCTATTACCGTGCTGAAGTCTGACGATCCTGCAGCCGTGAACTCCCTCGACGAGCCGCTGCGCGTAAGCCCGCAAACGCGTCCTTTCAAGGCCAGTGGAAAGAAATTGGACGTCGTGCTGGATCCGCTTTCACTGACGGTAATACGTGTGCCTATAAGATAGCTAAGGAACCAACCACCTAAAAAATTGTCTCATGAAACGAATCGTGTACCTGACTTCGGCACTTGTTCTGTTGCCGCTCCTTACATTTCCCCAGGACATTCGTGTGCACGATCCCGTGATGATTCGGGCGGGTAACACATGGTACCTGTTCTGTACCGGCATGGGCATCTCCGTATTCTCATCTCCGGATATGAAGACCTGGAAACGCGAGGCACCCATCTTTGAAACACCACCTTCGTGGGCGCTCGAAGCGGTGCCGGGATATAAAGGACATACCTGGGCACCGGACATTGTATTCCACAACGGATTGTATTACTTGTATTATTCGGTCTCTGCTTTCGGCAAGAACACCTCCTGCATCGGCGTGGCGACAAATAAGACATTGAATCCGAGTGATCCGAACTTCAAGTGGACCGATCACGGCAAGGTCATCCAATCGGTGCCCGGCAGGGATCTCTGGAACGCCATCGATCCGAACGTCGCTTTCGATGAAGACATGACGCCGTGGATGGTGTTCGGTTCGTTTTGGAGCGGCATGAAGCTCGTGAAGCTGGACAGCACGCTTACGGCCGTCGCACAGCCGGAAGAGTGGTACACGGTGGCAAGACGTCCCCGCGATTTCAAGACGGATGACAGGGATGCGGGCGAAGGTGCCATAGAAGCGCCTTTCATCTTTCGCAAGAACGGGGTTTACTATCTTTTTGTGTCGTTCGACGTTTGTTGCCGCGGTGTAGAAAGCAACTACAAGGTCATGGTCGGCCGGTCGGAGAACATTCTTGGGCCTTATGTCGACAGGGAAGGCGTGCGCCTGGACCACGGTGGTGGTACGTTGGTCGTTGCAGGCAACGAACAGTGGCCGGGCGTTGGACATAGTGCAACCTACACCTTTGACGGGAAGGACTACCTTGTATTTCACGCGTATGATGCTTCCGACAACGGTCGCCCCAAGCTGAAAATAGAAGAGATCGTGTGGGATGCCGACGGATGGCCTTCCGTAAGACTTAACTGAATCCTGATTTTTGAACCAATCCATAGCTGACATGATCCGGAAATTTGTTGCTCTTGTATTCCTAGTCTTGCCCGCGGCTGGCCTGTGGGCGCAAAATGCGATGATCAAAATCGACACCGACCGAACGATAGGCGAGGTGAGTCCGCTGCTGTTCGGAAACTTTGTTGAACACCTCGGCCGATGTGTCTATGGTGGGATTTATGAGCCGGGTTCCCCCCTTGCCGATGAAAAGGGATTTCGCAAGGATGTGCTGCAGGCTGTAAAGGATCTTAAGGTAACTGTGACGCGCTATCCAGGCGGCAACTTTGTTTCGAACTATCATTGGCTGGATGGTGTCGGTCCCGCCAGCGAACGCGTTACCCGCATGGAGTTGGCCTGGCATCGGCTTGAGCCCAATACATTCGGCACGAACGAGTTTGTCGAGTTCGCGCGAGCGGTGGCCACGGAGCCGTACTTTGCCGTTAATATGGGAACGGGCACCATCGAAGAGGCTCAACGCTGGGTGGAGTATTGCAACGTAAAGGAGGGACCCTATTATGCCGAGTTGCGCAAGAGCCATGGCTATCCTGAGCCACACGGCATCAAGTACTGGAGCCTTGGCAACGAGATGGATGGATCATGGCAGATGGGCCATTTGAATGCGGTGGACTATGCAAAAAAGGCAAAGGAAGCCGCCAAGTTGATGCGGCTCACGGATCCCACCATTAAGCTCATCGCAGCAGGTTCTTCCAACTACCGGCCTGAAGCGGATCCTGACGAATGGAATAGCACGATACTGCATGAACTCCGCGATGTAATCGACTACATCGCGCTCCATATCTATGTTGGAAATACCGGCGACAATTACTACAACTTTCTTGCAACGCCGCTCGTGATGGAACAGCGCACGCAGGTTGTCAAAGGCATGATCGCACGCGAGATGCAAAATGCGCGGCGGGGCAACAGAGACCCGATCTACATTGCGTGGGACGAGTACAATGTTTGGTACCGTGCGCGTGGCGGTCAGTTCTCACGCGGAGAACATGCGCTTGAAGAGCGGTACAACCTGGAGGACGCTCTCGTCATTGCCGGATTTATGAATGCGTTCGTGCGCAATGCCGATGTGATCAAGATGGCCAACATGGCCCAGCTGGTAAACGTGATCGCACCGATTTTCACGAGTCCGGAAGGTATGTTCCGTCAGACGATATACTTTCCCTTGCAGCTGTTCTCAAATCATGTGTCGGGCACTTCGCTGGATGTGTTTGTCAAGTGCGACACATACGACACAGAGGAGTACCCCATTGGCCTGGGAGAAAAGACAACCACGCAAAAGAACGTACCCTACCTGGATGTGTCGGCCACCTGGGACAATGGCGAAGTGACTATTTGCGTGTTGAACCGGCACCGGGACAAGGCCATAACTACAGATATAATTTCACAGACAGGTCGATTCGATGGCGTGTTTAAGGTCATGGAGGTGAACGGCCCGGACATTAAGACGACAAACGATTTTGGAAAAGAGAATGTCCGGACTCTTGAGAAGCCGGACATTCGCGCGCGGGGGGAGAAAATTACTTACAGCTTTCCGCCACATTCGTTTACGTTGATCAAAGGGAGGATATCGCAGTAACGATTTCCTGGTTGCAGCGGAATTAGAACACTACGCCGAAGCTGAAGGCATTCAGGTCGGGACCTTTCCCTGTCGTGAACAGGCCGTTCATGTCGTAGTTGAAGAAAAGATCCATCGAACGGTAACCAATCTGGAGACGCCATCCATAGCGTATGTTCTCTATGTAGAAGCTGTCGTGATTCCGGTCCTTTTCCATTGAGCCGTTGATCTTGTATTTGAGTTTCGTGTAGCTGTCTATCTTGTAGCCGATGTACGGTCCGGCGCCGATTCGGAATGAACGGGACGCATCCCATCTCGGCTTGCTGCCCCGGTTGCTGAAGTCGAGTACCGGTATGAAGGATGCGTTGATGTAGCTTACGGTCAGTTTGCTTTTCCTGAAGTCGGCATCCCGCATATCGGGCGTAAAGGTGACACCGATGTCGTCCTTGACCATGGTCATGTTGTCCTGCTGGAATTTAAAGTTGTACCAGCTGACACCAAGGCCCCACTCGACGAAGAAATTTCGGCCAACGCGTGTGCGTTGAATGGAATTCAACCCGACGTACCATGATCCCCAGGGGCGTACGACGTACGGCGCATTTTCGCTGTCGGGAAATTTTCCGTCGCTGAGGAAGTTGCTGGTTCCGAGGTCGAAATTGAACGACTGGGTTGTACGCCAGCGCCGTTCGTACTTATGGTCATCCCATTCGTATTCCTCGTCGTATTCGTCCTCGTCGTTATCTTCCCATGAATATGTTTCAGTTTCTTCTTTGGTGGAATCGGCAGCACGCGTATTGATCGTCTTTCCTTCAAGGCTGTCGAGCACGTCGCTGAAGAGTTGCTGGAAGTCGTAATCCCGGAGCACGTCGATGTCGTCCTTGTCGCCGATCGTCAGCACGACTTTCGAAGATTCGGTAAGATTAACGACGACGGTATCTGGGGCATCCTGGGCTCTGAGCGCAACCGTTATCATGCTCAACGCGACGGTGCCTGCAATCATTCGGTTCATAGTGGTTTTCATTTGTTTTGGTCGCGCTTCTTTCCCTGGAAGTTCAGCGCGAGGATTTCATTTTTCATCTGCCGGAGGTCACCGATGGGATTCTGATTTTGGATCTCATCAGCTTTATGCAA
>JAJJPK010000056.1:0-22707 GCA_032907565.1 Cyclobacteriaceae bacterium | reverse complement strand
ATTTACATACAAATCGGGTGCCATAGGTATAACAAGAAACAGCAAAACTTTCTCATGTTTAAGCCAGGTTTTTTTCCATAATGTAGATGTACCGCTCCGCAGCAAAAAAGAGCTGTGAAGGCGTTCAATCTCCCATCCAAGGGTCTAAACAACGTGGATGTGAGGCTAGGAGAGCAAAGTTCGGAGTGCGCCCAGGAGCATGTTCACGTGATTCGCGCTGCTGCTGTTGCCCATAAGTCCGATGCGCCAGATCTTTCCCGCGAAATCGCCCAAACCGCCGCCCACTTCAATATTGAATTCGTCGAGAAGCCGCCGGCGATACTCCGCATCATCCACACCAGCAGGAAGCTTGACGGCGTTTAACATGGGCAGGCGATACTGCGGGTCTACGACAAATTCAAAACCGAGTGCTTCAAGTCCTTCTCGAAGGAGTTCGTGATTTTCGCGATGCCTCTTGAAACGGTTTTCCAGCCCTTCTTCCAAAACAAGCCTTAACGCTTCGCGCATGGCAAATACTGAGGAGACAGGTGCCGTATGGTGATAAGCCCGTTTGGCCCCTGACCAGTACGTGCGCACCTGGGTGAGGTCGAGAAACCAGCTTTGGACTTTCGTCTTGCGCACATCCAATGCTTTTACTGCCCTGGGGCTGAACGTCACGGGGGAGAGGCCAGGTGGTGCGCTCAGACACTTTTGAGATCCCGAATACAAGGCGTCGATTTCCCATTCGTCGACCTTGACGGGGGCGCCGCACCAGGAGGTAACGGCATCCACGACGAGCAGTGCGCCCGCACGATGTGTGATTTCGCTGATTCGCTCCAGCGGTTGCATTACACCTGTGGAAGTTTCGGCATGCACAATCGCGACAAGCTTGGGGTTTCGTCCGGAAAGCGCTTCTTCAAGTGCCGCGGGATCAATTGGCTTGCCCCAAGCTGCGTCCACGCGTATTACGTTTGCCCCGCATCGTCCTGCGATATCAGCCATCCGGTTTCCAAAGACGCCGTTGATACAAATGACCGCTTCGTCACCAGGTTCGAGCAAGTTTACCAGGCACGTTTCCATACCCGCGCTGCCCGGCGCGGAAACAACAAAGGTCAGTTCGTTTTTTGTTTCAAGGGTAAGCCGCACCATCTCCTTAACCTCATCCATGATTCGCAGGAATTCCGGATCAAGGTGTCCAATAAGTGGGGTGGCCATGGCGAGAAGTACCCGGGGATGCGCCTCGCTGGGTCCTGGCCCCATAAGAATGCGCTTGCTCGTGTTCAGTTCGGAAAATTTTGTCATAATCTTAGAAAATGGGGCCGTAGTGGCTTGTTGCAATATAGCAATTGATCGAGGCGAAGGGTATGTTCTTATGGCGGCGTGGCAGGAAAGGTCTGGTAGAGGGACTCAAACCGGTATGATTTTAGCTTTACCTATGTTGCAAGGGGTCTGATTTGCGGTAGCAACCCATTCGGCCCCGAATCCAGAAATTATTCCTGGGCGCGGGTTACAAGTTGTGGAGGCGCTCATTAAGTGGGAAAAAAAGAACAGGGTTATGAATTTCAGGGCATTCTTAATCATATTGATAGTCGCCATCGGCTTGCTCTGGATCCGCGCCATGGATGCGGGGCTTTATTAATCGGCTTGTTCGCCGCCCAACGGCACCTTCGACCCTCCGTTTGGTCCGTTGGACGGCTTCCCTCTCCAGTTGCGCCTGGGGTTCAGGTGAGTTTCCGTGCAAATCGCTAGTTTTGAGGTTTCTACCAGAACTGTGGCTGGCGTATTTTCATGAGAACGGATATACCCGATTGCCCGGCGCGAGATTTTTACCGGGGCTTGTATTTTGCCATTTGCCTGATGCTGCTGTGTGCCTGTGCGCGCGAGCAGCAGGAGCCGGACTGGACCATGGCTCCTTTCGCCAAGGCCGACACGGTAAACCCTGTGCTTGGTCCGCTTGACACTTCAAGTTTTGTCTGCCCCGTCCGGGGTAGTGTCGTCCACTGGGAACGCAAAGACGTGTTCAACCCCGCTGCTGTGGTAAAGGACGGCAAGGTGTTTCTTCTTTATCGCGCTGAAGATACGGTCGGCCGCCACGCGGGGACATCGCGCATCGGCCTTGCCGAAAGCACAGATGGTTTGCATTTCGTTCGGCGTCCAGAGCCGGTCCTTTATCCACGCGAAGACGCATACATCAACTACGAATGGGAGGGAGGATGTGAAGATCCCCGCATCGTCGAGGACGAAAGCGGAATCTATTACATGACTTACACGGCATACGACGGCGACATCGCCCGCTTGTTGGTCGCCTCGTCGCAAGACCTCGTCTCATGGAAAAAACACGGCGCCGTTTTTCGCAATGCGTACAAAGGAAAATTCGTCAACAAGTGGACGAAATCGGGAGCCATTATCACCCGGTTGGAAAATGGCAGGCTGGTTGCCACTCGAATAGGAGGAAAGTACTGGATGTATTTTGGTGACACGCACATATTTGCAGCGACATCGGATAACCTGATCGACTGGACACCGCTCGTCACTGAAGACGGCAAGGATTTCCGCCCCATCTTTTCGCCGCGCGAGGGCATGTTCGATAGCGACCTCGTCGAACCCGGTCCGCCGCCCTTGATTACCGACAAGGGTATCCTTTTGTTGTACAACGCCCGCAATCATCCGGAAACGGGTGATCCCGACCTTCCCGCCGGAACGTATACCGCCGGCCAGATTCTCCTGGACCCCAATGATCCCACGCGGGTTCTCGACCGCACCGACGAATACTTCTTCCGACCAACACAGCCTTATGAGATCACCGGTCAGGTAAACAACGTGTGCTTCCTGGAAGGACTGGTGTTTTTCAATGACACGTGGTTCCTCTATTACGGTACGGCCGATTCCAAGATCGCGGTGGCCACCTTCGCCGGAGGATAAATTCAGTTGGCCCGGCTACGCTGAAGCTTCGGCGAGGCGACAGTAGGCACCCAGCGGCATACCGCAACGTTGGTTCGCGTCCGATTTATTCGTAACATTCTTTCCAAAAATTTCGGAATATGAATCGAATACCCGTACTGCTGCTAATGCTCTGTCCTGTCCTTTCTGCCCTTTCGCAGGAAAGCAAGGTCTTTGATAATCTATCGATGACCAGTAAGATTCTGAAAGGGGAAAGAAAATATGCGATTTATCTGCCACCGGGATACGAGACATCGCAACGAAGCTACCCGGTGTTGTACCTCCTTCACGGTGGCGGTGACGATCAGACGGGCTGGGTGCAGTTTGGTGAAGTGCAGCACATCACCGACAAAGCTATCGCGGAAGGAAAGGCAACACCTATGATCATTGTAATGCCCGACGCCAACACAGGTGTGCGCGGGTATTCCAATACGCCCGACGGATCATGGCGCTACGAAGATTTCTTTTTTGAAGAATTCATGCCCTTCATCGAAAAGACATACCGGATACGGGCTGAGAAACGCTATCGCGCTGTCGCCGGCTTGTCGATGGGCGGAGGAGGATCGTTCTATTTTGCTCTACACCGTCCCGACCTTTTTTCGGCAGCCTGTCCACTGAGTGCCAGCACGGGCCCGCTCACCCTTGAAGATGCACGACGCTTTGCTGAACGGGCTAACCAGAAGGCCACGGATGCGCAACTGGAAGCCTGGTACAAGCGATACAGCGTCCTAGAACTGATCAATGCCATGCCGGACGATCAAAAGCGGGCGGTGCGTTGGTACATCGACTGCGGTGATGATGATTTTCTTTACGAAGGTAATTCACTCGTCCACATTGCAATGCGTAAAAAAGAAATCCCGCACGAATTCCGCATCCGCGACGGCGTCCACAGCTGGGTGTATTGGCGGGATGCATTGCCTGAGGTGCTGGCGTTCGTGTCAGCGGGATTCCATCAAAGCTAATAGATCGGGAACCGGTCAACGCATCATCGCCATCAAACAATTCAATCTTCTTTCGGGCCTTACTTGGCGGAATAACATATATCGCCACCTGATCCTCAGCCTGCTGCTGATGATGGGCTTGTACAGCCTCTGCCGGATCGGCTTCTACCTGTATAATACGCCGTTCTTTCCGGACATGACGCCTGGAAATTTCCTGTATTTAATGTTGGGCGGACTGAAGTTCGACCTGTCGGCCGTATTGTACACGAACGTTTTGTTCATCCTGTTGCTCATCATTCCATTGAATTATCGGTTCAACCCCCGCTTTAAGAAGGGGTTGGCGATCTGGTTTTTCGTCACGAATGGTATCGCGCTTGCAATGAACGTGGCGGACTTTATCTACTATCGCTTTACCCTTCGACGCACGACAGCAGATATCTTCAGGCAGTTCGAGCATGAAACCAACCTGGGCACTTTGTTCTTCCGATTCCTATTCGACTACTGGTATGCAACGGTATTCTTCCTACTACTTGTAGTCATTATGGTCGTGTTGTACAAGCGACTCGACTACTCGGGCCCCCACATGCAACGCCCTTTGACCTACTACGGCGGAGGCATGCTCTGCATGTTGGGTATTGTGTACCTGACGGTAGGAGGTATGCGCGGCGGGTTTCGGGAAAGCACACGGCCCATCACGCTCAGCAATGCGGGAGAGTACGCCCGCAATCCCCGCGACATCAGTATTGTATTGAACACGCCATTCGCCCTCTTCCGCACGGTGGGCAAAACGCGTATTGCGCCAGTGCAGTATTTTCCCGAAGACGAACTCGAGGCGCGATATACACCGGTCCATGACCTTCCCGACACGCTGGAGGCACGGCGTGACAATGTGGTGATCATTATCCTGGAAAGCTTTTCCCGCGAATTTATCGGGTACCTCAACCGCGATAAGGAGAACGGAACATACAAAGGATACACGCCTTTCCTCGATTCACTGCTTCAGTACAGTCTGACGTTCGATCACACGTTTTCAAACGGACGCAAATCGATTGACGGTCTTCCTTCCGTAGTCAGCAGCATACCGTCACTCGGCGTGCCGTATTTTCTTTCGCCGTATTCATCCAACCGAATCAACAGCGTAGCTTCTCTGCTCAAAGACCGGGGTTATTACTCGGCGTTCTTTCACGGCGCGCCGAACGGTTCCATGGGATTCGCGGCGTTCGCGAACATCGCGGGCTTTGACGACTACTATGGAATGAATGAGTATGGGAACAGCGACGACTTCGACGGGATATGGGGCGTATGGGATCATAAGTTCTTTGACTATTTCGCCACCCAGCTCGACACCTTCCGCGAGCCCTTTGTGACGGCGATGTTTTCCGTGTCGTCACATCACCCCTTCGAGATACCCGAAGAATTCAGAGGTCGATTCAAGGGCGGACCGCTACCCATCCAGAAATGTATTGAATACACGGATTACGCGTTAAAGGAATTTTTTGCCAAAGCCTTCCGGATGCCCTGGTACGAGAACACATTGTTTGTCATCACGGCAGATCATTGTTCGTCGAATGTTTACTTTCCGGAGGGCCACACGGCCTGGGGTCTGTATAATGTGCCTGTGATCTTTTTTAAACCGGACCATAGCCTGGCCGGCATCCGTAATACCATTGCCCAGCAGATCGATATCATGCCGTCTGTTTTGGGGTACCTTGGCTATACCGACCCGTTCGTAGCGTTTGGACGCGACCTGTTCCATCCGGATGGTGATGAGCCGTTTGCCTTTAATTTCAACGACAACGTCTATCAGTTGATGATGGACGACCACCTGCTTATGTTTGATGGCGAAAAAGCCGTTGGCCTGTATAACTATGCAACCGATCCATTGATGAAAAACGACCTTAAAGAGCAAGGCGGCGATCGGTTGACCACTATGGAGAACAAATTGAAAGCTGTCATCCAGCAATACAATAACCGGATGATCGGCGACCGGCTTGTGGTGGATCGAACACTCAATTAGAACAAGCTGCGTTACCGCAAACAGAGCGCTAAACGACGTGCCGGCGGTAGTTAACCTCCTTCTCCAGGCATCCTTTACTATCTAAACCTTTCGAATCTAAAGTTAACGCGTGTGACTTTTCGCGCGGCGTCACATTACTATTATGTCAACGCGTCGACAAGTCTGCATACGAAAAGAATGAATTCGTACACAGACACAATTTGCCTGTTACCTAAATCTTTTCCTATGAAAACAACACGTTCCTCCCTTAAAGACAGCTTGAACTCTGTCTTTGCGGCGGTGGTAATTCCACTGGAGATCATTATCGCCTTTCTAACCTATTTCTACGTGCTTGGTAATCCGGAAAACTTTCAGGGTGGCGACCCTGCTAACCATCCATTGCCGGGCAACTACCTGGGAATCGTTTACAAAGGCGGACTTATCGTGCCCATCCTCATCGGCCTGTTATTGATCGTGGTAACCTTCTCGATTGAAAGGGCGCTCACTATTTCGCGTGCAAAGGGCAGTGGAAACATCAAGCGCTTTGTAATGAAAATACGTTCGCTCGTTTCCAGCGATAACCTTAGCCAGGCGATTCAGGAGTGTGATCGTCAGCGAGGGTCCGTCGCCAACGTCGTTAAAGCCGGGCTCTCTAAATACCGCGAGCTCACAGCTGACGGGACTCTGGACCGGGACAAGAAGGTGCTCATTATTCAGAAGGACATCGAAGAGACCACCCAGCTGGAGATGCCGATGCTTGAAAAGAACCTCGTCATCATCGCGACCATAGCATCCATTGCTACGCTTGTGGGCCTCCTCGGAACGGTGTTGGGCATGATCAAGGCCTTCGCAGCACTGGCTACCGCAGGGGCACCGGACGCGGTGGCGCTCGCAAACGGTATTTCCGAAGCGTTGATCAACACCGCATTGGGTATCGCTACGTCTGCCCTTGCGATCATTTTCTACAATTACTTCACGACAAAAATTGATGCGCTTACCTATGGTATCGACGAAGTAAGCTACAGCATCATACAAAATTTCACGACGAAGGCCAGGGCTTAATCATCGGCGTTATGGCACAGGTAAAAGTTCATCGAACACAGCCGTTGCTGGATATGACACCCATGGTGGATCTGGCCTTTCTGCTGGTGACCTTCTTTATGCTCACCACGAAGTTTGTCCCTGAGGAACCACTTGCAGTTGATACGCCGACCTCGGTGTCTGAAGTCAAACTCCCGGACACAGATATTCTCACGATTTCCATATCCCGGGAAGGAACGGTTTTCTTCAACATGGACGGTAAGTATAACCGCCAGGAACTGCTCTCGAAGATCGGAAAGAAGTACAACGTGAATTTCACGCCGGAAGAAATTCAGAAGTTCTCTGTAATGTCAAGCTTCGGGCTACCGGTTGGAAATCTTAAGGAGTTTCTCGCGCTCGACGGCGATGCGCGTAAGCGGGTGAGGCAGACCGGAATACCATGTGACTCGCTTCACAATGAGCTGGCAGACTGGATTGTGCTCTCGCGGATGACGAACCCGAAACTTCGGATCGCCATCAAGGGAGACCGGGACTCTCGTTACCCGGCCGTGCGGGATGTGATCAACACGTTGATCGAAAATAAGGTCAATCGTTTCAACTTGATCACAAACCTGGAACAACGTGAATCGTAAAATCCAAAATCCGAAATAATATGGCTGAAGTTAGTCAACAGTCGGATGGTAAGCCGAAAGATGGCAAAGTGAGAAGCAAGAAGTCGTCAACCCGAATCGACATGACGCCAATGGTTGACCTCGCGTTCCTGTTGCTCACGTTCTTTATGCTGACCACCACGTTCAACAAGCCTCAGACAATGGAACTCACTATGCCCGAGAAACCAAAACCGGGCGACGTGCCTCCGATGGTAAATGAGGCAAAAGTACTGACGCTGATTCTGGGGAGTCAGGACAAGATTTATTGGTACAGGGGGATTACAGACCCGAGGGTTGACGTGACAGACTATTCCAAAGATGGTGTGAGGAAGCTGCTCGCGAAGACTAATTCGGAAGTGCCAGGTCTGGTTGTGTTGATCAAACCGTCCAATGAATCGCGCTACAACAACCTGGTCGATATTCTTGACGAAATGACCATCAGCAATGTCTCGCGATACGCCCTGGTGGATATCACACCCGTGGATGAACAACTCATAAAGGAATCACGATTATGAACCGCCACAATACCGTTTCACCCAGATGGGACGATATCGTCTTTGAGAACAGGAACCGCGCGTATGGCGCCTATGCGATCAGAAAAATATATACGCGTCATATTGCCGTAGCCATGCTCCTGTCCGTGTTGCTCGTGGGTGCCGTCATTGGCTATCCTTCGATCGCCCGTTATTTCGGTGATGGTAAGAAGGAAGTAGACGTGCCGTTGCAGACAATACGTTATACCGATCTCGCGCAGCCTCCTTCAATAAACAAGAACGTACCACCGCCTAAGAAAATTGATGTGCCGCAGGTTAAGAAGGTGGTCAAATTCCTCCCACCCAACGTCACGGAGAAAGAGGTAAGGGAAGAAGAGGAAATGCCAAGAATAGAGGACCTCAACGTCAATGAGCCGAGTCTGGATCAAATTTCGGCAGGGGCCGAAGTTATCTCAGATCAACCTGTTGCCAAAGTGCTTGACAATACAGCCGATCCAGAAGAGATCTTTGTCGCTGTGGAGCAGGCGCCGGAATATGAGGGAGGCCTCGACGCAATGTACAAGTTTCTCCAAAAGAACTTGCGGTATCCGGCAAAGGCACGACGCATGAATATCCAGGGAACGGTCTACCTGAGTTTCGTAGTGGAACGAGACGGCAGCATTGCCGATGTGCAGGTCATCAAGGGCATCGACCAGGAGTGCGACCAGGAAGCAGCACGCGTGATCAGCGCAATGCCCAAATGGAATCCCGGAAAGCAGGGCGGTCGACCTGTGCGCGTTCGGTTTGTGCTGCCCATTAAGTTCAAGCTTGCGTCATGACAAAACGCGAAGGCTCTACGAACCTGCTTCAGCAGACCATGAAGTTCATCGGCCTGGTGATGATAACCTTGTACATCGTTGCCGGGCTGGCGCTGACGCTCGACCTATGGAAAGTGCCACGATTGAATCGCCAACAAGCGCTCGTGCTGGGCGCCATAATGCTTTGCTACGGCATATTCCGCGCGTGGCGTCAGTATCGGAAATTCAGAGAGGGTGAGCATGATTAGATGGCCATTCGCTATAGCATGTGTTATGATCCTGGCTTCATGCCGGGAACGGGACAAACATGGGAATGCCCTGGACACACCGACGAGCGGTTGCATAAGGATTGCTATCGATGCCTCCGTCCAGCCGCTGATCGACGCGGAGATTGAGGCGTTTGAGTCGATCTACACCTATGCCGACATCGAAGCAAAATATGTTTCAGAAGCGAAAGCCATCGATGCCCTGCTGAACGGCGACGTGCAACTTGCTATTGTCACCAGGAAACTTACGCCTCACGAAACTGCACTATTGGAACGCGAAAAACTGATACCGCGCGAACTGACAATTGCTAGGGAAGGGGTTGCCCTCATCGTGCACCCGGAAAATCCCGATAGTATCATTACTGTCGAGGCGCTGCAACGGATCCTGAACGGACAAATCACCACGTGGAAGGAACTCAATCCCGAAACGCATCGAGGCTATTTGCGTGTCGTGTTTGGTCAGCCCGATGCCGGGATTGTCAGGTTCCTGAGGGACTCCGTTGCCGCCTTCGACCGATTGCCGGATTTCTGTTATGCACTCGACACGGATTCCGCCGTCATCCGGTATGTCGCGGAAATGCCGGACGCCATAGGATTGATTGGCGTTAGGTGGCTCAGCGATGACGACGACCGCACTGTGAACACGTTCTTGAAGTCGGTGCGTGTCGTCGGTCTCGCTGAAAGGGATGACGAATTCTACCAGCCGCATCAGGCATATATCGCTCGGGGATGGTATCCCTTTGTGCGCGATGTAATAATGGTTAGCCGCGAGGCGCGTACGGGTCTTGCCACAGGCTTTATGGCGTTTGTTGCGGGCGATAAAGGCCAGCGTGTCGTGCTGAAAGCTGGCCTGGTGCCGGCAACCATGCCGCTTCGCATCGTGGAAATCAATCGTGAACCCATTTAATTTAATCGTCTGCGTTAAGGTTTTTTCCGGAAAGAATATGGTGGTTTGAACGTGGCCGTGTTACTTTCGCGGCGTCGGTCGGCAACCCTGGTTACCGGGCGTCAGAATGTAACATTTGCCCTGTTTGTGCGGTTTATTCTGCTGAAAATTGGCCTATATTTGTGCGCTTTTGTTGAGAATCGACCCGCGGGGACAGGGTTAGGTCGCTCTATGTATTCATTCGCACCGTGGAATTTTTTGAACAGTAGTTGCCTGCCCCCGGTCCGAAACACGCACTGCAATCGTTCGCACCATGGATAACGCATATTCACACGATTTGCTGCTCGATTACCTGCCCGTACTATTCATGTTTTTGCTGGCGGTTTTGTTCGTAGGCGTCACCATGGTCGTTACGCACAAGCTGGGTCCCTTGAGAAAAACAAAAGTGAAGCTTGAGTCTTTCGAATGCGGAATCGAATCGAAGGGCAACGCAAGGTTGCCTTTGCATATCCGGTACTTTCTTGTGGCAATCCTCTTTGTGCTGTTCGATGTGGAAGTGATTTTCATGTATCCGTGGGCGGTGAATTTCCGCGACATGGGTATCCTGGGCTTTGTTGAAATGATGGTGTTTGTTGCCTTTCTGTTGGTGGGTTTCCTGTACGCCGTGCGGAAGGGCACGTTGCGGTGGCATCAGGATCATGACAAGAAGGTATGAACCTGAGAATGTAGTGATAGAAACCAAAAGGTCGATGAGCGAAACACGTGCTAAGGTCAGTCTTGCGGAAAAACCTCCCGGTATGGAAGGCGCTGGCTTTTTTGCCACCAGCCTCGAAAAGGTGGTGGGGCTTGCCCGTAAGAATTCCATCTGGCCTTTGCCGTTCGCGACTTCCTGCTGCGGCATCGAATTCATGGCTACCATGGGCGCGCATTACGACCTGGCGCGTTTCGGCTCGGAACGGCTGAGTTTTTCGCCGCGCCAGGCAGATTTGCTGATGGTCATGGGAACGATCGCCAAAAAGATGGGCCCCATCCTTCGGCAAGTGTACGAGCAGATGGCCGAACCGCGATGGGTTATGTCGGTCGGAGCTTGTGCATGCAGCGGTGGCATTTTCGACACGTATAGCGTACTCCAGGGCATCGACCGGATTATTCCCGTCGATGTTTATGTCCCCGGATGTCCTCCGCGGCCCGAACAGATTCTCGATGGCATCCTGAAGATCCAGCACCTGGTGGAAACAGAGTCCCTGCGAAGGCGTGATTCGCCGGAGTACAAGGCGTTGCTCAATAAATATGGTATCGAGTAAATGGAGACGCCGGAACAAAATGAGACCCTGACCCTGCTGACCGATCGCTTTGGCGATAACGTCCTGTCGGCCGACACGCGATACGGCATCCTCACACTTTCGGTACGACAATCGGCAATCACTGACATCATCCGATTCCTCTACGATCACCCCCAACTTCAGTACAGGTATCTCACCACACTGTGTGGCATACACCACCCCGAGCTGAAACAGATCGCAGTAATGTATCAGCTGCACAGCCTGGAGAACAACAGGCGGGTGCGCGTGAAAATATGGCTTGCGGAAGAAAAGCCCGAAACGCCAACTATCACGGATTTGTTTGCCGGAGCAAACTGGATGGAACGAGAGACTTACGATTTCTTCGGCGTCGTCTTCACCGGCCACCCCGACCTGCGAAGAATTCTCAACGTCGAAGACATGACCATCTTCCCCCTACGGAAAGAGTATCCCCTTGAAGACCAGACGCGGGAGGATAAGAAGGATGAGATGTTTGGACGTCCTGCAGTGGTCCCCGATGCCAATCGGGGTACGCAATCGGCGATACGCAGTAACACCGTACCAATGGATGACGCACAATAAAGGATAAGAGAGGATTACGCAATGGTAGCACCAACTTCAACACTTCAACACTCCAACACTTCAACACTTCAACACGTTAGTCGTGTCCATGACTCGAAACATAGTGGGTGAGCACCGCGAGGCGGGGGATGAGAGTAGATACACTACGCTCAACCTGGGACCGACGCATCCGGCGACGCACGGGATCTTTCAAAACGTGCTGACGATGGATGGGGAGGTGATCGTACGCTCAGAGCCCACGATCGGGTACATACACCGGGCGTTCGAGAAGCTCGCTGAACGGCGGCCCTACGCGCAGATAACACCGATTACGGATCGCCTGAATTATTGTTCCGCGCCGATCAACAACATGGGCTGGCACATGACGGTCGAGAAACTGATCGGTGTAGAGATACCAAAGCGCGTGCAATACCTGCGGGTCATTATTATGGAGCTTGCCCGCATTTCCGACCACCTCATTTGTAACAGCGTGTTGGGCGTGGATACGGGGGCCCTCACCGGGTTCGTCTACCTTTTCCAGTTCCGTGAACTTATCTACGAAATATACGAGGAGATATGCGGTGCGCGGCTGACAACGAACATCGGCCGCATCGGCGGGTTCGAACGCGATTTTTCGCCAACCGCGTGGGCTAAGCTCGACCGGTTTATGAAGGAATATCCTGTTGCACTGAAAGAGTTTGAAAAACTGCTCAAACGCAATCGCATCTTCATGGAGCGCACCATCGGCGTGGGTACCATCACTGCAGAGCGCGCACTTAACTATAGTTTCACAGGTCCGAACCTTCGGGCTACCGGCGTCGACTACGACGTGCGCGTCATGGAGCCGTATTCGTCGTACGAAGACTTCGATTTTGAAGTGCCGGTTGGTAAGAACGGCGACACGTACGACCGGTTCCTCGTCCGTCAGGAAGAAATGTGGCAAAGCCTCAGCATCATCCGCCAGGCCATCGAAAAGATGCCTGACGGTCCGTTCCACGCTGAAGTGCCCGAATTCTACCTTCCTCCCAAGGAGGAAGTCTATAATAATATGGAGGCCCTCATCTATCACTTTAAGATAGTCATGGGCGAAACGGATATCCCGAAGGGAGAAGTGTACCACTGCGTGGAAGGCGGTAATGGCGAACTCGGCTTTTACCTTATCAGCGACGGAGGACGCACCCCGTTCCGCCTGCACTTCCGAAGACCCTGCTTCATCTACTACCAGGCATACCCTGAGATGATCCAGGGAAGTAATATTTCGGATGCGATTCTGACGATGAGCAGTTTGAATGTGATTGCGGGAGAACTTGATGCTTGAGGAGCACAGAATTGGACGTTTGTAATACATATACTCGAAGGGAGAACTTCAACACTTCAACACTTCAACACATTATGATCAACACTTTTTCCCCTGCAACTCTGGCCCTCGTAAAGCGCATCATCGCTCGCTATCCGGAGGGAAAGCAGAAGTCGGCGTTGCTGCCGGTGTTGCACCTGGCGCAGGCCGAGTTTGGTGGGTGGCTCAGCACGGAGACGATGGACTACGTCGCGTCGCTGCTCGACATCCAACCGATCGAGGTGTATGAGGTGGCGACCTTCTATACAATGTTCAACCTGAAGCCGGTGGGTAAATGTGTGCTCGAAGTATGCCGTACCGGTCCCTGCATGCTGCGGGGAAGCGACGATATTATCAAGCACCTTGAAAAGAAACTGAACATCCGCGACGGCGAGACGTCGGCCGACGGAATGTTTACACTTAAAACTGTAGAATGCCTCGCATCATGTGGCACAGCGCCCGTGATGCAGGTGGGCGAGCATTACATAGAGAATCTCAGCTGTGAAAGCCTCGACGGAATCCTGGACCAGATTCGGTCTGAACATTAACAAAAGACATCATGAGACGGCAAGTGCTTCTGAAAGACATCAACGTACCGGGTATCTTATCCTACGACGTTTATCGACGAGAGGGTGGATACAGCGCTGTTGAAAAAGCGCTTCGCGACATGACCCCGGAACAGATTACGGAAGAGGTGAAGCTTTCGGGTCTTCGCGGAAGGGGTGGTGCCGGTTTCCCTACGGGACTAAAATGGACATTCATCGACCGCAAGTCGGGCAAGCCGGTGTATCTCGTATGCAACGCCGACGAAAGTGAACCCGGCACATTCAAAGACCGATACCTGCTCGAGCATATCCCTCACCTCCTAATCGAAGGGATGATCCTGGCGAGCTACGCCATCGGCGCGAACACCGCCTACATCTACATGCGGGGCGAGTTCCGATGGATATTTCCCATCCTCGAACGCGCTATTGCTGAAGCCCGCTCTGCAGGATTTTTGGGTGAAAACATCCTGGGTTCGGGTTATTCTCTCGAAATCTACGTGCACCCGGGCGGCGGCGCTTACATCTGCGGTGAAGAGACAGCACTCCTCGAATCACTGGAGGGAAAACGAGGGAACCCACGCCTCAAGCCACCGTACTTTCCCGCCGTAATGGGGCTCTACAATTGCCCAACGCTGGTTAACAACGTCGAAACACTGGCCACCGTGCCAGCTATCGTCACCATGGGTGGCGCAGAGTACGCACGGATCGGTGTAGGTAAGAGCACGGGCACGAAACTGATCTCTGCCAGTGGTCATATCAACAAGCCGGGTGTCTATGAGATTGAAATGGGTCTTCCGGTTGAGGAATTCATTTATTCGGACGAATATTGCGGCGGCATTTGGAAGGGTCGAAAGCTGAAGGCGGTCGTCGCCGGTGGATCGTCCGTTCCGATTCTTCCGGCCGACCTGATACTGAAGACTGCAAAGGGCGAACCCCGCTTGATGACGTATGAGTCATTGGCGGACGGCGGCTTCCAGACCGGGACAATGCTCGGCTCAGGAGGTTTTATCGTGATGGATGAAACCACCTGTATTGTGCGCAACCTCTGGAACTTTACTCGATTTTATCACCATGAATCGTGCGGTCAGTGTAGCCCCTGCCGGGAAGGTACCGGCTGGATGGAAAAAGTACTGCACCGCATCGAACATGGCGAAGGAAGGCCGCACGACATCGACTTGCTGGACGACGTTGCCAAGAAGATCGAAGGCAAGACCATCTGCCCGCTCGGCGACGCAGCTGCATGGCCGGTGTCCAGTGCTATTCGTCATTTCCGGGAGGACTTCGAATACCATATCAAGTACCCCGAGAAGGTAAAAAACCCGAAACATTTTGAAGTAGAACCGTTGACGCCCAGTCGTCAGCTGGCGACAGCATAATATCATGGCAAAGATCACTATCGACGGCATAGAAATAGAAGTTCCCGACGGCACAACGATACTGAATGCTGCCCGGCAGGTTGGTGGTGCCATCGTTCCGCCAGCGATGTGCTATTACACCAGCCTGAAAGAAAGCGGTGGTAAATGCCGCGTATGCCTCGTACGGGTAGCGCAAGCGTCGGCACGCGACCCACGCCCCTTCCCCAAGCTTGTGGCATCGTGTTCGACCCCCGTTCAGGATGGAATGATCATCGAGAACATCACGAACCCCGACGTCCTCGAAGCGCGTAAAGGCGTTGTGGAATTTCTCCTGATCAACCATCCCCTCGATTGCCCGATTTGCGATCAGGCCGGCGAGTGCGACCTGCAGGATTTGTCTTACGCGCACGGCCTGGCAACAACGCGCTACGAGGAAGAGCGACGCACATTCGAGCCGATCGACATCGGAGATAAGATCAAGCTTCACATGACACGCTGCATCCTCTGTTATCGGTGCACGTACGTGGCGGACCAACTCACGGATGAGCGCAGACATGGCGTACTGAACCGGGGCGACCGGGCGGAGATCGGCACCTATATCCAAAAGGCCGTCGACAACGACTTCTCCGGAAACATGATTGACGTATGCCCAGTAGGGGCGCTTACCGACCGGACATTCCGGTTCAAGAGCCGCGTGTGGTTCACCCGGCCCCTGGACGCACACCGTGAATGCGACAAGTGCTGCGGAAAGGTAGTGCTGTGGACGAAAGGCGAGGAAGTCTTGCGCGTCACAGGCCGGAAAGACAAATACGGCGAAGTCCATGAATTTATCTGCAACGAATGCCGGTTTGAGCATAAGAATATGGCAGACTGGGTAGTGGAAGGTCCGCGACACATCGAACGCCACTCGGTCATCTCTCAAAACCACTACGAGAAGATAAACCTGGTGGCACTGAAGAAAGAAGTGGAACGTCAGATCGAATTCCAAAAGGGAAGAAAGAACGGGAAGGACACCAACGCACTCACGGCATGACGTCATTCTTTATATATAAAGCCATCCTCGTCGTCGCCGTCTTCGGCCTCATGCTCATGGCAGCCATGTACTCCACTTACCTGGAGCGCAAAGTGGCGGCCTTTATCCAGGATCGCGTTGGACCCAATCGCGCCGGACCGTTCGGCATCCTTCAACCGCTGGCCGACGGGATAAAGATGTTCATGAAAGAAGAGATCATCCCCGAGGTCGCCAATAAAACACTGTTCATCCTCGGACCTTGCATCGCCATGCTCACGGCAATTATGGCGGGCGTCGTCATCCCCTGGGGTGGGGAACTGGTGATCAATGGTGTTCCTTATGTGCTGCAGATCATCGACTTCGACTTTGGTCTTCTCTACATCTTCGGCGTGGTCTCGCTGGGTGTATACGGCATCATGATCGGCGGATGGGCATCCAACAACAAGTTTTCATTGCTCGGTGCGATACGCGCGTCCGCGCAAATGATCAGCTACGAAATCGCCATGGGCCTTTCGATCATCGCCCTCATCATGATGACAGGCACGCTGAGCCTTCGCGAAATTGTCGAATTCCAGGCGGGCGGTACAGGCGGCACCTGGAATTTCTGGAACGTAGTATACCAGCCATTGGGATTTCTCCTGTTTCTGATATGCTCCTTTGCGGAATGCAACCGCACGCCATTCGATCTTCCCGAGTCGGAAACGGAACTGGTAGGCGGCTATCACACGGAATACAGCAGCATGAAGCTCGGTTTTTATCTGTTCGCAGAATACATCAACATGTTTGTTTCTTCGGCCGTGATTTCAACGCTGTATTTCGGTGGAACGAATTTTCCGTTTATGCACGACCTGGGCCTTAGCCCTAACGCGATCACGATCCTCGGAACACTGGCACTGTTTATCAAGATCGGATTCTTCGTCTTCTTTTATATGTGGATACGCTGGACGCTTCCGCGTTTCCGATACGACCAACTGATGTACCTGGGATGGCGCGTACTGATCCCGCTGGCGATCGCAAATGTTGCCATCACAGGACTTGTCATGATATTAACCGACCGAATATGAAATCACTGACGGGGAGAGCGAAAGTATTGGAGAACCCGAAGATGACCTTCCTGGAAAGGATTTACCTCCCGGCTATACTCGGCGGGATTTCTATTACCCTTCGTCACCTGTTTCGCCGTAAGGCTACAATACGTTATCCTGAACAAAAAAGGGCGTTCAGTCCGGTCTACCGTGGTATGCATGTACTCAAACGCGACGAGAACGGAGCTGAGCGCTGTACGGCCTGCGGACTATGCGCTGTCGCTTGTCCCGCGGAGGCCATCACCATGACCGCCGCGGAACGGGAACCCGGAGAGGAAAAACTCTATCGTGAAGAAAAGTATGCGGCTACCTATGAGATTAACATGCTGCGCTGCATTTTTTGTGGCCTTTGCGAAGAGGCGTGCCCAAAGGAAGCAATATTCCTCACTGACCGGCTGGTGAGCACCGACTATGCGCGCGATGGATTTGTGTATGGCAAGGACAAGCTGGTAGAACCGGTTGACAACCGCGTGGACGTGTCCAAACGGCAGACGCCCGCCGTGTTGGAGTTCAAGAAGATCAAGCATTACCGTCATAACCGTTGATCGAGCTGTGACACTGACATTGTACGCATTCTATTTTCTGTCCTTCCTCGCAGTTATGGGCGCCCTGATGGTTGTCTTTTCGCGCAACCCGGTCACGAGTGTCATATTCCTCGTAATGACGTTTTTCACGATCGCCTGTCACTACATGCTACTCAATGCGCAATTCCTGGCAGCCGTTCACGTGATCGTATATGCGGGCGCCATTATGGTCCTGTTCCTCTATGTTATTATGCTGCTGAACCTCAATGAGGAGGTTGAAAAACAGAAAACGTTGCTGCTGAAGGTGGCAGCCATTGCCACAGGCGGTCTGTTTATGGTCGTCCTTTCGGCAGCGTTGCGAACGGCGGAGAAAACGTATCTCGATACAAGTGTTGTCGGATCCGCGCGGAGTCTTGGAAAGGTATTGCTGAACGAATACTTGTTGCCCTTTGAGGCTGTGTCGCTGCTGCTGCTTGCGGCAATTACGGGGGCCATCATGCTGGCCCGCACGAAGAAACGCAAGGCGCCAGGATCCCAAAGCGCTGGTGTGAAAACTGAACCTGAACCAACCAAAAGCGTCGTCCATGAACAGTAGTCTTCTGCAAAACGGTCTTGCACTGGAGCACTATGTCGTGCTGAGTACGGCGCTGTTCGCTGTTGGCGTACTGGGTGTGCTGTTCAGGCGAAACGCGCTCATCATTTTCATGTGTATTGAGCTGATGCTCAACGCTGTGAACCTCTTGCTGGTGGCTTTTGCCACGTATCATGGCGACACGGCGGGGCAGGTGTTCGTCTTCTTTATCATGGCTGTGGCCGCGGCCGAAGTCGCCGTCGGCTTGGCCATCCTCACGGTCATGTACAACAAGATAAAAACTACGGATATCGATGTACTTAGTAAGCTGAAATGGTAGGACACGAGTCGATATGGATTATTCCTTTGCTGCCACTGGCGGGATTCATTGCCATCGGTTTGCTAAACAGGCGCCTGAGTAATGCTGCGGTATCGGTGATCGCACCGTGGGTTGTGCTGGCGGCCTTTGTGCTGTCCATCGGAGTGTTTGCCCAGCTGCTTTCTGATCCGGGTAAGGTTCTTTCCACCGCCGGGTTCACGTGGTTCGCATCAGGAGAACTTGACGTTTCCTTTTCGCTGGTGGCCGACCGACTGAGTGCATTAATGATGCTCATCATCACGGGCGTGGGATTCCTTATCCACGTGTACTCAACGGGATACATGAAGGGCGATGAAGGATACAACCGCTATTTCGCGTATCTCAACCTGTTTATCTTTTTCATGCTCATCCTCGTGATGGGCTCGAACTACTTGCTGATGTTCGTCGGATGGGAGGGCGTCGGTCTTTGTTCGTATCTGCTGATCGGTTTCTGGTTTAAGAATCACGACTACAACGACGCCGCGAAGAAAGCGTTTATCATGAACCGCATCGGCGACCTGGCGATGATCCTGGGCATTGTCCTCGTCTTCGTGCATTTTGGAAGCATCGCTTACGCCGATGTCTTCCCCGCGGCTGCGCTTCAGGAAAGTCAGCCTATCATTACCTGGATCGCCATACTGCTTTTTATTGGCGCAATCGGAAAGAGCGCTCAGATACCATTGTTTACATGGTTGCCCGACGCGATGGCCGGCCCGACACCGGTGTCGGCTCTGATCCATGCCGCTACGATGGTAACCGCTGGTGTTTACATGATCGCACGGAGCAATATCCTGTACGCCTTGTCGCCTGTTGCACTGGAAATCGTCGCTGTAACGGGCGTGGCTACTGCCCTGCTTGCGGCAACCATCGCGCTTCGTCAAAACGACATCAAGAAGGTTCTTGCCTATTCTACAGTGAGCCAGCTGGGTCTCATGTTCGTCGCCATGGGAGCGGGCGCCTTTGCAACGGGCATGTTTCACATGATGACGCATGCTTTCTTCAAAGCGTTGCTGTTCCTGGCTGCAGGAAGTGTAATCCATGCCATGGCTGGTGAGCAGGACATTCGCCGGATGGGAGGCCTCGCCAGGCATCTGCCCGTAACGTGGCTGACGTTCCTTGCAGGAACACTGGCCATCTCAGGCATCCCTCCCTTGTCTGGCTTCTTCTCCAAGGACGAAATCCTGGCGAGCGCCTTCGCCACCAACACGTGGTTGTGGGCTGCGTCCGCATTCGCATCGTTGCTCACCGTATTTTACATGTTCCGCTTGCTGTTCCTGACTTTTAAAGGAGAACCAAGAATGGGAGAGGCGGTAAAAAGCCATCTGCACGAATCGCCACCCAGCATGACGATCCCGCTGATTCTTCTGGCGCTGTTGTCGGTAACAGGTGGATGGGTTAACATTCCCGAAGTGTTCGGAGGAGGTTTTGCATTCCGCACTTATCTGGCACCGGTGTTTGTCGACTCGCAGCGTTTGATGGCCGCGCATCACCTGTCTCATGCGACGGAACTGACGCTGATGGGAATTATCGTGGCACTTACTGCCGTCCTAATAGTCTGGGCCTATCGCATCTTTGTCCAATTGGGCCGCGTGCCTGCGCAGGACGAATCGACATTGCGGGGTTTGACGCGACTGTTCCACCGCAAGTACTACGTCGACGAAGTGTACGACGCCTTGATTGTGCGACCACTCTATTTGTTTTCGCAGTTATTGTACGAGGTAGTTGACCGGTCGCTGGTCGACCGATTGGTGAACGGGACCGGTTTCATCGTGAGGGGGTTGGGTCAGGCATTCCGGCGCGTGCAAACGGGAAACACCGGGGTTTACGTATTCGTAATGGCGGCTGCCGTGCTGCTTTTGATCACGCTTAAAATGCTTGTGTTATAATGGCACTGACGCTGTTGATATTCTGGCCCCTTGTCGCGGCGATTGTTGTGATGTCGGTGAAGACACGTCACGCGCGTGGCTTTGCGTCGCTGGCAGCGTTCGTGGAGTTGTTGATCTGCCTATGGATCGTGTCGCAGTTCCGCGCTGATGCATCCTTTCAGTTTGCCATAAATATTCCCTGGATCTCCTCTTTCGGTATCCACTATCACGTTGGACTTGACGGAATCAGCTTGTTGCTGGTATTGCTGACGACGGGGTTGACGCCTTTCATTATTCTGGCATCCGACACGGCAAGATCACGTTCCTTCTACGCGCTTATGCTGGTGATGGAGATGGCGCTCGTGGGCGTGTTCTGCGCGCTGGATGGATTTCTTTTCTATGTGTTTTGGGAGTTGGCGCTGGTCCCGATTTATATCTTGTGTCTGCGGTGGGGTGCAGCCAACAGCGGCGTCATTACCCTGAAGTTCTTTATCTATACGCTCGCCGGAAGTTTGTTGATGCTGGTGGCGCTCATCTACGTGTACTTCCATACACCCGCGCCACACACGTTTGACATCCAGGCGTTGTACGATGCCGCCCGTAATCTTCCGGGGGCGCACCAACGCATGATCTTTTGGGCATTGTTCATTGCATTTGCCATCAAGATGCCGGTGTTCCCGTTCCATACCTGGCAGCCCGACACGTATCAGGCTGCGCCGTCGCAGGGGACCATGCTGTTGTCGGGCATCATGCTTAAGATGGGTGTATATGGCCTCATTCGTTGGCTCATTCCACTCGTTCCCGAAGGTGTACGTACGGAAGGCAATACGGCGTTGATACTCGCGGTCATCGGGATCGTGTTCGCGTCGTGCGTTGCGATCGTACAAAAGGACCTGAAGCGACTTGTTGCCTACTCGTCGATGGCGCACGTGGGGCTGATTGCAGCGGGTATACTGACACTCGACCGCATTGGTATCCAGGGTGCCATGATCCAGATGATCAGTCACGGGATCGTAGTGGTGGCATTGTTTTATGTTATCGACATTATCCACGCCCGCCTCCGTACACAGGATATGACGAGGCTGGGAGCGATCCGGCTGGAGGCACCGCTATTTGCTACGGTGTTTATGATCGTGCTGCTGGGTAGCATCGCGTTGCCGTTGACCAGCGGATTTGTGGGCGAATTCATGCTGATCAATTCGTTGTTCAGGTTCGATACGTGGCTGGGTGTATTTGGCGCGCTTACGATGATACTGGGTGCAGTGTACATGCTGCGCAGCTACCAGGTCACGGTGCTCGGTGAGAGCCGAGAGGCCGCGGGCCTGTTTGCCGACCTCACGACTCGCGAACGCGTCGTGTTGTATCCGCTGGTAATCCTGGTGGTGGCTCTTGGGACTTTCCCGGCGCCTGTATTGAAACTTTCTGAAGCAGCCGTTGACTCGATGGTGACGATCCTGCAACAATACCATACAATGCGCTGACATGATTGCGGTATACATAATTTCCGGACTGGGTATTCTCTCGCTGATCGCGGAGATCGCGAACCTGAAACGGTGGCTGCTGCCCGTCGCCGTGACCGGATTGCTTGCTGCAGCCGGTTTTGCAGCGGTCGAATGGAATACTTCGCAGGCGTATTTCCACGACATGCTGCGATTCGACAACCAGGCATTGGCGTTTAGCATCATCATCGCGCTGGCCGGGTTACTCTGGTTTGTGATGTCGGGAAGTTATCTGCGTGAGCGCACGGATGTCACCGACCACACCGCACTGGTCATGTTCTCGCTTGTAGGAGCGGTGTTTATGGTGTCCTATCAGAATATGGTGATGTTATTCCTGGGCATCGAGATCCTGTCGATTTCGCTGTACGTGCTGGCGGGCAGCCGCGTGCGCGATATTTTGTCGAGTGAAGCCGCCATCAAGTACCTAATTATGGGTTCATTTGCCACCGGGTTCCTTTTGCTGGGTATCGCGCTCATATACGGAAGTACCGGATCCTTTAACCTGGCTGGAATTGGCGAGGCCATGGCGTCGGGTGGGGGACGGTTTCCCGCCTATGCTTATGCGGGTGTGCTGCTTATGCTGGTGGGGCTAGCGTGCAAGTTATCGGCCGTGCCGGTCCATTTTTGGGCGCCTGACGTGTATCAGGGTTCGCCACGGGTCGTGACAGCCTTCATGCTTACGATCGTGAAAGCCGCTGCCATCGG
>JAJJPK010000055.1:0-22729 GCA_032907565.1 Cyclobacteriaceae bacterium | reverse complement strand
AATAAAATGGCCAAAAACGCACAAAATCCGGAGATATCGGCCCGCATGCCGCCCGCTCAGGGGTGAAAAAGACACCTTGGAATAACCCAGGTGCAGGGGTCAGCGCGGATGGACTTTCAACTTCTCACCGACGCTGATGTTGAAGTCGCTCTTGCCATTCCACTCCATAAGTTCGCGGATACTTACTCCATACTTGCGTGCCACGCTGTACAACGTGTCTGCCGGACGCACTTCATGAATGATCAGCCCGGAAGCAGTTTCAGTATTCTCCAGAATCAACGGTTCTCCTTTGACAACAAGAACCTGCCCGGGTTTCAGACCTGCATCAACATCGAGGTTGTTCCACCGCACCAAATCATTAACCGTTACATCGTACTGGCGCGAGATGGCGTACAGTGTTTCGCCGGGCAGTACTTCGTGCTTGTCACCGCGCGCTGGGGCCGCGTCCGTCGCTGTGGATCCGGAAACGTTGGTATCCGGTTCAACCACGGTAACTGTAGTCCTATTCGTCGTGGCCTCAGGCTGCGCAGGAACCGGTTCCGCCTGCCGGGCAACAGCCTTTGTGGTATGCTTTTCAGCCTGGGTGCCGGGTGCCGGTTCAACGCGGCGTTGCTGGCTGGAAACAGGCCCTGGGTCGACCGACCAGGCGAAGACACTCCCCCGGTCCACCTCCACAACGTCCTGCATATGCCGGTCGTCGGCGGGCTTTCTGGCGGTCAGGTACAGGATTGTTCCTTCACGTGGCTTTTCCCCGCGGTCCATCCTGTTAAAGCGCAGCAGGCGGCTAAGTCGAATGCCATGCCGCTGGCTGACAGTCCAAAGCGATTCGCCCCCCGCCAGTTTGTGATAATCCTCCTCTCCACGGCCTTTCTTTTTCTCGGTGAAGTAGTATTCACCCGCAATGAGCCGTTGTCCCTTGGCGAGGTCGTTGTACCGACGGAATTTCGACAGCGAGATGCCGGCCCGTTTGGCCAGGGCGGCCGGACTTTCACCCTGCCTCGCGGCGATCACCGGCACGCCATTGATGGTTGAAGTGGCCTGGGGTGCGGATTCAGGCTGTGCCTTTTCCACTGGAGGTGCTGACGCAGTCGCTACCCCGGGTCGCGGGATGTCGGCACGCATAGCGAGCAGGTAGTCGCGTGTGTTGCTGTTCACGGGAACCAGTATGGAATAGGCTTTATCGTCAGGGATGTTGCCGCTGCGTACCCATTTGTTGTAGTTAAGCAACTCATCTTCGGTGATAGAGGCAGCGCGGGCGATCTCTTTCAGTGAACGGTGTCCCGCGCTAGGCAGTGTGGCCAGGGTTACTTCGCCAGTGCCGCCTACCGCGCCTTCAAAGGCGATCTTGTGGGCAAGAAACTTTTTTACATACCAGTAAGTCTTGCTCGTAATGTCCATATGTTTTGCGCCGGGCTTGCCATCACCCACCGCCTTCATCGCACCGCCAGGTCCCATCTGGTATGCCTGCAGGGCATAGAGCCAGTTATTGAAGTAGTAGTTGTTCTTTTTAAGATATCGCGCGGCGGCACGCGAGGAAGAGACAATGTTCATTCGCTCGTCTACGTGGCGGTCAACGCGCAGGCCCATCTCCTCTGCGGTAAAGTCTTTGAATTGCCAAAACCCGACGGCCTGAGAAACAGACACCGCGTCCGGTATCAACGCGCTCTCCTGGAGCACGAGGTATTTGAAATCGTCGGGAAGGTTTTCTTCGGCGAAGACCTTTTCAATAATTGGAAAGTAGGTTCTGGCCCGTTCGACTTTAATGTTAAAGTGGCGCGGCGATCGCGTAAGGGCGTCGACATCAGCCTGGATCTCACGGCGGGCGTCGTCGCGTATCGTGAGCGTCATGCCCGCGAACTGCATTTTGTGGGGAACCTGGGGCGACTGCGCGGCACTCCACAAGGGGATCGCCAATAGAGCGGAAAAAAGATACTTCATCCAGTCAGAAAAAATATGTCTGTCAGTACAGCTTGCGGATCATCATGATGCCGTCGCGGATCGGAAGCAGGACATTCTCTACCCGCGGGTCCTCCGTTACCTTCTTGTTGAAGGCAATGATCGCCCGCGTGTCCTTGTCCGGTTTCTCATCGAGAACCTTTCCACTCCACAGCACATTATCCGCCAGTATAATTCCTTTCAAATTTAGCTTATCTACGACCATGTCATAGTAATTGCTGTAATTTTCTTTGTCGGCATCGATGAAGATGAGGTCGAACATCATGTCTAGCGTCGGGATGATTTGCGTGGCGTCACCGATCCGGTAGTCTATGCGCTGACTCATTCCGGCTGCTTCGAAATGTGCCCGGACGCGATCTTCCAACTCTTCGTTCTTGTCGATGGTGATCAGCTTGCCGTCTTCTGCCATGCCCTCTGCGAAGCACAACGCAGAGTACCCCGTGAATGTACCGATCTCGAGGATGGTACGGGGCCGGATCATGTGACTGATCATAGCGAGGAACCTGCCCTGCAGATGCCCGCTAAGCATGCGCGGCATAGGGACGTTGGCGTGCGTATCGCGATTGATCTTTGCAAGCAGGGGACTCTCCGGCGAGGTATGGCGCTCGGCATATTCCTGGAGTTCCTCCTTGATAATGTCCATAGTCAGTTATCGTTATAGGGAACGCTGTTGCCGGAAGGCTCCATGACGAGATAGCTAAGCCGGTCCGGTACAAATACCTCCTGGGCGAGTTCCTGCAACGATAACGCTGTAATGCCGTCGATCTTGTGATAGATTTCCGAAAGCGACGGCACACGGTCGAAATCGAGGATGCTCCGCCCCATCATGAGCATGAGGCTCAGGTTGTTCTCCTCGCTGAGTGCGAGTTGTCCTTTGATCTGCTCCTTCAGGTTGGCAAGTTGTCGTTTCCCCAGTGGTACATCCGCCACGCGTTTCAGTTCCCGGTTCACCAGCCGGATGCACTTGTCGAGCTGATTCGGTTCGGTGCCAAAGGTGATAGCAAATAAACCTGTATCAGAATACGGAATATAGTGCGCTTCGATGGAATACACATACCCATACTTTTCCCGCAGCACCATATTCAATCTGGAATTTGTCCCTACCCCTCCAACCAGAGTTGTGAGTACATAAAAAGGTATGCGGTCGGGATGGTGAAGTGAAAACACTTCACGACCAATAGCGCAGCGCGCTTGTTTCACCGGGCAACGCAGACCGGATTCCCGGGGTCGATACGACATAAATCCTTTCCGTTGGGTCTTGCCAACACGGGTGGGAATCCCTTCCAGGTATTTTCGCGCCAGTCGTTCCAGCTTGTCGCGCGACACGTTTCCCACGCAGGAGAAAACGATCTTATGTGTATTGATGTGTTGTGAAATGAACGACGTGAAGTCGCGCCTGCGGAAGGAGCGTACCGTTTCCTCACGTCCCAGGATATTCATACCGAGGGAGTGGCGGTGAAATACCATGCCCTCGAATTCTTCATGCAGGGTATCGTCGGGATCGTCGCGGTACATGGCCATCTCTTCGAGTATCACTCCGCGTTCCTTTTCGATCTCGTGTGCCGGGAAGATGGAGTGGAAGGTAATGTCGCTGATAATGTCGATGGCGCGTTCGAAGAAGGTCTTGCGTACGGAGGCATAGAATACTACTTTTTCCTTTTCCGTAAAGGCATTCAATTCCCCCCCGACAGAGTCCAGGCTGTTGATAATATGGAAGGCCTTCCGGCGCCGGGTACCTTTAAAGGCCATGTGTTCCCAGAAGTGCGCAATGCCCTGATTTTCCGGGGTTTCATCGCGACTTCCAATCTCCAGGAACATTCCACAATGGACGATTTCGGTGTTGGTTAGGCGATGGACGACCCGGATACCGTTTGACAATGTAAAAACGCTACAATCCCTCATCGACCTCCAAATTTATCAGGAATTCCCTCACTGTGCCAGCGGCGAACAGAAATGCCCGTAAACGGGCAAATGCTTGATTTTCAGGGCCACTTTTGGCTAATATCGGGCATTTCAAGAACGGCATCACAGTTGCAAAAGTTTCCCTGCCATGAATACCCAAAAAGTTCGCACCTGCTTCGTCATCGAATTTACTGACGACCAGTACCAGCACGCTAAGCGCTACGTCGAAGACATGAAAAGGCACCCCAACCGCGTTTTTTGGCGGGGGAAAAAGGGGAAGACCGACGACGAGCTCATTATAGAGCAAATCACCCACCGGATCCTGTCAGGATTCTACCATGACGACCCGTGGAGCGCAGGAAGGTATATTATCAGGATGGAAAGCGGACTGTCTTCGCAGTAGTTAATTCAAATGAAACACATCCTTGCTCTTCTGTTCCTGCTCAAGCAAGTGCATTAGAAAGCGAATTCGGTTTATGAGGAATCGTTCCCGCACGGACTCATCCGACATGAGGAAGGCATAGCGGTCGGAGATATCCATGTTCAACTCGGTCGCGATCTGGTACAGGGTAAAAGTGCTCACGTGTTTGCTGATCTTCCGCCGGTTCATGTAGTCGACAAAGCATTCGTACAGCTGCGGGCCAGGTATGACAGGCTCTACATGCCACGGGCGTACTACACCTCCGGGATATGGATTCTGCCGGAATGTTCGCGCCATGAACTCGAGCGAGAAAAGGTCCAGGCATCGAACGATGACGTCGGACTCACCGCCAGCATATCGCTTGATGACGGTCTCCAGTTTTACTATCGACCCTACCTTTGCCTCGTTGGTCTCGTGATTGAAATAGATTCCAAAACTCATGTCATGGGTTTCAGCCTCCTCGAGCAATTGCTTGTACCGCGGCTCGAAAATGTGAAGCGGTACCAACTCTCCCGGCAACGGCAGCAGGGTAAGCGGGAATAAAGGAATCTGTGTTGTATCAGACATAATGCCGTTCGGCAGGAAAAAGTTAATACCCTCTCAGTATTCCGCCAAATAAAACGGAGAAATTCCGAACTGTTCTTTGATCTTCGCCTTGCCCGGCAAAAAGCCGAGGTTGATAAGGAATGAAAAACCGGCGATGCGCCCACCAAGCCGTTCAACCAATTCGCCGGTAGCGATCGCCGTGCCTCCCGTTGCCAGCAGGTCATCGTGTATCAGCACGTGACATCCCTTTTCAAAGGCATCAACGTGGATCTCGATGGTGGCCTTGCCGTATTCAAGCGAATAGTCGTTGGACTCCGTCTTGTAAGGAAGCTTCCCTGACTTTCGCACCGGAATGAACGGAACCTGCAACGCGTTGGCGATAAGGGCACCAAAAATAAAACCGCGTGCTTCAATGGCCGCTACGGCCTGAACGTTGCGCGGCTTCCAATGATCGATCTGGGCTGCAAGCATTTCGTTCACTAACCCGGGCGAACCCAACATGGGCGCTATGTCCTTGAATATCACTCCCGGTTTGGGATAGTCGGGAATGTCCCTGATGGCTTGCTTAATCCTGGCTTCCAGTTTCATTGGCGATTGGGATACGCCAATGATAGTAAAAAATTATTTACCAAATGATTCGACCTTGTAATTCAGGTTCGTACCAAAAACAGGTAAGCTGATTTTGAGCAATGCGTAGAATCCGCGGCCTTCGATGCTGGGACGGTATCCGATCTCACCGCCGTAGGCCCAGCTGAGGGTACGATTGAATTTGCCCTCTACACCAATACGGGCTCCGAACTTCCGGACCTTTACCGGGCTGACGTCGTAAAACCGCGTGTCGCCACCGTTCGTGTAAACAACATCATCGATTTCCAGCGCGGGCGCCAGCAGAATGTCGCCGTATACCGTAAGGATCAGGTCATCGATACCCTCTTCGAACTTGTCGAAGTTGACTGCGATGTTCCGGATCCACGTGATGGAACCTCCAACATAACCACCCATAGACGACATGTTGCTGAATACGTCAAGCGTATGTTCACCATTGGCATCGGTAAAGGTTAATGGCAACCCATTGCCCTCAGCATCCTTGAGGTCATCGTTCGTAAGTCCTTGTTTAGCAAGCGCGCGGTTAAGATCTACCGAGCTGTCCCAAAAAATTCCACCAATACGACCCCCATAGATCTTCCGGACCTTACAAGGTATCTCGGCATTGAGCGGCACGCGTGCGGCCCATGTATTTCCCTTATAACTCTTTTTATAAAGGAACATCTTGGTTTTTGAACTCTGCTCGAAGTCGCGGAAATGGTACGTTGCGCCAAACTCGTAATAGTTGAAGACTTCAGCACGGTTGTCAACGTCGCTGGTCTTCTCTGCAAGGTCGCGTGTAAAGTCATAAAACTTCCGGCTGTAAGTCTTGCGGAACATCGCCTTGAAGTGCGCCTTGTCCTGAAGGTAATACGATGCCTCCAAGCCAAATCCGGCGTTGACATTTGTGGCGAAAACTTCGCCATAGAAGGGTTGAAAATGAACAAACAGCTTGTTTACCGAATAAGGCTCATCGTAAATCTCCTCATACGTAACGGCCGTCATATCCCTCCTTTCGCCTTGCGCAAAGAGTACCCCGGTTCCGAGTAAGAAGGCTACCGGTATAAGCAGGTGATGATTCATACAGTTCAAAAAAATTGGGTCACATTCCCGTGTGCGGACCTGTGATGCTCAGTCAAAAAGTACCAATTAGTAAAAATAACAATATTATCCGGAAAATTGCAGTGCGCAAGCCGCCATGTACAGAACCATGTAATACCTGGAGTGAAATCGAAGAAAACGAAAGTCAATTTGTGGGGATCGTGTCAGGAGAGCACTTCCCGCAGGGCCTTTCGGTGGGCTTCGACAACATGATCCACAATGTCGACCGTTATCGCCGAGGAAATGAACATAGCCTCAAACTGGGACGGTGCCAGGTACACGCCCTCGCGTAACATAGCGTGAAAATACCGACCGAACCGTGCCGTGTCGGAAGTGCGCGCCGTAGCCAGGTCCGTGACTTCCCGATCCGTAAAGAACAACGTGAACATCGATCCAACTGAATTCACTGTAGCTGGTACATTGAATTCCTTTACCACTGCACGCAAGCCATCGACAAGCCGGGCAGTTGTTTCGTTGAGTTGTTTATAGATCGAACCGTTTTGCTTAAGGTATTTCAAAACGGCGATACCGGCCGCCATCGCAAGTGGATTGCCCGAAAGCGTGCCGGCCTGGTATACGGGGCCCGCAGGTGAAACGAAGTCCATGATCTTTGCCTTTCCGCCATACGCTCCCACCGGCAGTCCACCACCGATAATCTTACCTAGCGTAGTAAGGTCAGGTTCGACACCGTAGAGTTCCTGCGCTCCACCGGGAGCAAGCCGGAACCCGGTCATAACTTCATCAAAGATCAATACAATACCGTGTTTGTCGCACACGGCGCGAAGGTCTTGAAGATACTGTGGATGCGGAGGAACACATCCCATATTTCCCGCTACGGGTTCAAGGATGATCGCAGCAATCTCTTCCGGATTCTTATCAATAAGCCCTTTGATGGCATCGATGTCGTTATAGGGAGCTACAAGCGTATCAGCAGCGGTGCCGGGAGTAACGCCAGGGCTATCCGGTGTACCGAAGGTCAGCGCCCCACTCCCCGCAGCGATAAGGAAGGAGTCGCCATGACCGTGATAACATCCGTCCATCTTAATAAACTTACTGCGCCCGGTGTAGCCACGCGCTACGCGAATGGCCGACATAGTGGCTTCCGTTCCGGAGTTGACCATGCGGACCTTCTCGACAGAAGGGACCATCGAACAAATCAACTCGGCCATCTCTACTTCGCGGGCGGTAGGACAACCAAATGACGACGACATACGCACGGCTTCAATGACAGCGCTTTCCACTTCAGGATTTGCATGCCCCAGGATCATCGGCCCCCACGAGTTGATCAGGTCAACATAGCGGTTGCCATCTTCGTCATACAGGTAGGCACCGTTGGCACTTCGGATGAACACAGGCGTACCGCCCACCGCGCGGAACGCTCGCACGGGAGAATTGACACCGCCTGGAATAAAACTTTGAGCCTTGTCGAAGAGCGACTTGCTGGTCGATAAATCCATTATCAAAGGGTTTCCACAACCGTGAGTTCGCCGTTTACGAATCGGACAAACGGCACGAGGCGATTGTCGTGACTGGCGCTATAATCGAATCCCTGCGTCAGATAGCCCGGGATTCTTCCCTTAGAGAACGCTTCCTGGAAGTACACACCGTTCTTGTGCAGTGCATTACCCAAGAACAACATAGTTTCATAGCCGAGCACCGCATACTCAGACGGAGGTACTCCGTTCTTTTTCACGTACTTGCGTGCGAATGCCTGGTAATGGGGCGTACGTGTAGCCGCGAAGCCCGGGGCAGCAAACACAACGTTGAGTTGCTCAAACTTCTCCAGGTCGAGTGCCGGCTGATCGAGCCATGACCTCGACCCGACCACCAGGATGCGGTCGCCGCGTGTTTCTACACTGCTTAAAACTTTGGAATAGATCAATGCATCATCGGACGCAACGAAAATGCAGCCGATGCTATCCTTCTCAATGGTAAACTGGGTAGGTTTCTTCCACTCGTCGAACTCGGTGGGTGTAGCGAGGATGTCAATGATCGCAGCGGATCCGTCGCGCGGAATGCGTTGGGACAACACCACATTTAAGCCGCGCTCCCTGGCCTGGGCAGCGAATGAAGCAGCAAGGACCGAGTCGCGGCGCGATGTGCCGGCAAAGATGATGCAGTTCTTATTTCCAAGAAGTTGGGAGGCGGCGAAATCAGCCGACTTCACTCCTATCGTTTCGTAGGCGGGCTGGATCATGAAGCTGAATTCATTTGACCCGATCATCTCCAGGTTGTTCGTGAACGGCTTAAAGACGTTGATCCGGTTCGCATTTGAAAAGTCCTGGATGAGTTTGTTCTCATCCGGAAAGAACGGACCAATGATCAGGTCGGTGTTCTTCAACTCCGGCGTAGCCAGCAATCGGTTAATGGTGGCCGTCTTTCGCTCGGTATCATAGGCGCGCAAGTCGATCTTCACACCTCGGTACGCCAGCGTGTCGACTGCCAGCTTCATGCCCTCATACAGGTCGAGGATGAGCTGATTGCGTTTCCTGCCCGGCGTTGGATCCAAGGTGCTGAGCATAAACGGATACATGAGCGACACCGTATAAACCGGCTTGTGATACGTGGGCGGTGCTTCGTTGATGAACGATCCGCGTTGCAGTTTGTGCTTTTTTACAAGTGCTTCGAACTCCTCGCGCGCTGCGGGGTTGCTCATCCTGGTGGAAAGCAGTTTGGCCAGGGCATACGCAACGATCCGATCATTGGGATATTCCTCCAGCATCATCCGCAACGTCTCCGGGTCGTCAATTCGCGATAGGTATTTTTTCTTTGATGCCTCGATGCTTCGAGCAATCGACGGATTTCGAATTCCCTTCCACACGTTAAGCCCTTCGAAGTATTCGCGGTTGTCCATGTGAATCACCCCGAGCCAATAGTTGACCTCGTCAGTCTTATCCCAATTGGGGCTCACCTTGCGGATTTGGTTCAGCATATCTTGCGCTACAGACAGGTAGCCTTGCCGGTATGCCGCTATCGCATAATAAAATGAAGCGTATTGTGAATAAGGGTTGGCAGCGTCGTAAGGTATTACCGGCTTGAAGGCCTCCATGGCCAGGTTGTATTTGCCCTCCAGGAAAAGGTTCTTGCCGCTGACAAAATGCTGCCTGAAATCGGTTTGGCCATACGACGCCAGTGACATCAGGAGCAGGCAACAGGGTAATGATAACAGTCGTAGCTTCATGCCTGAAGTTTAGGATTTAGCCGGATAAGAAGAAAAGGAATTCCGACCACTCTACCGTTTTGGACTATAAAAGTCGCAAAAGTTGTTCCAATTACTCCCATTCAATAGTAGCCGGGGGCTTGGAGCTGATGTCATATACCACCCGGTTCACGCCTTTTACTTCGTTGATAATCGCGTTGGATACGTCAGCGAGAAACTCGTACGGCAGGTGCGCCCAGTCGGCGGTCATGCCGTCAAGGCTCGTTACCGCCCGCAGGCTGACAACCCGTTCGTACGTACGTTCATCACCCATGACTCCGACCGACTGTATAGGAAGGAGAATGGCGCCCGCCTGCCACACCTTGTCGTAGAGGCCGTTCTTCTTTAACGCGGAAATGAACAGGTGATCTACTTCCTGCAGGATGGCGACTTTCTCCGGTGTAATGTCCCCCAGAATGCGAATGCCCAGTCCCGGACCGGGGAACGGGTGCCGTCCGAGAATGCGCGAATCGATTCCCAGCGTCTTGCCGACAATCCGCACTTCATCCTTGAACAGCGTCTTCAGAGGCTCGACTACCTTCAGCTTCATTTTTTCAGGCAGACCTCCCACGTTGTGATGCGACTTGATGGTTGCCGACGGCCCCTTGACGGAAACCGACTCAATCACGTCAGGGTAAATGGTGCCCTGACCGAGCCATTTCACATCGCGGATCTTGTGTGCTTCTTCATCGAAGACATCTATAAAAGTCTTACCGATCGCCTTCCTGTTGGCTTCAGGATGGGCGAGACCGTCCAGCGCGTAGTAAAAACGCTTTCGCGCATCAACTCCAGTCACGTTCAATCCCATTCCCTTGTATGATTCCAGCACTTCCTGGAATTCGTTTTTGCGGAGTAGTCCGTTATCTACGAAAATGCAATGCAGGTTCGATCCCGCAGCGTGGTGGATCAACGTGGCTGCTACAGTGGAGTCTACGCCGCCCGACAGGGCCATCACCACTTTATCGTTACCCAGCGTTTCCTTCAACGTTTGCACTGTGCTTTCGACGAACTGGTCCGGTGTCCAGTCCTGTGCACAGCCGCATATATGCACCACGAAATTGCGCAGCAGATTTTTGCCTTCCGTAGTGTGTGTTACTTCCGGGTGAAACTGAATGCCATAGATATCCTCCTCATCCACACGAAACGCGGCGACACGCACCGTGGGCGTGCTGGCAATGATGTTGAAGTCTTCAGGAACGGAAACGATTGTGTCGGCATGCGACATCCAAACTTGCGTATCGAGCGATATTTCCTTGAGCAACTCGCTGTGGTGGTCGACGGATGTCAGTCGAGCGCGTCCATACTCGCGGTGTTTGGCTGGCGTGACCTGACCACCCGCCTTTTTTGCAATCAGCTGGGCCCCATAACAAACACCCAGTACGGGAATTTTTCCGCGATAGGCTTCCAGGTCGAAATCCGGCGCACCTGGATCGAGTACGGAGCAGGGACTGCCGGAAAGGATCACACCTTTGATTTCCGGTGTCAACGGGGGAACCTTGCTGAACGGGTGAATCTCACAGTAAACGTTAAGTTCCCTGACGCGGCGAGCTATGAGTTGAGTATATTGAGAACCAAAATCGAGGACGAGTATCTGCTCTGGCATGGCGCAAAGATAACAGTTGAGCCATGCCTAGTGAAGGGCGCGCAAAAAATTTGTCCCTGAAGAAACCCTGAAGGAGAATTTTGATGCTCAAAAATTCCCGTCAGGGTTAGTACGACATCAGCACTACGCCAACGTTGAAGCTGATGCTGTTGAAGTCATCGTACCCGAAATATTCACTTTTTGCCGTGGAGAAAGAATAGTGGGCAGCGACCGTCGCGCCCCATTTCCCGCCAAAGGGGAAGAGAACGCCGACCTCCGGCCGCCCCAGGAAGCCCCACTTCTGATCGTCTTCCGTGGATATGTTGTAGTATTGAAAGTACCGATTGAGTGAGGCACCGAGTCCGAGGCCAACGTAGGGCATTACCCAGTCCTTGTTAACCGGCAGAAAATACTGCCCGCTGAGCGTAAGGCCGTAGGAATACACGTAGTTGAAGTAGTCCGTTGTTATGGTCCGGGTTCCGTCGACAAATGACGTAGTTGGATAATACTTGTCGTAGGTTGCCCACGTATAGTCGAAGCCAGCGGCAAACTTGTCGTTGATCATTTTCCGGTAGCCGAACCGTACCCCTTTGCCGGTATCTTCATCGATCCAGGATGTGTTAGACAAGGGCTTGTTTGGCATCCAGGCAAGATAAAAGTAGCGGTCAAAATCCTGTCCGAAGGCAGTGGCGGTACACAAGAGGAGAAGAAGGGAAAGGGTAAGCCAGGGTTTCATAGGATCATAGTCTTGTCAGGTAAGCAGACTGTCGGAAAGCCTGATCAATTGCATCAAGCGTTTGCTGGCTCAGGTTGACCGAACTGAACACGTCGCCGAGGTAAGCGTTCCATATCACAGTCACTTCATTTTGAGGCGTCACATTTTTCAGATCAACGATCTCGATGACCAGCACGCCGGTATTGTAGGCGTACGTTTGCACGTAAGGGTAATAATAATACCCGTAATATCCGTAGTAGCCTGGATAATAGTAGCCTGGATATCCATAACCCGGCGGGTAGACGACGTCTTGAAAGATATTTAGGTTTTTGAGAACGTAGGCGTTGATCGCGAGGTCCGGATTCTCATCGATACCTACGGCCTGATAACCACGTGCGTCAAGGTTGCTTTTTACCTGGCTAACCACAGGCCGAGCGTAGCCTGTCCCCACGATAATCGTGTCATCGCTGGGTAGGTTGGACACAAGGCCTATCGTGTCTAATGGCATGTAGTAGGTAAGATACGAACCGAAGTCGGCCTCTTCATCAAAGTTCGTGGAGACTACAAATTCGTCGAACAATTTCAGATCGTCGGGCTGCGGTTCACATCCCCAGGAGATTGCCGCCACACAAACCGTCAGAAGAACAATCTTAAGGGCATTCATTGGAATCAGTTTTATCTTTTACGTAACGCTTTGCGGCGAATAATAATTGCAGCACAGCGCCTTGCTATTAGACCCTTTTTCCTTCCAACTGGTTTAAAGGCTCATAAAATAATCCCCAAACCGAAGAGCAACACGAAAGCGAGCGTCGCCATGGCCATTTGCTTCAGCCCCGGATCAAGCTCGGCCGGCGCTTTTTGCGCGACCATCGACCCGTTCCGCACAAACAGCGGAATCACTAGAAGGAACAACCATTGCCACGGCGACCGGTAATTGACGACCGTATAAACCAAAGCGCTCAAGTTCCCTGCCGCAAGCAGGAACCAATGATAATGTATAGCATTCTTTCTTCCTATACGTACTGGTATGGAATACTTGCCGGCCTGCCGGTCCGACTCAATATCCCGTATGTTGTTGATATTCAGCACTGCCATAGAGAAAAATCCACAGCTCAGGGCAGGCAGAACATCAACCCAAAAAACCTGCTTCGTAAAAAGATATGCCGATCCCAGCACACCCACCAGCCCAAAAAATATCAATACGGACACGTCGCCCAGACCGATATATCCATAGGGCCGGTTACCCACAGTATAGGCGACCGCTGCAAATATGGACGCGATGCCGAGCAGAAAGAAGAACAGCAGCGCATTCCAGTCGCGACCAAACGCAACGATCAGCAACGCGATACCGCTGGCCAGGCACAAGCCGACAAAAAGAAATAGTGCCTTTCGCATCTGGGCAGGTGAGATTGCACCAGACTGCACAGCGCGTGCGGGTCCCTTCCTGTGAACGTTATCGGCGCCGTGCACCGAATCGCCGTAATCGTTGGCCAGGTTGGAAAGGATCTGTAACGACACGGTGGTAACGATGCACAAAAGGAAGATGTCCATACGGAATGCCTGGGCACCGGCAGCAAGGAAGGCTCCCATACCGATGCAGGCAAGTGCCAGAGGCAGCGTCCGAAGACGAAACGCACGTAGCCAGGCCTTTGTCGGGTTAGTTTTGACGGTCGGCATTGCTGCGAAGATAATGATTTAGATGCAGACGCCGTTGCTTCGATGCCAGGCCCGCGTCTGCCTCTGCATCTGCGACTTACCTGCTAGATTCCCAGCACTTCCTTCAGTCGGGCATATCCTGACTTGCTCACCGGTATCTGCTTTCCGTCTCTCAACACCGCGATATGGCTTTCCTTCTGATAGGGGTCGATCCGCGTTATGCGGTTTACGGCGAGAAGGTACGAGCGGTGGACGCGAACGAATTGCTGCGGGTCGAGCACCTTCTCATAGTACTGCATCGTTTTGTTCTTCAAAAAATTTCCCTCGTCCGTGACGATCCGGACAAAGTCATCATCGGCTTCAAGGTAATGGATGTCGCGAACGGGGATGATTCGCACCTTTGTGCCCGTCTTCACAACAATGCGGTCATGGTTAACGGGAGCGTCTGCCAGCGTACCAGCGACCTGTTTCGATTGTTCACCGGCCGCGCGGGTCATGAATTTTTCAATAGCCTTTTTGAATCGGTCTTCGGAAAACGGCTTCAGTAAGTAATCCGTGGCGTTGGCTTCGAAAGCGCGAATTGCATACTCATCGAAGGCCGTTATAAAAATAACAGCCGGAGGATCGTCGATCAGTTCCAGCATTTCGAAGCCGTTGATCTTAGGCATTTGGATGTCTAGAAAGATGAGATCGGGACGATGCTGCTGTATCGCTTTAACACCTTCGAAGCCATCGTTGCACTCCTCAACCACCTGGAAATCGGGATAGCCCTGCAGGTAGGACTTCACGATCTCCCGGCTCAGGGGTTCGTCATCAATAAGTATCGTTCGGATCATGCTTCCCTGGGAATCTTCAAAGTTACGGTAAAAACATAGTTGACGTCCGCGGTATGTACCAGGTCGTTTCGCGCAAAGAGCAGGTACATGCGGCGCTGCAGGCCTGCGAGACCGAACCCATTGCCCCTGGTCGTCCGTGCATCTTCACTGAACGGATTGGTGACTCGTATCTCAAGAAGGTCATCCAGGCGACGCGCGTCCAGCGAGATGGTGACGCTTCCCGTCGTACCGTACAATCCGAATTTGATGGCATTCTCTACCAGGGGTTGCAGCACGAGCGTAGGAATCCTCCAATCCATCACGCCTTCCTCAAACGATGTCACCACTTCCAGGCGGTGACCGAAGCGGATTTTTTCAATTTCAAGATAAAGCTGAAGGTAGTTCCATTCCTCTTCCAGCCGCACCCAGTGTTCATCGGCGCGCTTCAGCGTGATGCGAAGAAATTCCGAGAGCTGCTCAACCATTCTTCGCGCCTCCGGCGGTCGCACAAGGATGAGCGCGTTGATGGAGTTAAGACAGTTGAAAAGAAAGTGGGGTTGCAACTGCAGTTGCAATTTCTGCAACTCGGCTTCTCTAACCATGGAGGCTGTGGCCTGTTGTCGCGCGTTAGCCGACTGTTCGTCGCGAAGGCGGAAATGGAGTACGCTGGCAATGCATAATCCTCCCATCAGGAGAAAGTTGAAACTCCACCGCAACGGACCCGTGCGATATACGAGTTCCTGGTATTCGAAATTGCCGGTAGCTTGAGGTATCACCACTTCGATCGTGATCCAGACGCATACCAGTGAGAGAAAAAAACTGACGGCTGTGGCAAACCACAGCTTCCCTCCCTCTGGCATGAACCGGCGAAGCGCTATGATCACCAGCGCACTTATCACCAGTACGGAACCGTTGCTGACAGCACTGTCGAGTAGCGCCAGCCGGGGATCGACGCCCAGTTTCGCGCGGAGTATCCACGCATGGAAGCCGATCCAGCCGACGACCGCGAGGCCTACGAGCAGCCATCGCGCCTTGACAAGGAGGTCATTGAGCGTCACGCGATAGCAAGTGAATTGGTAACCATTGGGTTATTCGCCGAAGGTTCGAACCTCATCAAGGATGCGCTGTGCCCTGGCGCGGGTGAGTGCAACATATTCTCCCGGATCGCCGGGTTCCACAATCTGCCCGTACAGCTGCTCACCATCATCAAGCGCTGCAATCCTGCACACATCTTCGACAGCCAGGAATTTCCATCGTACCAACTCGTTCCTGACGTTCTCAAACGACGTCTCTCCCATCTTTCCGAGGATATGAGCTTTTTCAAGCGCCCAGTCGGAATCATCTGCCCGGATCAGCCTGTATTGTATGTCGAATTGAGGCATGTGCCGACCCTCGCCGGTAACGATCTGGTACACCAGCTTTGCAAGATACCAATTCATGCCTTCAGGAAGTTTTGTCATGCGTAACTCTTGATTTCAATCCCCGCAAAAATTGCTGTTCCTGTTATCACGAGAACTTTATCCCGTGCAGTTGAGGCGGATCCCGAACGTTTGTCGTTGATACCGCCCAAGATCGCCACCAGGTCGGACTCCACCGACCAGTTGGCGGGCACAATCAGGGTTGCTCCCCCGAAGAATTGGGTCAGGTCGATTGTTGCGCGACCCTGGATGTCGGCTTGCGTAAGATCCAGTTCCACACCGCCGAAAAAGGTCGTGATGTCGGCAAACCTGAAATTCTTGGAGAATATTCTTCTCTTAATGCTTCCAAATATGGCCGTCAAGTCGACTGTGTCCTCACCACTGCTGTCTGCGGCCGGGCGAGCGGGAGGGTCCTGCGGTGCAGGGCCTTCCGAAGTGCTTTGCTTTGGGGGCGATTCGACGTCGCCACCTGTGTGTCGATAAGGATTATGGTGGTGTGGCTGCCGCGACCCAGGGTTGTTTCTGTTCATCGTCCCGCGATACAATACCAACGCGCCTACGAGGATAATCACAATCGGCCATACATACGGCTCGAAGCCCCAGGTAAAGGGTATGTGATGTTTGGCGAAGAAAAAGGCGCCAATGAAAATCATAATAAACCAGCCGATTCCTGTGAAGTTTCGCTTTGCCCCCACCAGGAATCCGACGGCGATCAAGATAACCGGCCACGTAAGCAGCCAGTGAGGCATCACGAAGAAGTCGAGCCTGTCCAGCAGGATCAACGTACCCACTGCGATGATGACGATGCCGACTATCCTGCCGTTGTCCCTGCACGGACGCTGACTTCTACCCTGAGGTGTTGTGGTGTTCATTCAATTCGAAATTATACCCGAAATAACGGCGGAAACGCCCTGCAGGCCATCCTAATAAGGGGGGCAGCGGCAATTTCCCGGTGAACACCGGGGTTTTTTAGGGTGAAACCGGATTTTCAGATGCACCCCGATAGCTATCGGGGGCAGACGCAGAGGCAGGGACTGGGGCGCTTCATCGCATTCTCGCATCAAACGCAAAGCGTCCGGGGCCGGTGAAGAAGAGCGTCACAAAGCAGGTCAGCAACAGTGACGGTACTTCCTTTCGCGCGAAGGGATCGTCGGCGTGTACAATGAACACTACGGTCGCCATGGTGATGATGAGCGGGATCAGCGCATAACGCGTGACCAGGCCGAGGCCGACGAGAATGGCGCAAAAAAATTCCGCCAATACGGCGAACGTCAAGGTAATTTCAGGTCCCAGACCGTAGGGATCGCCGAACGCGTGAAACCGTTCCTTGAAGTTGGCCACCTTGGGCCATCCGTGCGTCAGCATGATGCCGGCCGACGCGACTCTGAGAACAAGCAATCCAAAATCCAGGGAGAGAGGAGCAATGCGCAGTAATCTTCTAAACATCAGTTGCCAATAACATTCAGTTGCCAATAATATGATCAAGAATTTCCTTATCCAGAGGATTTACTTTCGATGGGAAAAAACGTACTTGGGTGGCGTCTTCGTTAACCAGGTATTTGCAAAAATTCCACGACGGGAGTTTTCCTGTCATTCCTTCCAGCCAGCGGTACAGGTCGTGCCTGTCCTTTCCTTTCACACTGATCTTTCCGAACATCTGGAACGTGACACCATAATTCTTCTGGCAGAACGCAGCGATCGCATCGTTATCAGCGGGTTCCTGCCACAGGAAGTTATTCGCCGGGAATCCGAGCACAACCACCTTATCGCCATACTGTTCGTGCAACTTCTGAAGATCTGCATACTGCGGTGTGTATCCGCATTTTGAAGCGGTGTTGACAATCAAAAGTTTCTTCCCTTTGTACTGTGAAAAAGAGATGGGTGTTCCGTCCAGGGCCTTGATCTCAAAATCGTATAGGGAACCTTCCACCTTTTTAGGACTGCCGGAAAGCTTTTCTGAGAGAAAGGATGCGATGCCCATACCAGTCAGGATAAGCGCAGGAACAGTCAGAAATACAATCTTCCTGGTCACTGCGAGGGATTATAATTCGTCGAGGATTTGTTTGTCGAGTGGATTTACCTTTGAATCAAAGAATTTCACGGTGCCGTCGGCCTTGACGAGGTACTTGCAGAAATTCCACGTCGGTTCTTTTCCCGTTTGTTCTTTGAGCCAGGCATACAGGGGATCCTGATCGTTGCCTTTCACTGAAATCTTTTCGAACATCTGGAACTTTACGCCAAAGTTCTTCTGGCAAAACTCCGCAATCTCTTCGTTTGACCCGGGTTCCTGTCCGCCGAAGTTGTTAGCCGGGAATCCGAGCACCACAACTTTGTCGCCATGGAGTTCATGCAACTTTTCCAGGTCGGCGTACTGCGGCGTAAAGCCACATTTGGACGCAACATTCACGATGAGCAGGTTCTTGCCCTTATAACGCGAAAAATCGATCGGCTGACCGTCGATCGAATTTTTGGTGAAATCATACACCGATGAAACATTTGTGGTCACCATCACAGCAGCAACAATTAATAGGAATTTCATAATGCGGGGGTTTTCCTAGTTAAATAAGCAATTTTTTTGCCGGTCTGGTTCGCTAATATAAGTGTTACGTGCGACACCGACTACTACATTCTTTCGGGCACGTCAATGCCCAGAAGATGCATGGCAGTGCGGATTGTACGCCCCACCGCCTCGGAAAGCGCTACACGGAAGCGAACACGGGCGGAGTCGGCTTCAGAAAGCACCGGGATCGACTGATAGAACTGATTGTATTCTTTGGCCAACTCGTATACATAATTGGCAATCAGGGCCGGCGAGTAGGTTGCACCAGCTTCACGCACTTTTTCCGGAAAGCGGCTTAGTGCGATGATCACTTCGCGTTCCGCAGGCTCCAAACTAACGTTCTCAAGGTCAGCCGCTGATGCCGTGACGCCTGCTGTTTCCGCTTTACGAAGAAGCGCGCGGATCCGTGCATGGGTATATTGGATGAACGGTCCCGTGAACCCCTGCAATTGAATGGACTCGTTGGGGTTGAACAGCATGCGCTTTTTCGGATCCACCTTCAAAAGGAAGAATTTCAGCGCGCCAAGTCCGATCATTCGGTAAAGTGCCTGGGCTTCCTCGTCGGTCATTTCGTCCACCTTACCAAGCTCGCGCGTCTGTTTCTCCGCTTCGTCGATCATTTCCGCGATCAAGTCGTCAGCATCGACTACGGTTCCTTCCCGTGATTTCATCTTACCTGAGGGCAGGTCAACCATGCCATAGGAAAGATGGTAACACCGCTGCGCCCACGCGTAACCGAGTTTCGCGAGGATCAGGAACAGCACTTTGAAATGATACTCCTGTTCGTTGCCCACGGTATAAATCTGTCCGACAATGTTCGGGAAGTCGTTGAACCGGAGGACCGCTGTGCCGATGTCCTGCGTGATGTATACGGATGTGCCGTCGGCGCGCAGCAGCACTTTCTCGTCGAGACCCTCGTTGCGCAGATCCACCCACACGGAGCCGTCCTCTTTTCGGAAGAATATGCCATCTTCTACTCCTTTCAGGACGATTTCCTTGCCGAGGAGATAAGTCTGTGATTCATAGTAAAGGCGATCGAATGAAACGCCCATAGCCCGGTAGGTAACGTCAAAGCCTTCGTATACCCATCCGTTCATTTTTTCCCAGAGGGCCAGTGTTTCAGGATCCTTGTCTTCCCACTTTCGCAGCATTTCGGAAGCCAGTTGCATGATAGGTGCCTCCTTCTCTGCCTGTTCCTTCGGCATTCCCTTTTGCATGAGGGCTGCCACTTGCGCGCGGTACGCCTTGTCAAACTGAACGTAGTAATTTCCCACCAGGTGATCGCCCTTGATGCCGGAGCTCTTCGGCGTTTCTCCTTCTCCGTAGAGCGTCCAGGCCGCCATCGACTTACAAATATGGATACCCCGATCGTTAATGATCTGCACCTTGTGAACCTTGTACCCGTTGGCCGTCAAGATCTGACTCACGCTCCAGCCCAGGAAGTTGTTGCGCAGGTGACCGAGGTGAAGGGGCTTGTTCGTATTGGGCGACGAAAACTCCACCATGATCTCCTCCCCGGACGGAGGTTGTACGCCATACGTGGCGTCAGCATGGATGGCATGGAGCGTCGCGATCCATGCGTTGTCGTGAAGGATCAGGTTCAGGAAACCTTTGACCACCTGGTACCTTGCGACTACACTCGAATGGGCTACGAGGTAATCGCCGATGGCTGTTGCCGTTTCCGCCGGGTTCTTGCCGCTAAGACGCGACAGCGGGAAACACACCAGCGTGTGTGACCCTTCAAACTCGGGATTCGTAGGTTGAAGTTGAATGGATTCCGGTGTCTTGCCGAAAAGGGCTACGATGGCCTGCTCTATTTCACCACGAAGAACGGATTCCAGGTTCATCTTATGATTTGGCGTACTGACCTTGTGCACTTACCAGCCGAGCACATAGGCGAAGATCAGGGGCGCCACGATGGTGGCATCCGACTCGATTATAAACTTGGGCGTTTCAACGGTCAGCTTACCCCATGTGATCTTTTCATTGGGTATTGCGCCCGAATATGACCCATAGCTCGTGGTGGAATCACTGATCTGGCAGAAGTAACTCCAGAAAGGAACGTCGGTATTTCCGAGATCTTGATGAAGCAGCGGCACGACGCAAATCGGGAAATCACCGGCGATGCCTCCTCCTATCTGGAAGAAACCGAGACCTTCTTTTCCTGCATTCGTAGGATACCAGTCGGACAACCACGCCATATATTCAATGCCCGACTTCATCGTCGATGCTTTGAGTTCGCCTTGAATGACATACGATGCGAAGATGTTCCCCATCGTGGAGTCTTCCCAGCCTGGTACAACGATCGGTAGATTTTTCTCCGCGGCCGCCAACATCCACGAGTTTGCGGGATCAATCTCATAGTACTGGCGTAGTACACCGCTCTTCAGCATACGATACATGAACTCATGGGGAAACAATCGTTCTCCACGATCTTCTGCCTCTTTCCATACCTGGAACAGGTGGTCCTGCAGGCGTCGGAATGCTTCCTCTTCCGGAATGCACGTATCGGTAACCCGGTTCAGGTGATTATTCATCAATTCCCACTCCTGTTCCGGTGTAAGATCGCGATAGTTGGGGATCCGCCGGTAATGGGAATGCGCGACGAGATTCATGATGTCTTCCTCCAGGTTGGCGCCGGTGGAGGAGATGATGTGGACCTTATCCTGGCGGATCATCTCGGCCAGGCTGATGCCCAGTTCGCCGGTGCTCATCGCGCCGGCCAGGGTAATCATCATCTTTTTGTCCTCGTCGATGTTCTTTTTGTACGCTCTCGCTGCGTCCGTGAGCGTCGCCGCGTTAAAGTGCCGAAAATGCTTTTCAATAAATGCGGAAACAGGTCCCATGTTTTTCATTACAGTACCAGCTTTGATCCGTGCGCGAAAATAGGAAATAAGGCAATAAAAGGTAAGGAAATAGGGAAATAGAGAGAGTTTGGGAGAAATGAGTGTCAAACCTTCTTCAGCGATGCGGAGTTGACGCAGTACCGCAAGCCGGTTGGTGGCGGGCCGTCAGGGAATACATGACCGAGATGGGCGTCGCAGATGTTACACATCACTTCCACGCGATGCATACCGTAGCTTCGGTCTTCATCATAGCGAATAACATTGCCCGCGACGGGCTGAGTGAAGCTAGGCCATCCGGTGCCGGATTCAAATTTCGTTTGTGAGTCAAACAACAAGGTACCGCAACACACGCAGGCATAGCGGCCGGGCTCGTGCGCTTCACAGTATTCACCCGTAAAAGGTCGTTCGGTGCCCTTTTTTCTCGTGATATGGTACACATCAGGTGGAAGAAGGCTACGCCATTCCTCGTCGGTGCGGACTACTTTTTTGTTGGGTTCCGGGCTTCCCTCTCTCGCGTAGCGCAGAACATCACTCCACTTCAAATCATCTACGACGTTCATATTCGTTATTCGGCTATAACGGGCCTGTTAACGATGGAGTGCGCGGTTGCTTCCATGATCACAAAGGCGCTTTCTGCCATTCGGTTCTCCGTATCGAGTGTCGGGTTGATTTCTACAATCTCCCAGGCACACACCCGAGGGTCGCGCGCCAGCGCGACGTTGAGCGCCTTCGCTTCCTCTACCGTGAGTCCGTTCGGAACGGGCGTACCCGTGCCTGCGGAAACCCGGCTGTCGATCGCGTCGACGTCGAGCGAGATGTAAATCAAATCACAGTGCGACAGCATATCCAGCGCACGCTGGGCCATAACAACAGGTCCCAGCTTCTTAACCTCTTCCGTCTCAATAAAGTTTATGTTATACTTGTTTACGAGATAGTTTTCCGGTTTTTCGAGGTCTCGCACTGCGATGTACACAATATCCTCGGGCATCAGTTTAGGCCCCGGGATGCCTACGTTCTTGATCTGTTCCCAGTATTCCACCGTTTCGCCGCGCGGATCATTCACTTTACACTCCAGGTTGTCGATGCCGCAGGCCATTGCAAGGGGCATACCGTGCATGTTACCAGTTTGCGTCGTATAGGGTGTGTGGATGTCGGCGTGGGCGTCGATCCAGATGACGCCGAGGCGTTTCTTGGGATAAGCCTTGCAGATACCGGCGATGGTTCCGTAGGCCGTACTATGGTCGCCAGCGATGACCAGGGGGAAATAATCGTCCAGGATGGTCTCGTATATTTCCAGGCAAACCCGCTCTTCCATGATCAGCACACCGTCGATGAATTTCGCATACGCGTGGCGGGCGCCGTCGTAAAGGAGTTCATTCACATCCTCAACCTCAACCAACTCGGATTGTTTGAAGAAATCGCAGTTT
>JAJJPK010000054.1:0-5317 GCA_032907565.1 Cyclobacteriaceae bacterium | reverse complement strand
TACCCTGCAAAGTCTGACCCAACCCAAATGCCGTGTCATCCGCGACGGCAAGGTTCAGACCGTTCCAAGAGAAGAAGTTGTGGTGGGCGACTTTATGATGATCGAAGAAGGAAGTTCGGTCCCTGCCGATGGAGTCATCGTCCATGCGCACGACTTCCAGGTAGACGAATCCATCCTCACCGGAGAATCACTCCCCGTAAGCAAAAATGGGTCGGACGATGACAACAAAGTATACCAAGGCACGACTGTAGTTGGAGGACTTGCCGTTTGCCGCGTTACAGAAATCGGAGTAAACACGCGGCTGGGCAGGATCGGAAAGAGCCTCGAAACGATAGAACGCGAGCGCACACCCTTACAACGTCAAATCGATTCCTTTGTAAAGAAGATGGCGTTTGCCGGCATTGTCGTCTTCCTCATCGTCTGGGCCATCAATTTCTTCGACTCGCGGGACCTGATGGACAGCCTCCTGAAGGCCCTCACCCTGGCCATGAGCATCCTGCCGGAAGAGATACCCGTAGCGTTCACTACGTTCATGGCACTGGGCGCATGGCGGCTGTCGCAGCGCGGGATCATTGTAAAAAGAGTCTCCACCGTAGAAACCCTCGGCAGCGCCACAGTGATCTGCGCCGACAAGACGGGAACCATCACGGAAAATCGCATGGAGCTCGCCGGCACGTTTGTGGTATCATCGAACCGAATAGCCGGCGTTGACCACTTAGGCGACGAAGAGAAAAAGCTCATCGAAATCGCCATGTGGGCAAGCGAGCCCGTTCCCTTCGATCCTATGGAGAAAGCTTTGCACGCTGCTTATCTGCGATCTTCTCCCAGAGATGAACGCGCCAACTTCCGGATGATCCACGAATATCCGCTCGGCGGAAAGCCACCTGTGATGACGCATATTTTCGAGGGGGAGGATGGACGACGCATCATCGCAGTGAAAGGTGCGCCGGAAGCGCTGGCCGCGCGGGCAGGCTTTTCGCCGGAGACACGGAAGCAATGGGACGACGCCTTGCGTCATTTTACGCAGCAGGGTTTTCGCGTGCTCGGCGTGGCTGAAGGTACATTTGAGGGCGACGACTTCCCCGAGGACCAGGCGACGCTGCCGGTTACGGTACTCGGACTCGTCGCCTTCTACGATCCTCCCAAGCCCAACATCAGAAAGGTTTTTGATGCCTTCTATGACGCTGGGATTGACGTGAAGATCGTAACGGGCGATAATGCGGTCACAACCTCCACCATTGCCCGTCAGATTGGCTTTCGCGGCGCGGATCAAACGCTCGATGGAAAGGAACTCGCTGCGCTCAGTGACGAGGCGCTAACGGAACGCGTTCGTTCGGTAAACATCTTCACGCGCATGTTCCCCGAAGCCAAGCTAAGAATTCTAAATGCGTTGAAGAACGACGGTGAAGTGGTGGCCATGACTGGCGACGGCGTCAACGACGCCCCAGCACTTAAAGGAGCGCACATCGGCGTGGCCATGGGAAAGAAAGGATCGGAAACTGCCAAGGAGGCCTCGTCACTGATCCTTACTAACGACGACCTCGGAGGAATGGTGGATGCTATCGCGATGGGCCGACGGATCTACGCCAACCTGAAGAAGGCTATACAGTACGTGATCACCATCCACATTCCCATCATCCTCACAGTTTTTATCCCCCTGGTGTTGGGCTGGGTTTATCCGGCGATCTTTTCTCCCGTGCACGTCATCTTCCTCGAGCTGATCATGGGCCCCACATGCTCGATCATTTACGAGAACGAGCCAATGGAGCCTGATACCATGCAGCAAAATCCAAGGCCGTTCACCAACACTTTTTTTAATGCCAGGGAGTTGGCGACGAGCATCATTCAGGGGCTAGTGATCACCGTAGCCGTTCTGGCGATGTATCAGTACGGACATTACGCGACGGGTATGGAAGACGCAACGCGCGCCATGGTGTTCGTGACGCTAGTCGCTGCCAACGTGTTTCTCACATTAGTAAACCGCTCCTTCTATCATTCTATAGTCACCACCCTGCGCTACAAGAACCCGCTTATCCCTGGCATCATTGCCCTGACCACGCTCATCACCGTCGTCATCTTTATGGTCCCCTCGTTCAGGGCCTTCTTCGGCTTTGGTATCCTGTCCGCCAACCACATCCTCTTATGCATCGCCGCCGGTGCCATCTCAGCGCTCTGGTATGAATTGGTGAAAATGGTGAAAAGACAACGCCCAAATCACAAATCACAAATCGATAACCGATAATCGATAATCAACACCTCATCCTTCTTCCTCGACACTTCAGTAACACAAATTACTCCCGCCCGCCCGTTTTGCGAATCTTAGCCGAAACACGCTACAAACCCTATGAAATATTTGGCTGCGTTAATTCTGCTGCTGGGATTCCAGTTCGGCTTCTCACAAACCCGGGTGACCGGAGTGATCACGGATGACAGCACAAAGCCCGTCCCACTGGCCAATGTGTTCCTGGAAGACACATACGACGGCGGAATGTCGGACGAAAACGGGGCCTTCTCTTTCGAAACCGATGAAACAGGCGCTCACACACTGGTCGTGCGGATGATCGGTTATAGAGAGTATCGGAAAGAGGTAGTGCTGGCTGGACAACCCGTTACCGTAGAAGTACGACTCGTCGAAGCGATAAGCCAGCTGAATGCGGTAACCATCTCGGCAAGTGCATTTACGGCGAGCGATGAATCACGAAGAACGGTCTTCCGGGCACTAGACATTGCAACGACCGCTGGAGCAACCGCCGATATCGCCGGCGCGCTCAATACCTTGCCCGGCACGCAAAAAGTTGGTGAAACCGGAAGGCTGTTCGTGCGCGGCGGTGACAGCGAGGAAGCCAAGACATTCATCGATGGCATGCTTGTACTCAACGCCTACAGTCCATCTGCACCAAACACACCCTCGCGTAGCCGTTTCCTCCCATTCATGTTCAAGGGAACAAGTTTCAGCACGGGTGGATACTCCGCCGAATTCGGCCAGGCGTTGTCGTCCGTTCTTGCGCTTGACTCGAGAGACGAGACAGAAATTACGCGCACCGACCTCGGCCTGCTCTCCGTGGGCGGGGATATCACGCACACGCAGGCCTGGGATGGCGGATCCGCTGCGGCTAAAATCGAGTACACCAATTTGCGCCCTTACGTCGGCCTGGTTAAACAAGACATCGACTGGAACGACGCACCACGATCCCTCGCTGGCATAGGTTCTTTTCGCCAACGCCTGACGAAGACTGGAATGTTCAAGCTCTACGCCAACTTCAACAATTCTGACTTCTCCTTGTTCGATCACAGTATCGATGACCCTTTGGCAAGGCGACTCTTGAGTCAGGACAATCGTTACTCCTATGTTAACGCCTCTTACAAGGACGTCCTGAATGACCGTTGGATTATCCGTGGCGGAGTGGCGTTCACAGAACTTAACGACGCCTTCAAAGCAGATCAGGATGTAATCCGCGAAAACGAAAGAGGTACCCACCTCAAGACGGTGCTCGAAGGCTCAGTTCACGATCAGATTGAACTGAGAACAGGATTTGAGGTGTTCACGCGAAAATATAGCTACCACTTCAAGCCTCTTACAAATGACTCCTTCGAAAATCGATTTGAAGAAAACATCACCGCCGCCTTCGCAGAGACAGACCTCTACGCAAGCAACAACTTCGTAACACGTGCAGGTGCACGATTGGAACACAACAGCCTCACGGGTGAAGTGTCATTAGACCCCCGGTTGTCGCTTGCACACAAGGCGGGCAAGAATGGTCAGATGTCCGTCGCCTGGGGGCAATTTCGGCAAACCGCAAAAAATGAATGGCTGCGACACCAACCTTCACTCGATCCCGAGCGTGCATCGCACTTCATTCTGAGTTACCAACACATTGAAGACAACAAAACCTTCCGGATCGAAGCTTACCACAAGCAATATGACAACCTGGTAAAAACTACAAACGGCGTTGTTACCAATCACGGTGACGGATATGCACGGGGATTGGAATTCTTCTGGAGGGACAACAGATCCATAGAGCGGCTGGACTACTGGATCTCTTACTCATACCTAGACACCGAGCGCGACTATCTCGACTTCCCAACAAAGGCTACTCCTTCATTTGCCTCCAAACACAACTTTTCCATCGTGGGCAAATACTTTATGCCCAAGCTGAAAAGTCAGGTAGGCGCTACCTGGTCGTTCACAAGTGGCAGGCCGTACAACAACCCGAATGAACCGGGGTTTAATAATAGCAGAACACCTGCCTACAGCGACCTAAGCTTCAACTGGAGCTATCTCCCCAAACCCTATGTGATCGTGTACTTCTCGTGTACGAATGTCCTGGGTCGCAACAACATCTTCGGCTATGAATATGGCTCGACGCCTAACGAAGCAGGACACTACAACAGCAGAGCCATTCGTCAGCCGGCGCCGCGCTTCGCATTCCTCGGCATCTTTTATACTATTTCAAAGGATAAGACTGTCAATCAATTGCCAACACTATAAATGATACTACTATGAATCCTATTGCGAAACCATTGATCGCCGCCTTCCTGTTTGCGGTCGTTCTCCCAGGACTAGCCAACGACAAGAAATACCAGGAGGCCATGAAAAAGAATATCCTTGCCGTCTACCAGGCACATTCAATCGCAGAATTGCAGCAAGCGGTAAACACGTTAGAACGGATCGCGGCGGCTGAAAAGACAAAATGGGAACCGTACTACTACGCTGCTTTTGGCTACGTCATGATGGCCACGCGGGAAAATGAAGGCGCCAAAAAGGACACGCACCTGGACCTGGCTATGGAGGCTGTAAACAAGGCAAAAAGCATCGCACAGGACGAATCCGAGATCATCGCTATGGAAGGTTTTGTCCACATGATCCGTCTTACCGTCGATCCTCCCTCGCGCGGGCAGCAGTATTCTGGTCTGGCCATGCAGTCATTTACCAAAGCCATCGAGCTGAATCCCGAAAATCCAAGGGCACTTGCGCTGATGGCACGTATGCAGTTTGGTACAGCGCAATTCTTTAATTCGTCAACCACAGAAGCATGTGCAATGGCAGCCAGTGCACACGAAAAGCTTCAGACTTACCACTCTGAAAACCCACTGGCGCCCACGTGGGGAAAAGAGATGATTGAGGAAATGACCGCACAATGCAGGTAAATAGTCGCAGATGCAGAGGCAGTCGCAGTGAACCCTCATGACAAGGCATTGTGTCTGCGTCTGCATCTGCAAGTAAAATGGGATTCGCAATTGCAACATCGCCCCCTAAATCGGACCTTTGATATCCCAAACGGTATGACCATCACCCGGAAATTCATATTAAGGCAAC
>JAJJPK010000053.1:0-5369 GCA_032907565.1 Cyclobacteriaceae bacterium | reverse complement strand
CCAAGCTCGGCTTCCACATTGGCGTCATAGGCGGATGCCAGTCGGACCACGGCGGAGGTTATTTCAACATTTTCATGGAAAGGGCGCTCGCTCGCGTCAATCATCACGGAATCGAATCCTGCGTCAAGACATCGTCTCACAATCTCAATCGAGCTCCCATGATCGAGGTGAAGCCATCCTTCGACGCCAAACTGATCTAATGCCGACCGCGCCATGCTCACAGCAACCTTCAAACCGAGGTAGTCAATCGATCCCTCAGATAGTTGCAGAATAATAGGAGCCTGCTTTTTCGCAGCAGCGGCAAGAATACCTGAAAGGGTTTCAAAATTATAGAAGTTGGCCGCGAGCAGCGCACCTCCATTACGGGACAGATGTGCAAGCTTTTCCTTTAGTCTCATGGGTCAGATTGAAATTCCAAATGCCTCCCGGGCAGTTTTCTTGACAGAGTCGAAATCACTGAAGGCCGCCGTACCACCCGGTGCGGTCGTATTAATTGCGCCAGTGAGGCACGCAAACCGGAGACATTGATGCAAGGGCTCACCCAACAAATACTTGTGGATGAATCCCGCGTTAAAGCTGTCTCCAGCGCCAATACTGTCAACTACGTTCTCATTGAAAAAAGAGCGCTGTGTGATAATCTTTCCGTGATCCCAAAGCGTCGCCCCTTCCTTTCCATCCTTGACGACGATAACGTGCCCTTCTTCGATCCTGGTTAGCGCATTGCTAATACCTGAGGCTCCCGTCAGTAATTCCAACTCCCTGCGATTGGGAAGGAAGATGTCTGTAACCGCAAGCACCTGATTCAATTCAAGATCCCATTGTTCCGACGGATCCCACTGCGGATCCAGTGAAGTGGTCAGGCCGAATTGCCGGGCTCGCGAAAACAAGCGCACGAGGTTTTCTCTAATACGCGGCATCAAAAAAATTGAGCTTACATGGAGATGCCTGCAGGCTTGTAGCACAGTATCTGTGACATCATTCGGAGAAAGGGAGGTCATGCAACCAGGATACGTGACCATGGCGCGGTCATCCCCGTAGTTCAGAACAAGGGTGACACCTGTATCACGGAAACCCGACCTGATAATATTTGAAACGTCGACACCCTTCGATTGCAACTCGGAAAGGATGAAGTCGCCATTGCTGTCGTTTCCCACCCGTCCGACAAACGTAACCGGCGTACCGAGTGTGCTTAAGTTGCTGGCAAATATTGCCGAACTGCTCCCCAACGCCGTTGTGAACGCATGCGCGATTACCTCCTTCCCGATCTCGGGAGCTCTTTCAATGTTGTTGGCAATGAGATCAACATTGAGTTCACCTACGACAACAACGCCCCATTTCCTGGTCTGGCTCATGATAATACTACAATATCGACAAAGTGATGCCCTTGTTATGCATCAACCTGTCGTTCAGGTCAACAAGGTTGAGTTTATGAAAGTACTTGTCCATTGATTTTTCAATGTGCGAAAGCAGGATTTCCTCCGCATCGAATCCATTCATTTCAAGATTGCGATACAGTCGCATGCGCGCAGCGACGACTTCAGGATTTTCCCATATGTAACGACAGCCGGTTTTTATCAGCCACGATTGACGTTCAAGTGAATTCGCGAAAAAATCATCCGCTGATTCACCAGGCAGGATCCATTTCTTCCAACGTCCCGATCGGACCACAGCCTCCCGAAGTATGTGTACAAGATTGGACGGCCTTACGACCAAACCTTTCTTGACCAGGCCTTCTTCCAGGTCGCACAATTCAACAAGTCCCGCATATTCCTGTTCTGTAAATTCCGGGCCGACGTTCGCTCCTCCCATGCCGGAATTTGGGTACTCATGAGGATTCGATACATTATCCGAATAATGTCCTTTGATTACACTGCCGTACCGGGCAGCTATGGATGACAACTTTCGGGCAACTTCCGGGTCGAATACTGTCGTGTGCAGGTCTGTGCCTACCTTACCCACGACGAAGCATGGCCACGCATCATCGAGTTCATTGCGAAAGAGAAGCGTTTTTAGCTGCTCAAGAAATGTCTTAAAGGCATTCATATCGGCAAGACCGCCGTGCACTTCCTCTGTACCTACCTCGTACGCGATCCGCGGCAATTTTTTGCTCTTGCGGAACGTCTCAGCATGCGCAATGAGCTCCACCGTCCGGCGAACTACAACTTCAATCTGGATCGTTTCACCCGGCGGGACAGTAATGTCGACAGTGGGGTCTACATGGATCAGGTCATAGCCCGCGTCGATAGCGGCTTCGAAGGTTCGTTTGACAGCGCTCATGCTTTGCTCGAGACTCCATTGCTCCTGGCGATGCAAATCCTTCAACCAGGGTCCGCCATGATCGATGGCAATGATAACGGGACCATTGAAGTTAATGAGCTGCGCTTCCTTGCGTATGCTTCTGACAAACTGTTCAGGTGTGAAACCCGTATACCCGCCATCGAGATCGACCTGGTTCAGCGTAGCCGCGAACTTAATAGGCGCATTATTCCGTTTCGCCGTTCGCAAAGCGGCACGGATCACTGTGCTTGAATTCGGGCATACTGCGAGGAACGTGCGCGGTATTCCTGTCTCTTTTTCTATCTTCTTGACTTCCCGAAGCAGGAAGTCCATGTAGGACAGGCCCTTTTTCCTAGCCCTTTCCCGGAGCGTCGTGTTCATGATTCAATCCTGAAGGCTATAGATCTGCACACCCTCGACAACCCTGGATATGGCTCCGGTTTGAGATGGCGTGTCGGGTCGCAACCCCAGCTGTAGCGATTTGAAAAAAGCAAGTATCTGAACCGGCACGATGCTGCAAACGGCGAGAAACTCCTCATTCACGCTGGGGCCATTTTCGGAAAAAGGGAACGAGTACGGCAAATCGACGCCATCGATCCTTGATTCCATCAAGCCAATTTCCAGCAATGGACGTCTACCTTTACTCATCGACTGAACCAAATCCTTCTCGTACTTCTGCACATACTTCTGGTTCGAGAACAAGTAAACCATCAAAGTAGTCTCGTCCACAACGGCCTTTGGCCCATGCCTGAACCCAAGAAACGAGTCAGGTGTACAGACTATTTGTCCATCAGTAAGTTCCTGGAGTTTCAGATGTGCTTCCGTTGCCGTTCCCAGGAGCGGGCCGGATCCTAGAAACACAGCCCGCCTGAAATCCCTTTCTGCGATAGCCCGTAGATCGTCATAGTAATAGTCAATCGCCTTCCGACCGTAGGATGAAATAATATCGACCATCTCCCTGTTCGCCTTCAGGTGCGACAGACCGGCGACCAGTATTCCGGCCACCATCATCCCGGTGTAGCTGCTGGTCATAGCGAGGCTCCGGTCGTTTGCACGGTCAGGAAGGGCGAAAACAAACGAATTATGTGCGTTGACCCGCCCCCATTTTGCAAGTTCCCCCTGAGCGTTACACGTTATGATCAGATGGTAGCAGCCAGCCTTGCATAGCTCATCCGCCAACGATACCGCCGCAAGGCTCTCCGGACTGTTCCCGGATCGGGCAAAGGAAACCATTAGCAAGGGCAAATTGCCATGCAGATGATCCCGCGGATGCGATACCAGGTCCGTTGTCGACACGGCTTCAACCGGTATACCCATGCCGCGTTGAAATACAGCGGCCAGAGACTTTCCAATGAACGCGCTCGTTCCGGCACCCGTAAGTATGATCCTGCCCTGCCCCGACATGGATCGCTGCAGAAACTGTCCTATAGCAACTTTTTCCCGATTGACGCGTTGCCAAATCTCTTTCCAAAGATCCGGCTGCTGGCATAACTCCCTGGCAAGATGCGCAGCGCCCTTCGCTGTCAGGGTCGCATCGTCCAGACCCAGATATCTTGTGCGCATATGCTAATTAATATAGAGCGTTAAGTGGAGATTCAAATCTGTTCCCCTCAAAAATAAACAAAAGCGCCATAAATACTTCGTTTTATTTTCCTTCATGTCGTTAAATCTTTCATTTTACTTTATTTCAAAATGGGTCTGCGTGGAAAATGTAGCGTCATATTAATCCATACTATTATGATTTTCAGACGTTTGAGTGAATAAGTCACGAAAAGTCGGCTTCAGTCCTGCCTACCTTTTCTTCTCTTTCATATTTCAGAATTATGTCCAAAATCCAGTTAAATAAGTTTCGTTTTATTACTTTGAGGCCAAGAAATGGCAGCACGCAAACGACCCTGGCTTTTTCACGCGGCACTTACAGTAGTCTGCTGGGGTGTATGGGGTGCGCTTATTGAAATTCCCGAAAAAGCCGGATTTCCCGAGACGCTGGGGTATTGCGTCTGGGCGTTGACAATGATTATTCCCGGTGTTATCGTCTTGCTCAAAGAAGGTCGCCTCGACACGACGCACTCAACGGTTACCTACGGTATGATTATAGGACTCCTGGGTGCGGCGGGGCAGCTGCTATTGTTCGCGGCATTAAAGTCTGGTCCGGCATACATGGTTTTTCCCATTATATCGCTGTCCCCTTTATTGACTATCCTGCTTTCGTGGGTGTTGCTAAAGGAACGGACGACACCCAGAGCCTGGACAGGCATTATCATGGCGGTCATCGCGATGCCTCTGCTTTCCTACCAAACGCCACACTACAACAGCAATGGAAGCCTCTGGCTCTTGCTGTCGTTCATTGTCTTTGCATGCTGGGGCGCCCAGGCCTACTTCATGAAGCGCGCCACGCGCACCGCGGATGCATCATCTATTTTTGCTTACATGGTCATCAGCGCCCTGCTTTTGACCCCAGTTGCCATTATGATGACTGACTTCGGACAGCCAATTAACTGGGGAATAACAGGACCGATCGCGGCATTTGCGATTCAAGTACTCAACTCTATCGGAGCGCTATTCATACTCCACGCGTTCCGGCATGGGAAAGCAATAATAGTCAGCCCGCTCATCAACGCCGGCGCTCCTATTGTCACGGTGGCGCTTTCTCGCGCGCTGTACCGCACCATCCCAGAGCTCCCACTCCTTGCCGGCATAGTCCTCGCGCTCATAGCAGTATTTCTCATGAGTGAAGAATGATCCGACAGTTGCACCCACATCTCCTTTCCGGTCGCCTGGCCTTTCATCATTGCATCGGCTACCGATAAATTATATTTAGCCCTGCCTATGGATCGCTCTTCACGGTAACAGCCTTCCCGTAGACTTCAATCCAGTCAAGACGGGAAGATGCTGGCGTTCCACCGCCTGCCATGAGGTCAGTGAATCCCACTTCGGAAACTCTGCTCAGATCCGGATTTTCCACCCATATCCCTTCCGTGATTTTTTCAATGTTCAACTCGCGCCAGCGGATATCTGCGACGCGGAATTCAGTTTCAGTCCAATCCTCCCCAGATGGCACATACTGATCACTAACAATCCAGCCGCCGTCG
>JAJJPK010000052.1:0-23131 GCA_032907565.1 Cyclobacteriaceae bacterium | reverse complement strand
AGTCCTACCTGGTAGCCACTGCATTCTTTATCGCCTACACTGTAATGGCCTTGCCGTCGTCGGTGGTGTTGCGGGCAACAGGTTACAAGAAGGGGATGGCGTTAGGTCTTCTCGTGATGGCAGTGGGCGCGCTCATATTTGTTCCTGCGGCGAACGCGAGAAGCTACAACATGTTCCTATTTGGCCTCTTCATTATAGGTACGGGTCTGGCGCTTCTTCAGACGGCGTCGAATCCCTACGTGTCTATCATTGGGCCCATTGAAAGCGCGGCCACCCGGATCAGTATCATGGGGATCTGTAACAAATTTGCCGGTATTCTGGCCGGCTTGATCTTCGGCTACATTGCGCTCAAGGATGCGGACGCGCTGGAGGCGAGCCTTGCCACCATGGACGCTGCTGCACGGGCCGCTACATTGGATGAACTGGCAGGTAGGGTGGTGGTGCCTTATATTATCATCGCGGGTGTGCTTGTACTACTTGCTGTCGCAGTGGTGTTTTCGTCGTTGCCCGACATCAACGATGAAGGCGACGATAGCGGTGCTGTCCGCGCCGAATCAAAGAAAAGCATCTTCGATTTTCCTCACCTTTTCCTCGGTGTCCTCGCCTTGTTCTTGTATGTGGGCGTGGAGGTTATGGCAGGGGATACTATCATCAGCTATGGAAAGTCGCTTGGCATCGAGCTTTCAATAGCCAGATACTTTACCCAGGCAACACTGGCCTTCATGCTGATTGGGTACATTGTTGGCATTTTTACCATCCCCAAATATATTTCACAGCAAGCTGCCCTTAGCGTTTGCGCGGTGCTGGGTGTGGTCTTTACAATACTTGCGCTGGTGACCGACCGTTATGCATCCGTTGCATTTATCGCGCTGCTGGGATTGGCCAACTCACTGATGTGGCCTGCGATCTTTCCGTTGGCTATCAGCGGACTGGGACGATTTACGAAGATCGGATCGGCGCTGCTGATTATGGCAATTGCCGGCGGCGCGTTGCTGCCCTTGGCCTATGGGTGGCTCCTTGATCAGCCCGGATGGAATTCACAACGCGCCTATGCCATGATGGTGCCGTGCTACCTGTACATCCTGTACTTCGCAACAAAAGGATATCGGGTAGGGAAGGTTCGCGTAGGAAAGGCTGAACAGGCAAGTGTTACCTGACCTCGGCTTGTTCGTAACTTCTGTATTCTCTTGACCAGTTGTACCAGCCGTAGGCGGCTATTAGGGTGTACACGAAGTATTGTACACCCACGAACTTGATGCCCTTAACGAAGTATATGTACGTTGCCGTGAGATCCACGATAATCCAGACAATCCACACTTCAATTTTCTTTTGAATCGCAGCGTAGGTTGCGGCGATACTCGTCACAGTAACAAAAGAGTCGAGATAGGGAAAGGCGCTGGGCTCAGGAAACAGCGTGGGGAGTATTTCGTGGAGCTTGCTGGCGAATGTACCCAAGGTGAAAGTCCCGACGGCGGCAATACCCCCAAGGATGGCCAGCTGGGACAGGCGCATATGGCTCACCTTAAGTTCTCTCTTTCGATCCTCTTCACCGGGTCGCGGGTGGGACCACCGCCACCAGCCGATGAGATTAGTGACGGTAAAGAAACCGTACAGGAACATGTCGGGATACAACTGCACCTGGTAAAAAAGAATGATAAAGAAGATGTTGTTTATAATTCCTACCGGCCAGTTGAGAATGTGGGCGCGTGCAGATAGCACGACGAAAACGAATCCCGCGATAGTCCCGAAGAACTCCAGGTAACTCATTGGGTAGCCCCAGATTTCAAAAAAGATGGAGTCGATGTCGAAGAATTCCAAGGAAAGCGAATGAGGTGTTCGTTGTTATAGACTATATCGCGGGCGTCCTTCCCCCGTCTACCGGAAGATTTATTCCATTGATATACGACGCCGCGGGCGAGGCAAGAAATGCTGCTGCCGCTGCGATTTCCCGGGTGTCGCCAATTCTCCCTACCGGAATTTCCCGGATCATGCCGTCGAGTATTTCCTGCTCCGTTTTGCCTGATTCTTTGGCCCGCGTCTTTACCAGGTCTCTCATGCGGCCGGTCTCAAAGGCTCCGGGCAACAGGTTGTTTACGGTGATGCCATAAGGCCCAAGCTCAGTAGCCAGTGTTTTTGCCCAGCTGGCCACAGCTCCACGAACGGTATTGGAAACACCGAGCCCGCGAATCGGAACCTTGACGGACGTGGAGATGACATTGATGATGCGCCCGTATCCCGACCGTTTCATTCCCTCCACGCATGCCTGCGCGAGTATTTGGTTGCAAATGAGATGCTGCGCGTATGCTTCTGCGAATTCATCCGGATTTGCATCAATGGCACGTCCGCCTGGAGGACCGCCGGTATTGTTTACAAGGATCTGCACATCGTGCTGTGACGTATATTCACTGATTACGGCTTTGACCCTTTCCGGTATGGCGAAATCGGCTACGAGATAATGGTGACCTTGCTGGGAATTCCGTGGCAATTCGCTGAGCACTGCCTGTAACCGTTCCTCGTTCCGCGCCAACAACGTTACCGCTGCACCCTGCAACGCTAACTCCATCGCAATCGCTTTCCCGATTCCCTGCGTACTGCCGCACACAACCGCCCGCTTTCCCAACAGATCAATATCCATGATGTGGGTGTTTGGTGAGGAACAAAGATAGGGAAATACAGAGTGACTACTTGCCCGCTACCGGCAATCCCGAGATATGCGCCGCATACATTTCATATCGATTCAACACTTCCCGGACGTAATTGACGGTTTCGGTGCACTTGCAGTAGCCGAGCTTGACGACGGGGTCGTTGAAGTATTCGGGTTGGGACTTCCGTGTCAGCATCTCCTCGACGTTGTAGTCCCACATTAGCGTATCCTTTCCAAAGCGGCCGGCAAGGTTACGCGCGTCGAGTATGTGACCCAGCCCGGCGTTGTAGGAAGCCAATACGAACTTTTGTTTTTGTTCGGTATCAGGCACGCGTTTGGCCCAGTAGTCGTCGAGGTACTTCAGATATCGCACGCCGGCGCGAAGGTTTTGGACGGGATCGTTGGGGTCGGTGGCGCCGAAGCGTTCGGCCGTCGCCGGCATGAGCTGCATGAGCCCGCGGGCTCCTGCCCACGACTCATCCACCTCACCGAAGCGCGATTCCTGGTAAGCCACTGCTGCCAGTAAACGCCAGTCCCATCCGAGCACTTCTGCACCTTCCCGGATGAGGTCGTCATAGGGAGAGAGTTTGTTGCCGCCAAGCGAGGAGTAGTCGCTGTTTCTCCGGATACGCGATGTGTTTGGGCTCTTGTAATACCGGTTATAAATAACCATGAAGGTGGGCTCTTTCTTTATTTGATCCATCCAGGTGTTGAAGGCTTCCATCAGTTGCGGAGAGTTGATGCGCATACCCCATGCGATTTGTTGGGGGAGACTGAGAATGGTGTTAACGTCAATATCGGGATAGTACGCGGCGTTGACGGTCGCAAAGGCATGGTTGGCGACAGTCAACTCGATTTCTCCCCGTGCCACCTGGCGTATCAGTTCCTCACTCTCCGCATCGGATGAGTCGACCTTAATGATGATGTCACCACCGATTTCTTCGGAAAGATTTTCGAGGCGGTGGAGGAATGTCGAATTCCTGGGCACGTGAATCTCTTTGCCGATGAGGTCGACGGGATCCCGGATCATTGCCTGATCGATCTGGTCAGCTGTGAGCCGTCTCCAGCCGTCCGGCTTTCGTTGGACAAGCACTTGGTATGAATTGAAATGCGGGCGAGTAAAGGAGATGAACTGTTTGCGATGTTTTGTGATGGTCATCGGATACGCAAGGATGTCGCCCTCGCCTTTGTTGAGCTTGTCAATGGCTGCTCCGATCCCTTTCGTTACGTTAATCTTGAGGTCGACGTTGAGGTGATCGGCAAACAGTTTCAACAGCTCATAGTCATATCCCATGGGCTCGCCCTTGTATATGAAATAGCTTATGGAATTGTTGTCGACCAGGGCGCTGATGTAGCCGCGTCTAAGGATGCTGTCGAGGTCTACAGATACCGGGTCCGGGGGATGGATGTTCGTGTCGAAGGCCGTCTGTCGGCAGCCCGAAAAATGCCAAAACGCGATCAAAACGAATAAAACCAGACGCACTCGTATCGGCATAAGTCAATCAAAATAGCAAAAAAACGCCAAACAAAAAAGGGACCGGCAAGCCCGGTCCCTTCCGCTTTACACGCTGATTTTTTTTTCAAAAACGCACCCTCAGACCCGCGTTCCAGGTTCGTCCGAAGCCATAATATACCCGGTTGTGTATGCTCCCGTTTTTCGATCCGGGGATGAGGTTGTCTTCTCCATCGTTGGGATCGAACAGTATGTTGGATTCCGATTCGGCGATGTAGGTTTCATCGAAGACATTGTTGACATTCAGCCGGGCCGTTACATCCAGGTTCGCCAGTGTGAAGCTGTAGGCGATTCCCACGTCGTTGAGGCTGTATGACGGGAGCCGCCAGGCCTGATGGCTTTCTTCCAGGTAGGATTCCACTTCGTCGGCAAGGTCGAAGTTTGCGTATAGGTTGCCTGCAAAGTAGTACGTCCAGTAAACGCTGAGGCCGTCCATAATCTCATAATCGACACCCAGGCTGAAAACCGTTTGAGCAGCGTCAGGAACTTTTACATCCTTCATTCGCAGTGTCACTTCCTCAGAATACTGAGACAGCGATATGTCCTCCGGCGTCCAGACGGCATTGAAGTCGTCCTTGTATCGCCAGTTTGCAAGCGTGGCCATACCGGTGATGCGGAGCTGGTTGATCGGGCTCGCGACAAAGTCGATTTCAATACCCTGGTGAAGCTGTGAGATATCCGTGAAGTTCACATTGCCATCGGTTTGTGTGGGTGTACCGTTGATGTCGATCTCCCTGCGGAGGCTCTGGGAAATCTGTCGGTTGCCCCATTGCGTGTTGTAGAGGTTGAGGTTTGCACTGAAGTACTGGCTGCGATAGCCGTACCCTACCTCGATAGCAGTGACCCGTTGATTGCTGGCGTCGGGGTTGACATCGTTCCTGAAGTTGATAAACACATTGTCGAAGATGGGCTGCCGGGAAAATATGCCACCATTGACGAAGACGTTGTGATTACCGTCGATGTTGTAGTTAAGACCGGCCTTGACCGTTCCACCAAGGAAGTTCTCCCAGTCGGATTCCTGCTCGGGGTCATCATCACCATAAATAAAGTAGTCGATGCGCTTGAATCCCTGGTTCGACCCTGAGAAGGAGATAAAGGTGGACAATGGGCCTTTCGAATATTCCACTTGCCCGAACAGACCGGTCCAGTTGACGAGACCGTCGTTGTTGTAATCGATCTCATTTCCGGAAGCTCTTCCTTCGTCGGTCACGTATTTTTCGGGCTCGTTAATATCGTTGTCGTCGAAGTACGCATTTAACCCGAGCAGATCTTCCACCCTCCGATAATGCAGACCTTTGTAATAACGCGCGTCGATCCCACCGGTGAGCGTGATTTGATCGCTTAGCCGATACGTGAGATTTGACAGGATGCCATACCAGTTGTGCTCGTTCATGGATGAGCGCAGAATCATGCCGTTACGCGACGACTCCGCTACGTTCTGACCAGCGAACGGGCCGTTGTAGGTAGGGTCCTCCACGGTCACGCCCGGTCCGGACCACGGAACGCGGTTCGCGCCAAAGTCTGCAACAGCGCTGCCCTGATTCCAGGCGGCGATGTCATTCCAGCGCACGCCGTCCGAACCGCGGAATTTGGGGTCCGTCCGGAATGCTCCGTTGATTCGCCCCAGGTCGCCTGTTCCTCCACCCCGGCCGATCGAAGCGTATACCGACGTGGATAACTCGGCGCGTTCAGAGATGGTCCAGTAATGATTCAGAAAAGCCTTCGGCTTGTGATAAAAATTCTTGCGCCACGAGAACATATTGTCTTTGTAGTCGCTCCCGTCGTAATAACCCCACTGTGGGTTGTAGCGAATGCCGGTTTGTTTGAGGGTGGCATACGTTACGCCGTCGAACGCACCGTATTCCCGCTGGAAGTGCCATTGGGGAGCGCCCACTATAGTGAAATGGAGCGAATGCCGGCTGTTGAATTCGCGCGCAAGCGAGGCAAAGTACGAGTATGCACGGAACAACGTACCGTCTGCATACCCGTCGCCGCGGGTATGCGAAGCCATGGCCGAGAATGCCCACCCTTTTTCGGAAAGCCCCGTGGAATACGACATGCTGTACTTCTGATAGCCGTCGTTTCCGAACGTCAGTGAAGCGACACCCCCGCGTTTCATTTGGGCTGCGTCGGTTACAATGTTGATGGATCCACCAACGGAAGCGACAGCAAGCTTGGATGCACCCAGGCCGCGCTGGACCTGTATTGAACTCGAAACATCAGACAACCCGGCCCAGTTTGACCAATACACCCAGCCGTTCTCCATGTCGTTGACCGGAATGCCGTTGATCATCACGGCGGTGTTGCGCTGGTCAAATCCCCGGACGTTGATCCGCGAATCGCCAAAGCCGCCGCCTTCTTTGGTGACATAAACGGAAGGCGTGGTCTTGAGTATTTCAGGGAATTCCTGGTTTCCCACTTTCGCCTCGATTTCCGGCCCTTTGATGGTGGAGACCGCGACGGGCGTTTTTCTGTCGATAGCAACAGAGGCGATGACACTGATTTCCTGAAGTCCGATGGCCTGGGTCTCAAGCATAATCCTGCCGAGATCGTGTGTGGTTCCCGCCTGAATGCGCACGGGAATTTCGCGGGATGCATACCCGATGAACGAGATCGCAATCACCTGGTTGCCCGGCGGTAAACCGGCCAGTTCAAAGGACCCATCCGCAGCGGAGATCGTGCCCGTAGCCGTGCCCTTCAAAATGATGTTGGCCCCCGCTACTCCCTCATTAGTCTCCTGCTCCCAGACGATGCCCTTCACCGAACCCGTCTGGGCGTGGGTGACCCCCACCGCAGACAGCATGATCGCGAACAGCATAAATTTTTGGGGTAGATCGTTTCGCATATAAGTGTATTTAGGTTAATGCAATAGTGGCAGGCAGCTCCATGCCAAAGGTAATAGCATTTCGTGGCACAACCAGCGGCTGCACAAGGAGTTTACAATATGTTAACGGGAGTTACGGCCGGGTAAAACGGCACTGGTAAATGCAAACGAATGCAGTGAATCGTTAGTGACGGACAATACCCAGTGAGGCGATCCAGGACGCAATAAGTTGTGCCTCTTCCTGTGTAACCGCGGCATCCCGATGTGCCCACAGGTAGGACTTCAAAGGCATGGTACTTTCATCGAGAACCTCGATGATTTCTTCAAGTTTGTGGTCCGCCCGATCTTTTGCGTATTCGCCAAAGGTGGAAAAATTCAGTTCTTCCTTGCCTTCTTTAATGTGCGATGCCATCCACCATCCAACCGGTTGAATGTTGGTATACCAGGGATAGGTGGTTTTGTTGCTGTGGCAGTCATAACACTTCTTCCTAAAGACATCATGGACGCCGTCGGGTAACGCGTAGACGTTGCTGATGTCTGCCGGGTGTGGACCTTCATCCATATTCTTGCCGGGGCGAATAAATTGAATGATCACCAGTACTGCGACGAACGTTAAGCCAATCTTCTTGAGCATGCCGTTGTAGTTAATTAGGTTCGCCAATAATAGGTATAAGGAACCAGATCCTAAAGGCCAAGTTTTCGGAAAATTTGTTGGGTGACCAGCTCCGGCGTGAGGCGATAAAGGCAGGCGAAATCGCGCCGCAGACAGGTTTCCCTCCCGTACACGGAGCAGGGGCGGCACGGTAGTTCGTCGCGGCTTATCTGGAGAATTGCAGAGGAGTCATACAGGTAGGGACCGAAGCCGGTGTCCGGATGGGTACCTCCCCAAAGGGAAAGCAGTGGCGTGCCGGCCAGTGCGGCGAGGTGCATGTTGGAAGAATCTACGCAGACCATCAGGTCGAGGAGGCTCATGAGCGCGATCTCCTGGTGCATATCAAGCACGCCAGCAACGACAGTGCACCTTGTGGGGAAGGTTTCCCTGACTTTTTCAAAGAATCGAATCTCTTCGCTTCCTCCTCCGAAGAGAAAGAAATGACATCCCGTCCTTTTTTGCATCAGGTCGATCAGTCGGCTTACATAATCCCCCGGCCATATTTTTGTGCGGTGATTGGCAAAGGGCGCAATCCCGATCCATTTCTGCACGCCGGGTGTAAGTCCGTTTCCAATGAGCCATTGGCGCACGTTGGCGACGGCATCTTCGTCGGGTACGAGGAACGGTCCCGGCAGCATGGCAAAACGCAATCCGTAACGGGTAAATGCCTCGCGATATCGATCCACGGTATGAGGCAACGGGCGGACGATCTTTTTGTGCGGACGCACGAGCTCCTTCTTTTCACGACGCCCCTTCCTGAATACCACAACGCGCAAGCCCCAAAGCCGCAGGATCGTCCTTAGGATCATCGTCCGCAGGTGATCATGAAGGTCGAAAGCAACTTCATACCGACCCGCGCCCGTAATTTTTCGCGCGAGCGCGAACATGCCGCGCAAGCCGCGATAGGCAACGTCAACGTCAGCTTCCACTACATCGAGCCGGGCTATGCCTGCAAAGAAGGGTGCAAACCGCGGCCGGGTGACAAGAGTGACCGCAGTGTCGGGATGTGCGTGAAGGAGCGATCTTAACACGGGGACGAGGAGGACTACATCGCCCATGGCCGAAAAGCGAATGACCAACAGCTTCCGCGTAGTCATCATCGGGTGCTGCCCTTCCCGTACAGGACCGGGTTCAGCGAAGCATCGTTATACATTTTCATCTGCCGGTACACCTTAAAGCGACGTACGCCGTTCGCGATATCCTCGACGAGCTCATCGAAGGCCAGCCGCATATCTTCTTTCTGCTCCATGAGTATGCTGAGTTTCGCGGCGCATTGTTGGCGATGTTTTTCGTCGACATCGGTACGTCGCACTTGTTCGTCCATGTGATAGATCTTGAGCACCAGGATGCTCATCCGGTCAAGCAACCAGGCAGGCGTTTCCGAGTTAATGCGTGCTCCCGGAGCCGGCGTGACGTGGGCGAATTCCCTCACGAAATAATCATCGATGCGCTCGACCATGTCTGTGCGCCTCTGGTTTGACGAATCGATCCGGCGCTTTAATTCCATGCCGGCAGCCGGATCGATTTCGGGATTGCGAATGAGATCTTCCATGTGCCATTGAACGGTATCAATCCAGTTCTTGGCATACAGCATGTGCTCGAGGCTATCGGGAGCAAAAGGGTTTTGTATGGCCGCATTGATATCATCGGTGCGATGGTAATCGTCCACCGATCTCTGGAATACAGCATAGCACGCGTCGGCATTCACCATGGCGCGCAATTTACTGAAATTGCCCGAATGGAGGACTCAGTTCGCCGTCCCTTCGGCTTTCACGGGCCTTCTCCCCAAATCCCAGAGGAGCCGGCCGTGACCAAGGAGTGCCTGCAGAAAGGTAGGCAGTGTGCGGTAGGGTACATTGAACTCCTCCGCGGTGCTTCGCACGATAGAAGCTAAATGCCGATAGTGTACATGGCAAACGTTGGGGAAGAGATGATGTTCTATCTGAAAGTTAAGGCCACCTACGTACCACGAAAACAGCCGGCTGTTGTTGGCGAAGTTTGAAGTCGTTGCTACCTGATGAAGAGCCCATGTGTTCTGCATGTTACCGGAATCATCAGGCATAGGAAATTCCGTGCCCTCTACGACGTGCGCAGGCTGGAAAATTATGGCGAGTATGAACCCAGCCACAAAATGCATAGCGAAAAAACCGATACAAACCTGCCACCATGTGAAAGGAAGAAACACCATAGGCAAAATCAGTGTATAGGATAGGTAAAGCGCTTTGGTCACGAGAAGTATCGACCATTCTTTGCCCTCGGTCGTGTGGTGCTTCCTGATCAGTCCATTCTTCTGATAGCGAATCAGACGGTTAAAGTCTTTAGCGAACACCCAGGCAAGCGTCATGAAGCCATAAACGAACCACGCGTATACAAACTGGAACCGGTGGAAGGACTTCCATTCGGAATGCGGCGTCATTCGCAGAATTCCCCGAGGACTGATGTCTTCGTCGACATCGTAGATGTTTGTGTAGGTATGGTGGAGGACATTGTGCTGAATCTGCCAGTTGAAGGCATTGCCCCCAATAAGATTCAGAGAATACCCCAGGAGGTTGTTGACCCACTTCCTGTTGGAGTAAGCTCCGTGGTTCGCATCATGCATGACAGAAAGCCCGATGCCAGCGATCCCGACACCCATAAGCATACACAATGCCATAGCCAGCCAGCCAGTTTGGACCGCTCCGGTATATAGCAGGAGGACGGGTACCAGATAAAGAGAAAACATAAAAATGGTCTTGAACACCATTTCGCTGTTCGCATGCCGGGTAGAACTTGCCGATTTAAAGTACGCGTTGGCTCGCTTTTTCAGTGTATTGTAGAAATTCTGGTCTCGCGAGGGAAATTGAATTTTCGTGTTCTTTTTCATTTGGGGTGAGGTTGGGTGCCTTCCCCGATACTACTGGCAGCAGGAAAAACAACAATGAACATCAATGTAGCCATTGTTTAGCCCGCGGCCAAGCCCACGCAAGAAATGAAGCGACTTAGTGCAATTCGGCAAGTACCGTCTTCCCCGCGACGGTCTTGTCGCCCACCGCGACGCGTAGCTGTGCGTCAGTCGGTATAAAAACATCCACGCGGGATCCGAATTTGATAAATCCGAATTCCTGTCCTTGCTTCACAGGCTGTCCTTCTTTCACATAGCACTTGATTCTCCGCGCTACAGCCCCGGCGATTTGACGGACCAGGATCTCGATTCCGTTTGCCAAACGCACGACTAGGGTGGTACGCTCGTTTTCTATGCTGGATTTCGGGTGCCACGCTACCAGGTAACGGCCCGGATGATACCGGTAAAAGCTTATGGTACCACCGACCGGCATACGGTTGACGTGTACATTGACGGGCGACATAAAAATCGAGATCAATTTTCGTCGTTCCTTAAGGTATTCGGTCTCTTCTGTTTCTTCGATGGCGACCACCCGGCCGTCTGCGGGTGCGAGTATGTGTTTGTCATTTGTCTGAACGACGACCTTGGGGTTGCGAAAAAACTGCAACACCGCGATATACAGCACGATGCTAATGCCAATCGCGATCTGTTGGAGCAGCGTATTATTCGGGAATAAGTAGGCAAGCAGCGCGTTGATGGCGAATAGGGCTATCAATAAGCCAAATAATAACGCGCGCCCCTCCTTGTGAATGGTCATTAATGATCGTTTAGAAACCGCCCCGGTACTTGTAGGTCTTCGCCACTTTGTCGATAGCCACCATGTACGCCGCTATCCGCATGGGTACTTTGTACTCGTTCGCGATCTTGAAAACGTTGTTAAACGCGTCCTTCATGATGCGGTCTGACCGGCGGTTAACGCGGTCGGCCGTCCATTTATATCCCAGGCGGTTTTGTATCCATTCAAAGTAAGATACTGTAACGCCACCCGCGTTTGCCAAAATATCAGGCACCACCATGATACCCTTTTCGTTGATAATACTGTCTGCCCGGGAAGACGTGGGGCCGTTGGCTCCTTCTACAATCAGTCTTGCCTGGATATATGGTGCGTTGGAATCGTGAATTACATCCTCGGTAGCCGCAGGCACCAACAGATCGACGGGCAATTGCAGAAGTTCTTCATTCGTGATCTTCGTAGCCTCCGGAAATCCGTCGAGAGATCCGTTGTTGGCGTCGCGATATTTCACCGCTTTTTCGGGGTCAATTCCCTTCTCGGAATAGTATCCGCCTGAAACATCACTGATAGCCTGTACAGTCAAGCCGCGTTCGTGGAGAAGCCGTGCCGCCCAACTGCCTACATTGCCGAACCCCTGCACGGCACATGTTGCCTTGTATGGATTGATCTTAAGCTTTTCCATAGCAGCCATAGCAGATACCATAACACCCCGCCCGGTCGCTTCGGTTCTTCCCAGCGATCCGCCGAGAACAATGGGTTTGCCGGTAACTACGGCATTTACGGTCATGCCGCGCAACTTGGAATACTCGTCCATCAACCAGGCCATTTCGCGTGGTCCTGTGCCCATGTCCGGCGCAGGAATGTCCTGGTCCGGTCCGAAAACATGAAACATCGCGCTGGTGTATGCCCGCGTGAGCCGCTCGATCTCACCGGACGACATTTCGCGGGGGTTGCAGGCAATGCCACCCTTCGCACCGCCATAAGGAATGTCCACGACAGCACACTTCCACGTCATCCAGGCGGCGAGCGCTTTGACTTCGTCGAGGTTAACTCGGGTATCATAACGAATGCCGCCCTTTGACGGTCCCAGTATATTGGAGTGTATTACCCGGTACCCTTCGAAGACCCGGATGCTTCCGTCATCCATGGTCACCGGCAGCGATACGATTACCTGTCGGGAAGGCGATTTCAGTACGTTGTAGATCTCATCCTCAAGTCCCAGCATCTGTGAGGCGACATGAAACCGGGACATCATTGCCTCAAACGGGTTTTCCCGGTCCTTTAAAGGCGCGGGTTCGATATAGGCCATACGAAAAGATTGACAGTAATGACTTGCCACGGTGTGGCACTAAAACGGTTGCAAAGATAACTTAATTTCTAATGAACAACCGGTTTTCCGCAATCCCCGATGCTTCTTCCCTTTATTTGCAAAACAGCAAATCAAATTTCCATTTCTGCCTTTTTTCGAAATATTCTATTGATTTTCCGATGACGCTGCTTTGATCTTGATGGGAAAAACCAGCCATTCTCTTGTGAAAACCCGGGCACATGAACTGCGATCAGGTAACGTTCCCAACGAACAGTTCAAGGAACGCGAGAATAAAAGGCGACGAGAGAAGCAGGCCATCAAACCGGTCGAGGAAACCACCGTGACCAGGCAAGGACGCACCCGAGCCTTTTATTTCGATGCTGCGCTTGAGCAACGATTCGGTCAGATCACCAAACGTACCGCCTACGATAATGATGAAACTAACAACGATCCATTGAATCCGGTCGAGTACCGGAAAATAAGTGGCAAGTATCAGCGCAATCACGAGTGCCAGCAACGCGCCTCCGAAAAAGCCTTCCCACGACTTTTTTGGTGAGATACGTTCAAACAGTTTGTTCCTTCCGAAAAAGGTGCCGGCGAAGTACGCGCCTGTATCGCTCGCCCATAATATCAGCAAACACCCCAGAATGATTTCGTACCGGTACACACCCTGGTTGAATGCGATGGCGCTCATAAGAGAGAAGGGCACGGAGACATAAAAGATTCCCAGGAAGGTATACGCGATGTTTGTAAAGGGTTTCCTCTCGAACTTCTTGTACAATTTGATCATATATACGAATGAAACGAGGGGAAACAACAGCGAATAAAAGCTGGCATCGAGGCGATCGCTTTCAATGAAGAAGGTTATCGTGAAAATGGCGATACCGCAGAACGTGCCGTACGACTTGAGGGGCAACAAGCCGTCAAGCCCGGCCAATCGATAAAACTCGAGCAGGGAGAGTATGCATATACCCAGGAAGACAGCAAAGAATGTCCACTCACTGAACACCACTGCTGCTACAACAACCGCCGCGCCGATCAATCCTGTGAAGACTCGCTCGGTCAGGTTGCTGCGCTTGCGCGTTTGCGACTTGCCGCTATCTGTAGGCCGTCTTTTGTTGGCGGTCATAAAATCCTTTGAAATACATCAGGAGGAAAGCTGTTGCTCCCGCACCTGCCAGTACGAGCGGCCAGGGTGCAGCCTCGGGACTTTCAAGTGAAATGTCGGTCTTGCCTGTCTGATAAAAGTACAGACTCAACACGGCCAGCGCATTGTTCACAAAGTGGGCAAAGATGGGAATAAGCAGGCTGCCCGACCAGGCATAGAGGTACCCGAACAGTCCGCCGAGAAGTAACCTCGGTACGAAGCCGAAGAATTGAATGTGAAAGGCACTGAACAGAAATGCCGCGAGCCAAATGGCAACGTGTGTGTTGTTCGTCAGACCTTTTAGTTCGTTTTGGAACAAGCCGCGAAAAACGAATTCTTCACCGATGGCGGGAAGGACTGCAATAACAATCAGTGCGATGAGGAGTTCACCGGGGGAACCGAAGGTGGTCATGAAACTCGTAATCTCGGCACGTTGTTCTTCGTTGGCGCGTGCCCATTCTTCAAAGGCTCTCAGAAAAGAGGGGAAGCGCCATCCGGCATTCCACTCGACAAACCAGGAGTTCACGGCCATGAAGGCCACTACGATGAGGGGGATGAGCAAGAATGGTGTCAGGTGCAAATCCTTTGGTGCGAACAAACTGGCTGAGCGCCGCCTTGAAACGCGCAGAAGCACCATTGGGGTTATGATAAGCCCCACTAATGTTGCACAGGCCTGAAGAATGTAAATCGGTATCCTGACATCCGGGTGGTTCAGTGGGTCCTGAAGCGCCTCGGCAAGTTCGAGCACGGAACCGTCGTAAAAAGGCATTGCGAACAGGAATCCAACAAGGGGTCCCACAACTACGAACCCAAGACAAATGCCGACAAGCAACAGGAGCAGCGTTAGAAAAGAATGCCTTGTGGGTTCGTCGGTTTCTAACATTCCTGGATTGATTAACTTTGCAAACAAATATGGTGAAAATCGGCAACATTGAACTTGGGGACTTCCCCTTACTGCTCGCCCCTATGGAGGACGTGAGTGACCCGCCCTTTCGTGCGGTGTGCAAGGCCAATGGTGCCGACCTCATGTATACCGAATTTGTTTCGTCGGAGGGGCTGATACGCGATGCCGCCCGGAGCCGGGAGAAGCTCGATATATTCGAGTACGAACGGCCCATCGGTATCCAGCTGTTTGGAAGCGACATCGACCATATGCGACAATCAGCTGAGATCGCAACGCAGGTAAGTCCTGACCTGATCGACATCAACTACGGGTGCCCGGTAAAGAACGTGGCATGCCGAGGTGCCGGTGCGGCTTTATTGCAGGATATTCCCCGGATGGTAAAGATGACAGAGGCCGTAGTCCGCGCAACGCACCTTCCCGTCACGGTGAAGACGCGGTTGGGATGGGACGACCGTACACGAAATGTCGTGGAAGTGGCCGAGCGCTTGCAGGATGTTGGTGTTGCCGCACTCACCGTTCACGGCCGTACGCGTGTGCAGATGTACAAGGGCGAGGCCAACTGGGAACTCATCGGCAGGATCAAGGAGAACCCACGCATGCGCATCCCGGTCTTTGGCAACGGTGATGTAGACTCGCCGGAACGGGCAGTAGCATGGAAAAACCAATACGGTGTCGATGGTGTGATGATAGGAAGAGCTGCCATCGGAAATCCGTGGATCTTCAATACCATTAAAGCGTTTGTCGAAACAGGGCAGCTTCCTGAACCTCCGGGCATCAGCGAAAGGGTTGCTGTCGTTCGCAGTCACCTCGACTTCTCCATACGCTGGAAGGGTGACCGCACGGGTGTACTGGAAATGCGCCGCCACTACGCAAACTACTTCCGTGGTCTTCCGGATTTCAAACCTTTCCGACAGCGATTGGTGTCGCTTGTTGATCCTGAAGAGATCATGGCGGCTCTCAGTGAGATAGAATCGTTTTATGGGGTATTAACGTGTTGAAGTAAGTGTTGCCGTAAAGCAGGCCCGTGGCCGCTTTACGGTAAGTGTTGAAGTTGCCCATTGCCCATTGCCAACTTCGTCTTCTTGCTTTCCTTCCCTGGACTGAAACTTTCCTGCATCGGCTGCGTTGTTTAGGCATCCGATATTCTTTCCTGTATGACAAAAAAAGGTTGGTTGCCACTGGCCCTCCTCATCCTGCTTTCTCTCATCTGGGGAACTTCTTTCATCCTGATCAAACAGGGGCTGAAGGCATTTGATCCCGAGGTTGTCGGGGCATTGCGCGTTAGCGCTGCGGCATTATTCTTACTCCCCGTTGCGCTATATCGATTGCGTGAATTAACGGCTGCACACTATGGCAGACTTTTCCTTTCGGGACTCATGGGCATTTTCATTCCGTCCTTCCTGTTTGCATTTGCGCAAACAAGATTGGAGAGTGCGATAACGGGTATCGGCAACAGTCTTACGCCCATCTTCACGCTGATCCTGGGTACTGTGTTGTTCGGACAACGTTTTCAGCGTTCATCTTTGTTGGGTATTCTCGTCGGATTGGCGGGTACGGCATTGTTGATTCTGAGCCGGACCGGCGAGTCGATAAGTGGTGTTAACGCCTACTCACTTCTCATTATCGTTGCATGTCTCTTCTACGCAACGAACGTGAATTTTATCAAATACCGCATTGCGGATTTGCCCTCTCTCACGATTACCAGCGTATCCATCTTGTTGATCGGACCGCTGGCAATGGGTTATCTCTTCGGAGCAACCAATTTTATGGATGCGATGTCGACCACACCGGGTGCGTGGGAGGCATTCGGATTTGTTGTTTTCCTGGGGCTTATGAGTACAGCCGTAGCTACAATCGTCTTCAACAAGTTGGTGAAGATCAGCACGCCTGTCTTCACCACTTCGGTCACCTACCTGATTCCTCTTGTTGCCGTGATGTGGGGTGTTCTGGATGGAGAACGGCTGATGCTAAACCACTACCTTGGTATGGTGGCAATCATAGGCGGCGTGTACCTGGCTAACATGCGAAAGGCTCCTGCCTTACCGTCCGCCAAGTCGTACGCTCACCAGAACCGGTAGGTGGTCGGAGGGATAATCCCTTCCGTTGTTATCATTCAGAACGGTATAACGCGTGTGTTGCCAGTGCGGGCTCAAGAAGATGTAGTCAATAGGAACGCACTGCTGTGAGGCGAAGACCTCAAACCCGCAGAATGTACCCGGCGGGTTCTCAGGAGCCGGATCGATAAGCTTATAGCCCCCGGGTTTCATCAGGGCCTGATAGGGAGGATCGCTGCGCGTAATGTTGAAGTCGCCTGTGAGCACCACGGGCAAGTCACCCGCCAGTTCCGGAATCTTCTTTCGGATTATTTCTGCACTTCGAAGGCGGGCCTCCTTTCCGATGTGGTCAAAGTGCGTGTTCACTGCGAGTATTTCAGCGCCCAGGTCTTTGCTGTAAAGTCGTGCCCAGGTGACGACGCGGGTTATCGCGGCGTCCCAGCTCTTACTTCCTGGCACATCCGGCGTTTCCGAAAGCCAAAACGTATTCTGGTCGCGCACTTCAAATGCAGACGTTCGATAGAGTATTGCCGAATACTCGCCCTTTTGCTTGCCGTCGTCGCGACCCACACCTACCATAGAATAACCCTTCAGGCCACTCAGAATTTCGGTCAGCTGGTGATGCAGGGCTTCCTGCACGCCGAGTATGTCGGGATTCTGCTCTTCAATGAGTTTGATCAGCCGGTCCTTGCGGTGGGGCCAGGCGTTTCTTCCGTCATTGGGGTTATCGTAGCGGATGTTGTAGGTCATGACCTTCAGCTCCTGGGCTGAAGAGACGATCGTTGTCGCCAATGCCAGCACAACAAGTAGAACAGTGTATCGCATATGAAGCTAATATGCTATCAGAACGCCTCGACGGCTTTCACTTCTTCAGGCATCAACCTTTGGAAGAGGTTTTCGATGCCGGCCTTCAGCGTGATCATGGATGAGGGACATCCGCTGCAAGATCCCTGCAGTCTCACGCGGACCACCCCGTTGTCATAGGAATGGTATGTGATGGCGCCGCCGTCCTGCTCGACCGCCGGGCGAATGTATTCTTCCAGGATCGTCTTTATTTTTTGAACCGTCTCAGTGTCTTCTTCCGCCGCAGGGGCCTCAGGCTCGTACATTTCGATCACGTATTTTCCCGCTTCAAGGTAATTCTTGATGTGCTCTTTCAGGATCGACTGGATCTCAATCCATTCGACGTCCTCCTTTTTCGTGACGGTCACGAAGTTGCTCATAAAGAACACCCGGTCGACAAAGGGATAGTCGAAAAGCTCCTGCGCCAGAGGGGCTCCCTCCGCGCTTTCCTTATCCGGGAAGTCGAAGCTGAAACCTTCCGGCACCAGCATATCGTTAACGACGAATTTTAGCGAATTCGGATTCGGATTGGATTCCAGGTAGATATGTACGGATTTAGGCAGGTTGTTCATGGCGCAAAGATTGTCAAAAACTACACTATCCAAACAGCCAAATTGGAAATAAGTTCAGTTCTCTAGGGCTTAGGGGTGGCCGCTGGTTCGCCCGGAGGTGTGTTCAGGCTGTTTTCTGAGTGGGCCACGACCACCGCCACTGTGGAATCCCCGGTGATGTTTACGACGGTGCGCATCATATCGAGCGGACGGTCCACTGCAAGTATAAGCGCCAGACCGAGCGGGTCAAGGCCAACGGCTTCCAGGACGATGACGAGCATAATGATTCCCGCACCCGGGACTGCGGCAGCTCCTATGGATGACAACACTGCAGTCAGCAGTATAGTGAGTTGCTGACCCAAAGTCAGGTCGATACCAAACGCCTGTGCAATGAATACTGCCGACACGCCTTGATGTATTGCTGTCCCGTCCATGTTAATGGTTGCCCCAAGGGGGAGCACGAAGCTGGAGATCTCTTCAGCCACGCCCAGATTTCGTTCTGCGCAATCCATGGTTACCGGCAGCGTTGCAGCGCTGGAACTTGTGGAGAATGCCAGCATCTGCGCGGGCAGTATTCCCTTGAAAAAAGTTGATACCGGTACCTTCGTGAATATTTTCAGGATAGAAGGATAGACAAGGAAGATCATGGCGGCCAGCCCGAGTATTACGTTTATGCTGTATGTTCCGAGCGCCATCATTAATTCGCTGTCGATATTCAAACTCGCGAGCAGGGCAAAAACCCCTACGGGCGCGAATTGCATAATGATGTCGACGATCTTGAGGATGACCCGGTTCGTGCCGTCGAAGAACGCTTTCACTGTGTTTATTTTCTCGGATTGGGTCAGGATCATGGCCACACCAAAAAGAATGGAGAAGAAAATGATCTGCAGCATGTTGCTGTTGCTTGATGCTGCATTGAAAAAGTTATCGGGGACGATATCAACGAGGGGTTGCAACGGTCCGGCTTCTCCCAATTCATGTGCAGAAACTACCGTTTCGTCGAGTTCGGACGCATAGGCTTCCCTCAACGATTCGCGCCGGTCCTCCGAAAGCAGCTTTCCGGGACGGATCGCGTTTACAAGCAACAATCCTATGGTGACCGCAAGTATGGTTGTAGCAAAATAGAAGGCTATGGTCTTACCACCGATGCGGGACAACCGCGACACGTCGGACAAGTTGGAGACACCATCAATGAGTGAGAAGATGATCAGGGGAATGGCGATCAGTTTGAGGGCCCGGATAAAAATGTCGCCCCAGGGTTTTATCCAGTCGTGGGTGAACTCAATGAGACCGAGCGATTCAGCGCTGAGACCCCAGATGAGTCCCAGGCCCATGCCAATCAGGATCTTCACATAGAGTGGGAGCTTTTTCTTCATCACCTGGGTTTAATGGCCTTATCTGTCAAAATTAAACATCCTTTCACGGGATGAAAGGAAATCCGTGTGAAAGTATCGGCTGTACACTACGGTGCACCAATAGCCGCATTGATACGGGCGGCTATCGCACCATAGCCACTTTCTGTAAGATGTACACCATCCTGTGACAATGCGGCAAGATCTTGTTCCAGGTCTGTGTGAACGTCGACGAATCGGCAATTGTACCGGGATGCAAGCCGCTGAAAATGCGGAAGTAGCCCGTGGAGTCTCTTTCTTGCTCCGGAATACTTGGCCTCCATCAGAGAGTCGGCCGCGACCGGTGGGGGGGTGACCAGGAAAACCTCCGGCTTTGAACTGCTGGCAAAGTCATAGTTGGTAACGATGGACAATAGCTTTTCAAGGTTTGCCGGTACGAGCGATTGCAGCGAATCGAAAACGGCCTTGCAATCATTGGTGCCGAGAAGTATTACGATGTAGTCGATACGACGCATCGCATTGTCTGCCTGGGCCAGTCGGTAGTGAATATTTCTCAACTCATTGAGTTCCTTTCGTCCCAGGTTGTCAAACCCGATGGTGTTTCCGCTGATGGCGAAATTATAAATAGAGTCTTGCGGACGCAGATTTTGAAGTTGGTGCGCCCAGCCTGTAGGCATTTCGGCATGCGAGTCGCCAATGACTATTCCGAACCGATGCCGTTGATCGCTGCATTGCAGCGCAACCAGCGTGCATAGCAATACCATCAGAAGAATTCCGGAACTCGGTTTATTCATGCATCGCGCGGGGAGGGATCAGAAGATATAGCGTTCGAATATGCTTTCCACGTCCCGGTAAAAAAGTACTTCGTTGCCTTCGGAAAGCGATACTCGCTCGTGAGTTTGAATCTCTTCGATGAGGGGTTTATAATGTGCCCAGTTGATGTCGGACGCGTATAGTTCTTTAAGACCTTTACGAATAAACTGCACTTTTACGGAGGAAATGTCCGAATAGTGATACTTCGATTGGACATATTCCCTGAGAAACCGTTCGTCAAGGAAATCGCGAATCAGATCATTGCGAACCTTTTTGATGAACTCCAGGATCGCACCTTCTCCATCGGATAATTTCAGTTCACCGTATTGACTGGTAAGTACAGTTTTCTCCATGTACCGTTTTATTTGTTCAGTAAGGTCAAGAGAATTCCCGAAACTTTCACCTTGATTTTGTCCCTTTTTTACATTTTATTGCCTTTAGCGCGCAGTACGAAATCGGCCATCACCAAAGCTGCCATCGCCTCGACAATGGGTACTGCCCGCGGCACGACACAGGGGTCGTGGCGCCCCTTCCCGGAAACAATGACTTCCTTTCCTTCCTTGTCAACGCTTCGCTGATCCTGCATAAGTGTCGCTACCGGTTTGAAGGCGACATTGAAGTAGATGTCCTCGCCGTTTGAGATTCCTCCCTGAATTCCGCCAGAATGGTTGGTACGCGTACGAATCCGGTCACCGTCCCGGTAGAATTCGTCGTTGTGTTGGGACCCACGCAGGGCTATACCTGCAAAACCGCTCCCGTATTCAAACCCCTTTACGGCATTGATGCTGAGCATGGCCTTGCCGAGTTGGGCGTGGAGTTTATCAAAGACCGGTTCACCCAGCCCTACCGGCGCGTTTCGTATAACACAGGTGACTACCCCCCCGATCGTATCGCGGTCAAGCCGTACCTGATCGATCAGTTCAATCATCCGGGAAGCGGTCTCTTCATGCGGGCACCGTACCATGTTGTCGTCGGTTCGGGAAAGATCGAGGGTCTGGTATGGCGGCGCGACAATGTCGCCCACCCGCGATACGTAGGCATTAATAGCAACGCCCAGTGCTTGCAGGTACAGCTGGGCTACCGCCCCAGCTGCGACACGCGCCGCGGTTTCACGCGCTGAACTGCGACCGCCACCGCGGTAGTCGCGGATCCCGTACTTGACCTGATAAGTATAGTCGGCATGGGAGGGGCGGAACGATTCAGCAATATGGCTGTAGTCCTTGCTGCGCTGGTCCTTATTTTCAATGAGCATCGCGATGGGCGTGCCGGTCGTCGTACCTTCAAAGACGCCGCTAAGAATACGCACCTCGTCGTCTTCCCGGCGTTGCGTGGTAATGCGCGATTGTCCCGGCCGCCGGCGGGAGAGCTGCTGGTTGATAAAATCCATGTCAAAGGCCAGGCCCGCAGGACACCCGTCGATAACGACGCCAATGGCCGGACCGTGCGACTCACCGAAGGTTGTGATCCTGAAGATTTCGCCGAATGTGTTGCCCATGGGAAGCGGCCCGGTTATTTCCGGGCGACAAGATACACGGAAGCTCCCAACATGACCAAAATTAAGACATTAAAGACCGGCTTCTGCCAGTTGTCCTGGCGTACCTGAACAATCTCGTTCGATGTGGATTCAATGCGATCGTAAAAGGTGCCCTGGTCGGTCGACTGAATGACTTCATTCTTCCGGCTATCCCCTGTAACGTAAACCGTGAGGTTCGACTGAAGGGTATCATATCGTTCCTTCTTGGGATTGAAGAATATCCAACTGAAGTAACGCCCGAGGTCATAGGTTCCGGGTTCCCTCGGGATGAGGAAATAGTTGAACGACTTCGACCCGGTAACCTTCCCGTTCTGCCGGTTTATGTTTTGGCGAACGTTGGGTTCGTAAAACTCAAAGTTACCGTCCTTGCTTACCGTCGGTGTCCGGATTGACGAAATGTTGCCCTCACCATAGATGTTGAATTCGTATGGCGTGCTCTTGCCCGTCTCCAGGTCGGTAGAGGGCATGCGCTCTTCCAGATAGTAATCGCCGACGGATACCACATCACGTAACGGATGCGGCGGAAGCTCCTTAACGCGAACGGACTTGGGCTTGCTGTAGAACGTTTTGAAATCTTCTTGTCGGTTCATTCCGAAGAACGTGGGATTCTTCGCCACCCGATACTTGATCATCTCCAGCCCAACGCTGGGAAAAGTGATGGGATCGGCGGTAAGCGGAAAGAACGTTGCCTGGTAAATCTTGTATTGCGTATAATACTTGCCCTGAATGCGGACAGTCTCGCCCTCGATATTTTCAATGTTGAAATTTTCTTCCCAACAATTCGCCGGGCGGATCTTTTTCAGAATGTCTGACAACTGCTTGCCCAGTTCATAAAAGCTCAGGGGTGCCCGGTTGTCTTCCGCGACAAAGAACGACAGTGTGGCGTTGAAACCTTCGCCCACGACCACTTCGTCCTTGTTGGTCGTCATCGCCAGAAAGGCATCCTCGCGGATGTCGACGAATTCGGTTTCTTCACGACCAAAAAAATCATCAAAGGGATCGGAATCGAAAAAGCCCCGGAAGGGATCGCTGCGTTTTACCTGTGCCGGCGGGCCCACCCGGACCGTTTTTCCCGGAGAGGACACCTGCCGCCCGTTTACCGTCATGGTGAAAGGTGGTACGGTGTACTGGCCTTGCCCGGATGGAAGGTAGGTCATTGTGACACTTTGCGATGACGAGATCTGGCCGTTAATGATGCTGGTGGACGACTGGCTCGATGTGCCGCGCTTCCGAAAACCTTCAATTTCAGGGAATTCACCGTAATCTTTCAGCCGTTCGTTTTTCACCGTGACGGTGATGGTCCAGGCCTCGTTTTCGGCCACCTCATCCGGCCCGAGGGTAATTTCGACGTCCTGGCCGCGAACGGCGCCACAGAGC
>JAJJPK010000051.1:0-5404 GCA_032907565.1 Cyclobacteriaceae bacterium | reverse complement strand
GTCACGAAGATGATGATTTTGCTGGGAGAGTTTGAGAGAGAGCGTGCGGTGGAGTTGATCCAGACGTCGCTGGCTGGGGAGATGTCCGTTTAGACAAAATCCATGGATCAGCATTTTTGTTAGCGGAGAGAGAGGATTGCTGTCGCGATCCCTAATGGGGAGGCCATAACAAAAAATGCTGCCTCGCTGCGCTCGGAATGTCTTTTGTTCGAGTCCTTTCGTGAACCTACGGTTCCCGACGGACTCTCACAAAATCCATAAGTCAGCATTTTTTGTTAGCGGAGAGAGAGGGATTCGAACCCTCGATACCCTTGAGGGGTATACACGCTTTCCAGGCGTGCCAGTTAAGCCACTCCTGCATCTCTCCTTAGTATATAGATCCAAAAAAGCGCCCAAAGTAATCAATAAATGGCGGCGGTTGCAACACTCATACTGACATTTCCCCCGCCAGAGAGGTTTGGATCAACTCCACGACGCGCGCGCGTTCGTACTCGCCCAACAAGATCATCAATTTCGTCACCGCCGCCTCCGTCGTAAGATCACTCCCTCCTATCACACCAATCCGAAGCAACTCTTTGCTCGTTTCATAACGGCCCAATATCACCATCCCGCCAGGACACTGCGAAATGTTCAGCACTACCACACCCCGTGCAATAGCATCCGCAAGTTCAGCCACCAGCCATGGAAGCGTTGGCGCGTTCCCCGAACCGTACGTTTCCAGGACAACGCCCCGAACGTCAGGTGTGTGCAACACGCTGCGTACAGCCTCACGCGTAATGCCCGGAAACAATTTTAGGATCGCTATCCTTGTGTCCACCTGGGTATGCAACTTCAACGGGCCTTCCGGCTCCTTGCGTATCGCTCCATAATTATAGTCGATCTTCACACCAGCTTTTGCGAGCAGCGGATAGTTGCCCGAATCGAAAGCATCGAACTGCATGCTCTCCACCTTGCGCGACCGGTTTCCGCGCAACAACTCGTAATCAAAATAAATGCACACTTCGGGAACAATAGCTTTGCCGTCGCGGCGTGCGGACGCAATCTCTATGGCCGTAATTAGATTTTCACGAGCGTCAGATCGGGGCTCACTCACAGGCAACTGCGCACCGGTAAACACCACAGGCTTATTCAAACCTTCCAGCATAAAGCTCAATGCGGAGGCTGTATATGCCATCGTGTCGGTTCCGTGAAGCACGACGAAGCCATCATTCCTGTCGTATTCATCCCGTATCACCTCGGCAATGGTACGCCAATGATCGGGCCCCATGTTGGAAGAATCGATGGGCGTCTCAAACGATACGACATTCAACTCAAGGGCGAGATGCTTCAACGGAGGAAGATATCCGAGGATACGGCTGAAGTCGAATGGCACCAACGTCCCCGATCCGTCGGAGGCCATACCAAAAGTTCCTCCTGTATAGATAACGAGAACACTTCCTCTCGGCCTTCCCGGGCTGGCCGTGTTAACCTGTAATCGCTTAAGTTTCATTCGGCAAATGATCCGTTGGTGTTGTCGCGGGAAGTCGGAAGAGCGCCATCGCATTGGCTGTCGTAATATCCATGACCTTCGCAACGGTGAGCCCGAGCACTTCCGACAATCGTTCCGCGATCAGGGGAATATACGCGGGCTCATTCCGCTTCCCACGATGAGGAACAGGAGTCAGGTACGGACTGTCGGTTTCCAGGACCACCCGGGAAAGATCCAGCGACTTAATCACGGAAGGCTGAAGACCATTGCGAAATGTCGCTATGCCCCCGATGCCAAGGTAGAACCCCGCCCTGGTTATGCGTTCCGCCTCCTCTATCGTTCCGCCAAAACAATGAAACACGCCGCGCAGCCTTCCATCTTGTAACTGTTCCACCATAGCAATCGTCTGCGACAAACTTTCGCGACAGTGGATAATGATCGGCAGTCCGTACTTTTTTGCCCACTCCACCTGAACCTTAAAGGCCTCCTGTTGCTCCGCCCAAAACGTTTTATCCCAGTAGAGGTCCGTTCCGATCTCACCTACCGCAATAAAAGGGCGACTTCCGAGCCATTCCTCTACATGATACAACTCCTGCCCAAAATCTTTCTTCACCGAGCAGGGGTGTAATCCCATAGCGGCAACACATACGTCTGCATACCGCGCTTCAGTTTCAAGCAGCGCGTCCACAGAATGACGATCGATGTTGGGCATGATGATCTTCTGCACGCCCGCATCCAGGCTGCGGCCAATCACCTCTTCGCGGTCTCCGTCGAATTCCTGCAGATAAATATGTGCGTGCGTATCAATAGAATAAGTCATGCGCTTCAATCTGCCCGCAATATACGGGTTGTCACGCTGGCCACCATGCAACAACCCGTGGCATGAGGATGAGCAACCCAACGATCCCCGCAATGATGGATGCAGCCAGCACTGCTCCGGCAGCAAGGTCCTTTACCTGCCCCGCTACGGGATGATGTTCACGTGTCACGAGATCAACCATTTTCTCAATCGCAGTGTTCGCAATTTCAAGCGAAAGCACAAGCCCCATCGCCAGCAGCAGGCAAGCCCATTCCACCACGGTAAGCTCAAGCACCAACCCAAGCACCGTAACTACTACAGCAATGGCAACCTGCACTTTGAGATTTGGCTGGCTCCTGAAAGCAAGCGCGATACCCTTGCCTGCGAAGGCGAAACCTGCGATGAATCGTTTCATACAATAGGGGTTTGATTTTATTGGATTGCCAGCACTTCATCGAGCGCACGGCGTAATTGCGAAAGATCCTGCGCCTTCCCCGGAAAGCCGCGGTACGCTGAGGCAGTCCGAACAATCGATTCCAGATCGATGTGATGTTGCTCTACAAAACCCGCATATCCCAACTCGGCCATGCGGCATGCCAGGTATTCCTGTTCCGTCTGACCCGGTGTCGGAACGAATACGGCCCGCCCTCCTGTGTGATAGAGGTCCATGATCGTACTGTATCCCGAACGTGCGACGACAACATCCGACGCAGCCATAATGTTCGCCACCTCTTCTGCCACAAGCAGATTGAATACCGACAAATTCGACGCCGGGGCTTCGTGAAGCGCGGCCGACGTTCCCCTAACCAGTGCAAGCTTTAGCGACGTGGTTGGAGCCACACTCAAGACCCAGCGCTCCAACAAGGTACGTTGGGGTTCAGGGCCGGACAAGAGGAAAGCCAGGTCGAACGCTTGGGTTGTCCTTTCGATCCTGTTAAACCGGGAAAGGGGACCTACATATCGCAGCCCCCGTCGGTCGGAGGCAGACAGCGTACCAGCCAGCCCGTCATGCCCGGCGTGATCAGGTACCCACCAGCGATCAAATTTCGCGACCAATCCGGATTGCAACCGATTCGCTGTTCGCGTCAATCGCTTGATTTCTTTTGGAAGGATCAAATTAACCTGATGACCCATGAACACGTTTATCGCGCGTGACGAGCGACACCCATAACGGTTGTCCGAGATAACCAGTTCCACATCGTACTGGGCGACAATCTTTTCGGTAGCGCGCTGTTCCTCCAGGAATGTCTTCAGCAACCGTGGAAGTTGTGCTGCGAGCGTCCAGACCTGTGACGTAGACGACGAGTAGCGTACCGGGTATCCTGGCAGCTCGACAACGGGTAGGTCCGGGAACTCGTTGCGAAGCAGTTGTAGCGACGGGCCACTACCGGCAACAATTACCTCGCAGTTTCGCGCCAGGAGTTCGCGTATCAGGGGGATACATCGCGTAGCGTGACCCAACCCCCAGTCGAGTGGAGCAACCATAACGCGTCGGTTCACACGGGAAGGCGTTTGAAAGTGTAACCGCCGTTCAGGCATTCGCTGATCAGTCGGGGAAGACTGTATGTTAGGTTTCGTTCTGCCTTGTAGCTGTCGTGATACACGATAATCGAACCCGGACGGATGGCACGCAGGGTATTCTTCAGACACCGGTCGGGCGAAAGTTTATCATTATAGTCGAATGACAGTACGTCCCACATAATTATGGGCCGCGATCCCAACGCACGAATCTGCGAACGCGTTATACGTCCATACGGCGGACGGAAGGGCACCACACCTGCAACGGGCGTTGCCTCCTGCAAGACCTGATCACACTTGCGGATGTCATCGAGGTAGAGGTCGTTTGCCGTCCGCCAGCCGTTGCGATGCTTATGCGTATGATTGCCCACTTGGTATCCCGCGGCAATGAGCCTCCTGAAGAGGTCGGTGTGCCGTTCGATGTTTTCGCCTATGCAAAAAAACGTGGCCGGAACCGCGTTATGGTCGAGGGTCTCCAGTACAAATTCTGTGGGACCTGGTACCGGTCCATCGTCGAACGTTAGATACAACGACTTTCCTTCGGCAGGTAACCGCCAGTGAAGCGTCGGGTATAGGAGCGGCAGGATGAAAGGCGTTCTGTGCGGTATCATCCCACCCGGCACGAAAGCATGGTGATATCGTCGTGGTAACTATTGCGTCCCTTGAAGCAGTCGAGGGCAACGATCAGATCCTGGTGCATGGTCTTCAGGTCGCGTTCAAGCACGTCCTCCCGCTGGAAGTACTTTACCAGCGATTCCTGTCCGTACTCATCGCCTGCCTCATTGAGCGTTTCCGTAAGCCCGTCGGTGTAACAAAACAGGAGGAAGTCGTCGAGCCCTGTGATGAATCCTTCATTGATAAAGGGGAGTGGGTGCAAGGCCCCGAGCACAGTGGAACCTTCCTCGAGGAACCGCAGGCCGTTCTTCTTGTCTACGAGGAGCGGAGGATTGTGTCCGGCGTTGACATAGACCATGGTTTTCAGGTGAAGGTCGTATATCGCTGCAAAGAACGTTATGAACTTTTCTCCTTTGGCATTTTCAAGTACCTGGTAGTTCAGCGCTTCAATGATATCCGTCAGGTTTGGGGTCTGACGCAGCAGCGTACGCAGGGAAGCCTGAAAGTTTGACATCATAAGCGCAGCAGGTATTCCCTTACCGCTTACGTCGGCAACGCAGATGAGAAACTGGTTTTTATTAATGGGAACAAAGTCGTAATAATCCCCCCCGATCCGATCGTGCGGCAGGTAACTTGCCTCCAGCTTGAGCATATCGGTATAGGGCAGCCGTTCCGGGAAAAGGAACTGTTGCACGTCGCTGGCGATCTCGAGTTCCTTCCGAAGGGCTTCCTGTTCCAGTTGCTTGCGGGCCAGCTTCTTGTTTTCGATGGCCACGATAATAATGTTGCTTAGCGCTTGGATAAATCGCAGCGCGTCTTCGCTCTCGAACCGGGATTCATCCTGGTAAATACCCCCGACGAACGCGATGGCCAGATTGTTTCGCTTATGTGCCACCGGTATTACGATGTCGAACTCGGCAAATTCGGAATTCTCGTTCGGCTTCAGGCTGGAAATTCCATTCAGAGTCTTGAAGTAATCGGGCAAGTCGACCCCGAAAAAGTTT
>JAJJPK010000050.1:0-23142 GCA_032907565.1 Cyclobacteriaceae bacterium | reverse complement strand
GTGGTTGCAGGGCGAGTTGGCCCATTCCGATGCGGATTTCAATCTGATCATGTCCCAACTTCGCGATCGAAATCTGACGACCCAGCCGTTTAGCCAATACACCGCCTCGATCGTCAACTTCAATTACAACTTCTACAAGGTCAGGTCTGGCCTCGGACTGAATGCCTCGTTCACCTCTAACAGGCTTGACAGCTACACGGGCGTCAACGAGTCGTTTGGCGTTGCCGTGGGAGGAATGAAAGGATTTGTAGACAACAAGTATATGCTCAACATTTCCTGGAGCGCGAATTTCGCTGATGCGGGCGACTCACAAAGCGCCAACGCGGGCTTTTCGTTTAGCGCGACCAGCGGATTCTCAGCTTCTGTCAATCTTACTTACCTGACCGTCAAGTATCCGGGCTCGGAATTCAATGAGTTTACGGGTTTCATCGAGGGTCGATACAATTTTGGAACAAAGAGAAAGCCATGAAAAAGCAACCTCTAATCAAGAAATGGATGGCATTTGCCGTGCTGACAATTGCTGTTTCCTTCCGGGCAGCGAACGCGCAGGACGTTGTCGAAGTCACTACGCAGGTTATTCCGCCGTATGAGGCTGACTTTTCAAATTTTCCGGCGAAGGTGATGGTAACACTCAGGAATACGTCCGGCCGTCTAATAGAGTGTCGCCTTTCCGGAACGTTGGCGTCCGATAACGTAACCATTACGCTGGCGGAGAGCGGCGTGCCGCCCATCGTGCTCGCGGGGAACCAGGTGGTACAGCTTGTCGGGCCGCAGCTGAGCCCATACTTCCAGGAGCAAAACGTTGCGGTTACAGGGATCACGAAAGCAGAGTTGTATCATGGGGCCGGCCTGCCGGGAGGGAATTATCAGCTCTGCCTGAGGGCTGTGAACATTTTTAATGGTGAGTTTCTTTCATCGCCTTCACCCTCGGGTTGTTTTCCTTTTACCATTCAACAAACTATTCCGGAGGATGCGGTGACGTTGACGACGCAGATCATTCCGCCCTACTCTACGTATCTCGATGATTATATCAATCAAAACAAATTGATTGTAGTGATTCAGAATCGTTCGAGGATTGCCCAGGAATTGCGCTTAACAGGATCGATAAAGGGAAACAATGGCGTGACCATTACTATTCCGCCTGCCTTCATACCCTCGAAGCCCATAGTTCTCGGTCCGCGGCAAGTACTTCAATTGGCCGGCAACGATCTTCGTGAATATTTTGGCGACGCCGTATTGCAGTACGCCGGGATCAGCAGGGAAGACGTGACTAGAGGCAACGGTCTCCCCGAGGGGAACTACCAGCTTTGCTTACAGGCGCTGGATTTCGCTAGCGGTGAGCCGAGGTCGCCTGGAAGTCCGATGGGCTGTTCCATTTTCGATCTGCGACAGTATGAGCCTCCCGTTATCATTCAACCCGTATGTAATACTACGGTCAACGCCACGCAGCCACAGAATTTGCTGTTTACGTGGAGCGTTCCGGCGGGAGCACGACCCGACCTGGTGGAATACATCCTGAAGATTGTCGAAATCTATCCGCAAAATGCGGATCCCAATCAAGCCATTCAAGCCGCGAACATACCACCGCTTTTCGAAAAGGTTGTTCGCACCAACAGCTATGTATATACGTTGGCTGATCCAAAACTCGAGGTCGGCAAGATATACGCTTTTCGCGTCACGGCGAGGATGAACACGGCATCGAGACAGGCACGGAGGGCAGCTCCCTTGAATTTCAGAAACAACGGCAATAGTTCGGTATGTACGTTTACGTTCGGAGCTGCACCTGCTGATGCGGCATCCGTGGAGGAGATCACCCTTACCCACGAAGGATTCATGAGACCTCAAACGGTTAACGTAGACCCCAGGGATGTGCTCACGATTCCGGCGGCGCAGTCCAACATGGCACCCGATCCGGAAGACAGTCAAGCTTGTGTTGCCGACTGTAGTGTATCGGATCCCGTCAACCATTCCACAAAGAACATTGGACCGGGAGATGAAGTACAGATCGGCAAGTTCAAACTTACCGTGGCATCAGGCAACAACACGAGCGGTACCGGCACAGTGCGCGTAAATTTCCTGAATACGCTTGTGAATGTCAGGTTTACGAATCTTCTGGTCAATACCGACAACCAGGTTTTCGGCAACAGTAAGGTGACCGCGATCATGGATGTTGCATCGTTGGCGGATCACGCCGTCACCGCTCAACCCACTGGTGACCCTTCGCTCACGGGTGATCAGTTGTCGGCCTTGCTACAGATGGCGCAGCAGGTCGGCCGAAGGGTCAGCCAGTTTCCGGTCGACAATACCCAGTCGACCGGCCTGCCCCTGGCCCTTGATTATGGCCATTTCGATCTCATCCTGGCGGGCATGATTTTCACTCCTACACAGGCCACATTGAATGCGCTCACCAGCGTCGAAGTTCCTCAGGGTACAGGGAATGATAACCGCCTCACTTTATCGACGAGCATCTGCCTGCGTCCGAATGGATTCGGTGAAGAAGGTCAGCTTGTCCTGATGGACGATCAGACCATTACCCTTTCTGACAAACTATCGCTGAAGTTCAACAAGACGGCGACTTCAGCTTCTTTCGACTGTAGTGGTATCGGCGAATTGATCGTCGCAGGCAGTGTCATTTTTGAAAGGAGCATCTTGCTTCCTGTCGACAATTCCGGGGACGTAGTTGGGGGGAATACAAAGGTTACGGCAGATTTCTCAACGACGTTGGATGATATCAGCGACTGGACTGTGTCGATCGATGAACTAAGTCACTCTTTTACAGTGCCTCAACTCGTGGGATTCCGGATGACGGCTTCCCAGATAACGTTGGATCAATCAGATGCCACAACGCCACAGGGCATTGGTCAGCCGGCATCGTGGAAAGGGCTTAAAATCGGGTCACTCGATGTTGTGCTTTACGGCGTGTTCAAAAAGAATAACAACCCGATTACTTTCTCTGTAGAGAATTTTGCTATTGGCAATCATGGACTATCCGGCAATATCGATCCGGGTGAGACCTTGTTGCTGATCACGGAAGGAAAGATCGGCAGCTGGCCCATTTCAGTTACTCAATTTTCGATAGAGCTGGCAAACAGTTCAATTACGGGTAGTAGCATCGGGGGAAAATTAAAGCTTCCGATTGCCGCGAACGAGTTGAATTATACGGTGACTGTGACGGGATCGCAAAGCGAGAGCGAGAGTGTCAATTTTCAATTTAATGTACAAAAAGCCTTTGAGCTGGATGTTGAAATGTGGTTTGCAACGATTGACCTGGAAGAGTCGTCCATACAGGTTCACCCGGGAGACGACGGTTACAAGCCAATGGCGGATTTAACAGGAACTATCGAACTAGGTTGGAATGAGAACGGCGGCCCCTCGCAAAATAACAACGTTGGGACCTTCCAGGTCCCCGAGCTCCAGTTTCAAAATCTGACAATTGCAGACAATGGAAACGGTATCCCTGATATCAACTTTGGATATATCGAAGTAGCAAATGCCGATGGTCTCGACATAAAGCTATCTGCATTTACAGCACATTGTTCGCCTCCCGGACTTGTAAAGAGTGGCAACGCAGTTGGTTTGGCGTTTGATCTGGATCTGGAGTTGATTAAGATGACGAACAGTCTCAACGGCGAAACGGGTTTTACCATTTTTGCCGAGTACCAGAACAACGAGTTCAAGTACAAGGAAACCAAGTTGGATAAGATTGGTCTTGGCGGAGATATCGGTGTTGCCCAGATGGATGGAGAGATAGAAATCTTCTCGAAGGATCCAACATTTGGCAATGGATTCAGGGGAATGATCGATGTCGTCATTAACGCGCTCGGCGGTCCAAAAATTGACGCCGTTTTGCAAGTGGGTAACGTCAACAACTTCAACTACTGGTATTTCGACGTAATGGTGAATCTTGGCAATGCCGGCTTTAATATCCCGGGCACGATGGCGTCTATCTATGGACTGGGTGGTGGTGCGTATGGGAATATGACGCGAAGTGAGACACCCGTTCAAACCGTTGGAGAACTGAATGACACGGCGCCCTACAGTCACGTACCGGGCGCCAACAAGGATGGACTGGCTTTCACGCCGCAACAGGGAACGTTCGGCTTCAGCGCTGCGATCGCGTTCGGGCTGACGGGTGCAAGCGCGGCCTTTAACGGCGATTTAAAGTTCTCCATGGAATTGGCTTCAACCGGTGCGGTCCACCACGTCATCCTGGAAGGCGGATGTTACGTGATGCAAAACATTACGGATCGCGATGGTGGGTTGATTACAGGCACCGTTTATGCGGAAATTGAACCACGCATTCCTGGTGCTACTAACGATGAGAACGCTGCCCAGGGCAGACCCAACTTCAGGTTCATCGCCGGCATGCACGTCGATATCGCCAATGGCATAGTCAGCGGTGATGGAACGCTGGATCTGTGGTTCTCCCCCGACGAATGGTGGATCAAGCTGGGGGAATGGCAGAACGAGGACGAGCCCTGGGAAGATGACAGCAGAGCGCATATTACCGTGGACCTTAAGATCGTTAAAGCGAACTTTCATGCGTATTTCATGATGGGCTCCAACATTCCGGGAATGCCGAAAATGCCTTTGGTGGTTCGCGAAGCCTTCGAGGATAACAGCAAGCCGCTGAACCCCGCGCCCCGCATTGGCTTGCTGACGACCAACAATCCTGAAGCCGTGCCTGGCAACCCGGGAATGGCTTTTGGTGCGGGCTCGTACTTTGGTGGGGATCTGAAATTCCTGATCTTCTATGCTGATATCGACTTTGTCAAGTGTTTTGACATCCTGTTGAAAAAGTATACCAACAGTTCGTGCGGTGCCAACATCGGTATCAATGGATGGTATGCACAAGGTCAGGCTTACTTCTACCTGAATTTTGACGTTGGCGTGGAACTCGACCTTTGGGTGTGGGAAGGAAAGGCGAGCATACTCGCTGCAACAACCGCCGCCACGATACAAGCAGCACTACCCAATCCTACCTGGTTGAAAGGTCAATTCCTTATCAAAGGCGAAGTATTAAACGGACTGTTCAAATTCAACACCGGCTTCCGTTTTGAACTGGGTGAGAAATGTGAGTTTGCGCAATCATCACCGTTCGACGAGATGCCGATCGTTTCCGATATCACACCGGACAAGAACGAAAACGATGTGAGTGTTTACATCGTGCCTGAAACCGCTTTCAATTTTCCGAAGGAAGAATTTTCGTACGATGAGGAAGTGGATGGTGAACTGGTGACAAAGACCTATAAGTACGTTTTTCAGTCGTTCACCATTTCATATAAAGACCCGAATACGAACGCCAACAAGGTGATTGAACTGAAGCCGTTCATGAAATATCGTCCCGATGGCCTGTCAGCGACGTTCTATTATCCCGATATGATGCTTCCGGAACACACTACGGTCAATTATACAATCTATGTTCAGGGATGGCAGATGGCACCCGGACCGGCAAAGAAGGTTCATGATGAGTCGTATACCGGCTCGTTCACTTCTGGATCCTGGCCTGCGCACATCGAACCGGAGCAACTTGTCAGGGGCAATCCGCAATTCAGACAAAACTTCTTTTTGAAAAATGAGGAGCCGACCGGCTACCTGGAGTTTAAAAATCCTCATCCGCATTTCACGGATCCCGGTTGGTGGTATAGCAACGTTTTTAAATTGGGAACCTATATGGGAATGGCCTCCGGAAACTTTTCCTTTAAGGCCAGGTTCACGGAACTGGAAACCAATGAAACTATTGAAGCGAACTATTCAATGCAAACAAACAAGAGAATGGTTTTCAACATTCCGGCAGGGATGAAGAACAACCAGATCTACCAGCTTGAAATAGTTGTCAAGTTCACTCCCCCTATTAATGCCTTCGTGTTCGGTTCTCCTGGCAATGTGAATCAGACGTATGAAGATGTATTGGTGAAGGCTGGGCAGGGTGGTGGAATAGCAGCGCTGCAGACGTTTGTAGCGCAACTTCCCAATAATGAAGGTGGATCCAGTGTTCAAGGCGTCGATGCTTTTGCTGCGTCTTCTCAAACGGCTGGCCAGCAAATCCTGACCAACAACTTCCAGGCACTGGCAGATGTAAACCCCCACTGTCGGTCAGACGGAGTGGCAGGCCGCCGGCGGGACCGTTCAGCCCAACGCTACCCTCAATGCGTCGATGAATATGGTCAATTCGTCCGGCAACGGTACCTATATCCAGCGAAAAAGAAATGCACTTATCAACAAAAAGAAGGGTGAGCAAGGCCTGGAATGGCCGCTCTTCGATGACCTTCAGTGGTATTTCAAGACAAGCCGCTTCAACACCCTGGAGGCCAAACTCAAGAGCATGAAGAACGCAGGAATCGTATACCACGAGTATACAGGATATTACGAGCGGTTTAACGGTGCGGATGCTGTACATGAACCCGTGTACGGCGAAGGGAGTCAGATCCCGATTACTACCAAGGTGCCGGTGATCCTTTATGAAATAGAGGAGACTTTCGAGAAGCCCTATGAAATTGGCGGCTACAGTATTACGGTCGCAGGAAATCAGAACGAACAGATTTCCGTGCCTCCGCTGGTAACCATTAGGCATCACTATACTGATTGGTTTTCTCAGGAATATTACTACGCTCCGTCGGACCCTTATGGATTGCCTGATGCGGACGACTGGGCTAAGTTGAGTTTCTACGACGATGAGGAAGGAATGTATCTGGGACATTACGGCCAGCTCGGACACCTGTATCCGGGGCAATACTGGGACAACTATATCCCCTCACCCTCGGCAAGCAATCCATGGGCACCCGGGCGTCACAGCGGAGGGAATAAGGCATTTCCCTTTGGAAACCAGAACCTTCCTACACCGGCTGAGATAATATCAGGGTCATATAAGCCGATGCTGACATTCTACAAGAATAGCTTTGAGCACGGTGACATAGACTTTGGAAACAAGGGTATCACGTGGTTCAAGACCTCCCTGCTGGAGGCCGATGCCATTCAAAAAGCAATCAACAAGGGCAAGTCGGCTGACGGTGATGGCAACCAGGGTGGCGTGCCGGCAGGGGGCTTGAATTTTCAGGCAAACTTGTATGGTCAGGTTAACCCGGGAATTCAGGGCACGACTCATTTTGGAACTGCCAGCAAACAACACCTTGCGATAATCGATTACACAGAGTGGGTCGCCATGCGCGACTTCTATCTGTTACAGAAGTACGTGTATGATATGAATGACCGCGAGGAGGGCACATCCTTCACTGAATGTGAGGGTAGCGAAAATAACAACGACAACACTACAAACTGCTTCTACCCGGGGATCAAGAGCTGGATCAATAATACATGGTGGTATAAACCACGTCCTTCGGGTGATTACGTCTTCCGTCTCGGAAACGACAAGACGGAAGTGGACTTTGTCTACAGTCTCGATTCCGTTCTCAATCCGGGTAACTGATATGAAAACATTTGCCACAATTCTCTTCGTTGCTGCGAGTTCGCTGGCCGGTGCTCAGACGGCCAGGCCGGACACCATCTATCTTGTGACTGTGTCGTATGGAGATTCGGTTGTTCTTCGTTGGGCGCCAGGGTCTGCACACTTGTGGAAAGTGGCCGCCAGGAACGGTTATAGGATAGAGCGGAAAAAACTTGGGGAACGCGACTATCGAGTAGTTACGAATAGTCCCCTGAAACCCTACTCGCTCAGCGAGTGGAAGCGAAGAACAGATACAACCAACGTACACGTTGCCACGGCAGCCCAGGTGATGCTGGGAACGGTGATGATGAAGCCGCAGGAAGCTGTCTCATTCAGCCAAAAATTGCTGGCCTCAGAAGAGGAGCGAAACCGACTCGCGCTGGCCCTCTATTGTGCGGAATTTTCCATTCAGGCAGGCAACGGTCTGGCGTTTCGTTGGGTAGACAGAGACATTGAACGGGATGCCTCCTATTATTATAGAGTAAGCGTCGTTCCGGAGCCGAATCCCGTCACCGTAGTTCCCGGTGTTGCCAAGCAAAAGGTTGCTGACACTTACAAGCCCACGCCCGTTATGGATGTGGTGGCAGAAGGCAGGGACGGGGAAATAGAAATCCGGTGGGATAAAGGCGACAACGATCGAAAGTTCTCTGGGTATTTTGTCGAACGCTCCGAAGATGGTAAGACCTTCAATGCACTTAATGAAGTCCCATTCAAGACTATTGAGGATGAGCGCCTGGGTACTGAACATGTCTACGTCGACCAGGTTACCGGATACGGTAAGGTTTATCACTATCGCGTTCGCGGCATTACAAGCTTCGCCGACTACGGAGCGTATTCCGAAATCGTTAAGGCAGAAACGCGGGATTTGAATGCACCAGCGCCACCTTCAGTGATTCGGGTCGAGAGCCTGGACGAAAAGCGCGTGAAAGTAACGTGGACGGATAACCCCGTGGCACCGGATCATGCTGGATATTTCATCGGGCGGGGCCGCAGTATTCACGGACCCTTTGAAAAACTGAATACAGCTCCGCTGAATACGAGTGTCAGGGAATATGTCGACGAGGGGGCCATTCCCCATGGACCCAATTTCTATACCGTTATAGCGGTTGACCGGTCCGGAAACGAAAACATGAGTGTAGTGGGTATGGCCGTATTGAAGGACTACACGCCCCCGGTACCACCGCGCAATCTCATTGGCGACATAGACACCCTCGGTATCGTATCGCTCGCATGGGAACTGGGCAGCGATGAGGATCTCATGGGCTATCGAGTGTATCGCGCAGACCATCCTGATGCCGAATATATCCAGGTTACGAACGCACCGATACCGGGAAATTTCTACATGGACACAATTTCTTTGAAGACGCTCACCAGGAAAGTATACTACAAGGTAGCCGCATTTGACTTCAATTATAATCCATCTGAATTCTCTGATGTGCTCGAACTTGAACGACCCGACTATGTACCTCCGGTCAAACCTATAATCCACGGTTATTCCGTATTGCAGGACACTATCGAGATCAACTATGTGCCTAGCCACAGCAACGATGTTGCGAAGCACCTGCTGTTCCGAAAGGAAGGTACTGCAGAATGGCAGTTGGTAGCCTTGGTAGATACCACTGGCATCTACCGTGACGTGTCCATTGATCCGGCCAAAACATACGCTTATGCTTTGGAGGCCATCGATCATTCAGGTCTCGTCTCCGGCAAAACACAGCCCATTGTAGTAACCTCGTCGTTGCCTACGAGACCCCCGGTACAAAACTTCAACGGAGTATTTGACAAGACATCGAAGGGATTCGCCCTGTCGTGGGACTATAACGAACCGGGTGAGTACAAGTTTGTGATTTATCGCGGACTTGAAGGATCCGCCCTCCATAGTTACGCCTCGGTGAAGGGTACGGCGAGAACGTTTGTCGACAATAAATTTTACCGCAACGGACAGGGATATGTGTATGCTCTGAAAGTTTTGTTCTCCGACGGCACCGAGTCCGCGTTCAGCCAACAAGTGAACGTCGTGTTTGAGCAATAAGATGAAGGAAGGTAACGAATTGCCCGGGGAGCGGCACGACCATATCGAAGAGATAATCAACTATTTCGCTATTTCACTCTTTGGCCAAAATACGGAAGAAGAGGTACTGTGGGACCTGGTCCGCAATTGCATCTCGCGCCTTGGCTTTGAAGATTGTGTCATCTATCTCCTGGATGAAGATAGGCAAATGCTTGTACAGAAGGCAGCGTACGGTCCTAAAAGTCCCAAGGACTACACTATTTACCGTCCTATCGAGATTCCAGTAGGTAGTGGTATCGTTGGATCAGTAGCCAAGACCGGGGTGGCCGAGATTGTTTCTGATACGTCAAGGGATGCGCGGTATATTTGTGATGATGCCTTTCGGTACTCCGAAATTTCTGTACCGATATTGTTTGAAGATAAAGTTATCGGCGTAATAGACTCCGAGCACACAGCGCGGAATTTCTTTTCAGAACGACATCTGAACACCTTGCGCCTCGTGGCGTCACTATGCGCGAATAAGCTGATGCGTGCAAGGGCTGAGTCTGAAAAGAAAACGCATCAGGAAACCCTATTTCATGCGCAGCAGGAACTTTCGGCACTGTCGCTTAAGGCGTTGCGGGCCCAGATGAATCCCCACTTTATATTCAACGCGCTCAATGCCATTCAGTATTTCATCACGGAACAGAAGGTGACGGAGGCAATTAGGTTTTTGTCCCTGTTCAGCCGTTTTATCCGCACTACGCTTGATACGTCCGACCAGTCGTTTCTGCCCGTCGCGTGCGAACTCGAAATCCTGGAGGCGTATCTGAGGCTGGAAAGAATGCGCGTCAACGAGCGATTCGATTTTACTTTGATAGTTGATCCCCACGTCAATATATAGGATACTGAAATTCCCGTCTTACTCATTCAGCCTTTCGTCGAACGGATTCTGGCGGAGGGTATTCTCGCGCGTAAATCACACAGTCATTTAAATGTCCAATTTGTTGCACAAGAGAAGAAAATCATTTGCAGGATCAGGATTCTGCTACGCGACGGTGACGTTCAGCCGGAGTTTTCCCAGCCGCCCTTTGCCAGCACGTCGTGGCATGCAATACGCGAACGTATTCACCTAATAAACAAGCTATTCGGCATGCCTATCCAGGTGGAATGGGTACCTACGGGTGTGGATATCGAAATACCGTTACAACGTACAAGGCCCCAGCAGACCGCACCGAAACGCTGTGGGGGGGCTAATTACGGTGTTGAAACTTAGCCGTAAAATTCGCAAATTCCAGTATCATCCGTGCCCAGATGATTTGAACCCTACCACCCCGATATTGCTGCTAGTGCTCATTGCTCCCCTGATAGCAGCGGCACAAATCGAAGACAGCCTCACAGCCTTACTTGAACGGCCTGAATTGTCGGATACCCTTAAAGTAAATGTGCTGAATAAACTAGCGTGGGAATTGAAACATAAGAGTCCCGAAAATGCGCTGCACTACGCAACGGAGGCAATTGCATTGGCGAAGCAAGTCGGGTACCAGAAGGGAGAAGGAGAGGCGCTCAACCAGGCGGGCATATGCTACACGATCATGGGAGATTATGCCCGTGGACTTGAGAACTTTCACGCCGCACTACCGGTGCTGAAAGGTGCGGGAGAAGAGAGACTTTGGGCGAATACATTGAACAATATTGGCAACTCCCACCAGTTGCGTGGTAACACAAAGGAGGCCCACCTGTTTTTTCACCGCGCTCTGGCCATGCGGCTCAAATTGACAGATACTGCGTCGCTGTATGGTTCCTTTAACAGTTTGGCCCTCTTTTTCAGACAGCAGCAGCTATACGACAGCGCCATATTCTACTTCCATGCTTATGAAAACCTTGCACGAAAGAAGGGTGATATCCAAAAGCAGAGCGTAGTATCCAACAACCTGGGCTTGTTGTATCGCAGCCAGGGAGCCTACGACAGCGCGTTGTTGTTTTTTCAACGGGCACTCGAAATCAAGCAGCGGCTGGGTGATGAGCAAGGTACAGCATTGAGCTATCGTAATATCGGCGACGTGCATAATGAACGAGGGTATTACCAGGAAGCGCTGACGTACTACAAAAAGTCGCTTTCGATACGGGAGGCCATCGGGTACAATTTCGGTTTGACCATACTTTTACGTGATATGGCCGAAATGCTACGCAAATCGGGCAAGACAGAGGAAGCGTTGTCATACGCCATCCGTAGTGTTGCTGTAGCCAAGGATAGCCGCATTAAACCGGAAGAAGCAGATGCCTTAAAGACACTGTCAGCTGTATATGAGGAGTTGGGTAAATACAATCAATCTCTAAAGATTCATCAGCAGTTCGTAGCATTGAAGGACAGCCTCCTGAATGCGGAGAAAACACGGCAATTGAGCGAGCTGCAGGTCAAGTATGAAACCGAACAAAAGGAGAAGGAGTTGCTAGCCCAAAGCAAAGCGATTGAGTTGCTCGAAGTTCAGTCGGAGGGGGAGAAGCGGGTTAGAATAAGCCTCATAATCGCGTTTCTTTTTATGGCGGGAATGGCGGTTGTCCTCTATAAGCGATACACCTTAAAAAGGCGTGCCCAGGAGGAGCTCGCGACGAAGAACTGCGAAATTGCGAACAAGAATCGTGAAATCGAAGAAGTAAACAAAGAACTCGAAAAGCGGATGCTTAGAGCGCAAATGGATCCGCATTTTATCTTTAATTGTCTCAATGGTATCCAGCACTTTATCATTGCCAACGACAAGCATAGTGCTTTGAAATACTTGTCTCGGTTCTCTCAATTGGTACGACAGGTTCTGGAAAATTCCGTGAATACCATTGTACCCCTCGCCGATGAGCTAAGATTGTTGGAGCTTTACATCGAATTGGAGGCATTGCGATTTGGACAACGATTTGAACATGAAATTACCGTTGACCCAGACCTTGATGTCCACAACGTCGAAGTGCCGTTCTTGCTGTTGCAACCCTACGTGGAAAATGCTATTCAACACGGCTTACGACATAGGGCGTCGGGCGGACGGCTATGCATTAGCCTGAGACGATCAGGCGCCAACGTCTGCTGCGTGGTGGAAGACAATGGCGTGGGTATGAAACTAGCAAAGCGCTTTAATGGTACCAGGACAGACCACCGGCCCAGAGGGATGGCATTGGCTGAGCAACGACTCACCTTGTTGAACAGGAAGCAAAGCAGAAAGACACTCGTAAGGATTGAGGACTTAAACGAAACCTCGCGCTCCAGCGGAACTAAGGTTACAATTACGATCCCGGATCAGTATGACGATTAAAGGAGAGGACGATATGATTCGCGTCGTCATTGTTGAGGATGAACCACACAGCAGGATGTCACTCGAGAACCTGCTGCGGGACTATTGCCCGAACACGCAAGTGGTGGGGCGTAGCGATAACATTGCGGATGGCGTAAGAGAGATCAGCACCAGGAGGCCCGATTTACTCTTTCTTGATATTGAAATGCCGGGAGGAAACGGATTCGAATTGCTGGAACAATGCGATGGGCTTGATTTTGAGGTCATTTTCACGACGGCCTTCGAACATTATGCATTGAAAGCGATAAAATTCAGCGCGCTGGATTATCTGCTGAAACCAATCGATGTGGACGAGCTACAAGAGGCCGTCAGAAAGGTAATGCAAAAGAAGGAGCGGGATGCCGAGAATCTGAAAGTTACCACGCTACTGAGAAACCTCGGCAAGTCGAAGCTGGATCAGACTATTGCACTCGCTACAGCCGAAGGCCTGGAATTCATCCGGGTTTCGGATATTTATTACTGTCAGGCCGAGGGTTCCTATACGCTTTTTCACTTAAAGAATAGTGGCAGATTGTTGGTTAGCAAACACCTGAAGGAGTACGAGAACTTGCTGGGCGACTATGGTTTTTTTCGGGTTCATAATTCGTTTCTTGTAAATCTTTCCGAGGTGGCACGTTACGTGAAAGGTGATGGCGGCTACCTTGTAATGAGCAATGGGGACGCTGTTAACCTCTCTGCCCGTCGTAAGGATGCCTTTGTTCGCTTGTTTGGACACACCTGACATGGTGAGTTTTCTTGCCAGGGTGTCGAAACGTTGAAAAGACTCGCGCATTGTTCCGTATTTTTGCTCTATGGAAGAAGTCTCCGGAAAGGTAACATCCGATGAGTCCCGGCCAGTAGATGTTCGCTGGCTGGCCGGTCTCCTGGTCGTGGCACTCGCAACCGTTGTCGTGATCCATATCTATTCCGAAGAGGAAGGCCTTCGGAAGTATGCCATCCGGACTACTGAAATACGCGTCGACTCGCTAAGTCAGATCGTTCCCGTCAGCGATTCCCTGGTACAACCCATCCTCTATAGCCATATCCCCGGTTTGGAAAACATCCACACCGAGCGGACCAAAACGCTTTTTATATCCGCTTTGCTTCCCTCCATTCTGATCGTGAAGCATTCGCTTGAACAGGAAGCTGCGCAGATTGCCTACCTGCTAAAGAAGGAACGGTGGACAGCCAAGGACAGCGCGTTCTATGAAACACAAAGGCGTTGGTACAACGCGTCAGATCCGGAAAATCTCCTTACACGGATGGTCACGCTTCCCAACAGCATCGTGCTGGCACAGGCTGCTGTTGAGACTGGATGGGGGAGATCCAGGTTTTTTCTCGAGGCCAACAATGTGTTTGGAATTTGGTCGTACAATGCAGACGAGCCGAGGGTGAAGGCTGGACTGATGAGAGACAGCGTTGAGATTTATGTCAGGTCATACGACAACTTTGCCCAATCCATCCAGGATTACTTCAGAACGCTGGGCTCAGCCAGGGCCTATCGGGGCCTGCGCAGAGCGAGACTGGATACCAATGACCCCTTGCGCCTTCTTCCATACCTCGGGCGGTATTCGGAACGAGGAACCGACTACATCCGTCAGCTCCGAACCATTATCGAACAGAACGATTTGACACGCTTCGATCGCTTTCGCATTGATCCCAGCTACCTGGTGGAAGAATGATCATGGAATTACAAAAGAAAAGGGCCACCATTTTATGGTGGCCCCAGTTAACCTAAGCGAAACGTATTTTAATAGCCAGGATTCTGGTATTGCTGCCGTGCTTCTTGATCGAGCGGATTTCCGTTTTCATCCGTAAGCAGCGACAGGTATTGGTTCGGCCAGGGACGGAACGTGTGGTGCGGTTCCATCTGCCCTTTGCCGTTGCCATCCTGACCGTTGCCATTTTCAATGTTTGTAGCCGTATCCCACAGCCCGGTCAGAGGAGAAGCCATCTGGTTGTTATAGATGGTTCGTTCATAGAGAATCCCGGCGTTGTGCAAATCTTCCCATCTGAGGCCTTCTGACAGGAACTCCCTTGCCTTTTCATTGTAGATGAAATGGATGAACATGTCTTCTTTTGTCGCGACCGTAGGGATGTAGCCCTCGTTGTCAGCTTCCGGCGTGCCCGGTGTAAAGTGATTCTCGGTTACGCGGATCGCGTCGAGCGTGCTTGCAGAAACAACATAGGGTGCGGCCAGTTCTTCAGCCGGCAACGAAGCAGCCTGCGGTTCCCACTCGATCAGTACTGACGGACGGCTCTCGCCGCCCTTGTAGGCCGCGCGCTCGCGGATGACGTTGATGTCGTCAACAGCCAACGCGTACTGGCCTTGACGTCCATAAGCTTCAGCACGAATCAAATAGGTCTCTGCCAGGCGCATGAGGATGGCATCCCGCGTTCCCGACTCACTGTTGAAATTCGCCTCGCTGGCGCTACCCCCACGAGTCGGGTCGACGAATTTCTTGGACGACAGATAAGGAGCAGTCCGTCCGGCAGCAAGCCCCATGCTGGAGCCATCGATAAAGATCCTATAGTAGTAGTTGCCGGTTTTTGAAGATTGGATCCAGCGTACCATAAACTGATACGGAAGGCTCATCACCATGGCGGAGTCAAGTGCTTCGTCCTTGTGGTTCTCCAGGTAGGTGAGGGCGCGTTTTTCCGGCAGGATGCGCTTATCGCCCACGTTGACCGTAGGCTGGTCGGCCGGCTTGTTCGCATTCCACCAGTCGGCAGCGGCTTGCGACCACGTATACGAAGTGCTCGTAGACGCAGGCATGTTGCTGATGTACTCATACTGGAACGTCTTGTAGTAACGCGAATCGTTCACCTTGTCGCGGAAGTTGTCGTATGCCCAGTCGGTAGGCTTATAAGTTCCGAACGGACGCCCATAGGCCATAGCCCGGGTCACGCCTGTTTGGAAGGTGTAGTCACCGGTGTGATAGTTACATGAGCGGTTTCCTCCGAAACGTCCATTGAGGGACGTGTTGATATCGAATTGCGCCGCCCAGAGTACTTCTTTGTGCGGTGAACTCTCCGATACCGTCGGATCGAAAAGTGTCCAATAGTCGGGCGCCAGACCTCCCGGGCCGCCCATGGCATTGATCACTTCAGTCGTAAGGTAAATGACAGAATCAAGATCGGTCGATACGTTGCCCTTGTACAACATGGCGAGGTGTTGCGGACCGTTTTGGAATCCTGCAGCCTGGGCTCGGTTGAGATACAACTTGGCCAGGAAGTGACCCGCCGCCCATTTAGTGACGCGGCCACGGTCCGATTGCGTTTCCGGCAGGTTGTCGTACGCGAAGCGCATATCCGCGATGATCCGTTTGTAGACATCCTCAATTGAAGATTTCGGATAGTAATAGATTCCATTGTCCTCGCGTTTCGGGGTCAGCAGGAGCGGTACATCGCCCAGCTGATTCGAGATGAGGTAGTAAGCCCACGAACGAAGAAACAACACTTCGGCTTTTCGTGTCCGGTTATACGCCTCATCCGTTCCAAATTTGCCTGGCCGTACATTATCCAGGATATCGAGCGCTATGTTACAATTGTTGATGTGCGGGTAGGTTCCCATAGGAGCGTAACTCGAGTTGGCTGCTCCTATGAAGTTGTTGATGTTGCCCGCTATGGTGCTGACGTCCGTTCCGTAACCGCCGGCTTGATAGCGTGCCAGCGTCGCGTTCGTATGCATGTACGCGTCAGTTTCCGGTTCTATCAGCTTCGCACCGTTGGCGTCCCATTCATGCTTTACCCGTGCATAAACGTAGAGCCCTTTGATGAACGCATCGAGCCCCCCTTCGGTATTAAAGTAGTCTTGGGTGAGCGTCGACACTTGCTTCTCTTCCAGGAAATCCTGGCAAGAGAACGCTATCGTCGTCATCAGGAGTAGTAATATATATTTTTTCATGTCTTGAATTTTTTGTTGTGGCGAAACGCCTGTCAAAATCCAGCTCGTATACCAAACACGATACTTTGAGGCAGAATCGTATTGTTGTTCGTACCTCCCAGAGGATTGGTGTTCGATGAAGCGCGATCCCAGTTGGTTTCGTCATCCGGGTTCAGCCCCATTTGTACGATGTCGCCTCCAAAGATGAACGGATTCAACACCTGGACGTTGAGACTTAAGTCCTTCACCGATATGCGCTGCAGCCACGCTGTAGGCACGTTATAGTTGAGCGAGATATTCCTGACTACGGCAAAGGATCCATCGTGGTATTGCATGGCAGCCGTGATGTTTTCAACATTGCCGAAATTCGGCATCGGCCACCGGCCGCCGGGGTTGTCCCACGACCACACGTCGTTCTCTACCCTTCCGTTAGGCCAAACCCCTCCATAGGAGTTGGGGTATCCGCCAAAGTATGTTTGACCGACGCGTGCATAGATGAATGAACTTAATGTCCAGTTCTTATAACGGAAGGTGTTCGTAATACCACCCGACCAGTCCGGGCGGTTCGATCCACGTATCACCATGTCATCGGCGCTGATCCTGTAGTCACCGTTTTGGTCCACGACCTTAATGGTTCCAGGATAGAAGCGGTGACCGTTCGCGTTAAACTTGGACATCTCTTCCAGATCTTCGGCTGTATTTTGCCAGATTCCGTCGTTCGCATATTGATAGTATACCTGTAGCGGATGACCGATGAACCAGCGTTGAGCCAGCATGTCTTCTTTGCCGTCCAACAATTCGACGATCTCTTCGCGATTAGCAGCCCAGTTCAGATCGGTGGTCCAGCTGAAATCCCCTTTTTCAATGTTCAGGGTCGTCACGGTCACCTCGAATCCGCGGTTGCGGGTCTTACCGATGTTTTCAAGTTTCTGTACGTAACCCGACACGGCCGGAAGGTCCTTCCTGAGGATCAGGTCGCTTGTGTTTGCTTCATAGTATTCCAGTGAACCGGATATCCTGTTTCCGATGATCGCAAAGTCGACGCCGACATTAACCTGAGCTGTTTTTTCCCATCCCAGCAGCGGGTTCCTCACCAGCTGCGGCAAATATCCGATGGCCGGCACGGATCCGAATACATACGGGTTTCGGCTCAAAGGTCCGGAGGTCGAATAAGGATCAACGGCGGAGTTGCCCGTCACTCCGTAGCCTACGCGGGGCTTCAATTCATTCAGCCAGCTGATGCCTGACATGAAAGGCTCCTCATGCATCTTCCAGGCCACGGCGAACGAGGGGAAGAAATCCCACTTATGACCGGGAGCCAGCACGGAGGCACCGTCGTACCGCCCCGTGGCGGTCAAAAGGTACTTGTCTGCCAGCGTATAGTTGATGCGACCCATCCACGACATGAGCGTGTTTTCGCTGAAGCCTGTGCCATAACCATCAGGCGATCCGTTGGTATTGGAGGCCAGGTCATACCAATAACTGATGTCGTAAATAGTGCTCGATACCCGGGCATTGATGTTTTCTCTGCGGAATTTCTGAGCGGACTGCAGTAAGGTGATGCCAATCTTGTGCACTTCGGCAAACGTTTTGTCGATGAACAAAAGGTTCTCCATCACCCACGAAAAGCGTTCTTCGTTGCTGTAGCTTGCTGTGTTGGGTCGGTTTGTCAGGTGGCTCGTTGCGTCCGGGCCGGTCCATGTACCAACGCGGTAGTTGCGCAGTTGGCCGCCGACATTGACCCTGTACCGGAGCCACGGCGCGAGCTTTACTTCCGCAAACAGGTTGGTCATTACCGAGGAAGCTCTCCGTTCATTGACAGCCTGGTCGATATCGATCAGGGGATTCCAGAGCGACAGGTTTCCGCCAGCGTTTCTGATCCACTTGCCATCCGGGCCAGTCGGAAGCGCATATGGGAACTGTTCCGTAGCGCGGGAGTAGAGGTCTTTCGATCCCGTGTTGGACGTGTTCGGCCCGAAGATGCCATAATTCTGAATAGAGAGAGATGCTATGGCCGATGCGCCCACCGTCAACCAGTCATTGGGTTTGATGTCGCCATTAATGGTGGCTGTAAACCTTTCGTAATCCTGGTCGCGCTGCACGCCGAGTTGGTCGAAGTAGTTGAACGACAGGTAAAGGTTGGACGTTTCGCTTCCCGACGAGATGGCGATCTGATGATTGTTGGTCACACCTTGGCGTACGGCATCGTCGATCCAGTCGTAACTCCTGATGTTGGCTGAGTTATAAACTGGGACTTGTGCGGGCCATCCCATCGCCTGTTCTTCGGCGGTAGTTGCTCGCATCCGAACCGTACCTCCAATCTGGTCCTCCCACTCGTACCCCATTAGCACCGATTGCATCGCAATAGGATCCTGGGCCAGGCCCATCCGGGCGATGTCTTCGTTAGGGTCGGGATATCCCAAAACGACCGGCGTATTGAAGTCGGTAAACTGGGCTGTATTATAAAGCCCGCCATTCATCAAGCTCAATCGCCAGCGGTCGATGTATTCGCCGCCATTCATCCAGTCGGTTAGCGACTTGTACGAATCGAGGGATACCGTACCGTTGTAAGTAATGTTTAACTGACCGGCTGTGCCTCTCTTCGTCGTGATCAGGACAACACCGTTCGCGCCTCTCGACCCGTAGATGGCCGTGGCCGACGCGTCTTTCAACACTTCAATCGAGGCAATGTCGTTGGGGCTGATGTCGCTGATGCTTCCTGACACTAAGGGAATACCGTCGATAACATAGAGCGGATCATTTCCCGCTTCCAGCGATCGGTTACCACGCACCCGAACAACAGGGAGTTCTCCGGGTTTGAAGTTTGAAGAGATGTTAACACCTGCAGCCTTACCCTGCAGTGCTTGAAACAGGTTTTGCGAGGGCCTTTCCTGGATAACGTCTGCCGTTACCCTGGAAAGTGCGCCCGTCACGTCGCTCTTCTTTACGGAGCCGTAGCCTACGACTACAATTTCGCTGAGCTGCGTGATGTCCTGAGCTAAGGTGACATTGATAACGGTGCGGCCGTTTACTGGCTCCTCGATCGTCGCATATCCGATCGAACTGAAGACCAGGATGGCATCGCTTGCCGTAACTTCAATGCTGTAGTTACCATTAGCATCCGTTACGGTTCCGCGAGAGGTGCCTTTGATAATTACGTTCGCTCCTGGTAGGCCCAGATTGTCCTCAGATGAGGATACTTTCCCAGTGATCGTTTGACTTTGTGCAAATGAGCAAATCGCACTTCCGGCCAAGATAACTGTAAGCAATAACATCCGGACCCACCCAAATGATTGTAGAGTTCTCCAATCCATAGTAGTGGGTTAAAAGGGAATACTTGCTGAACAATATGTGCGATCGCATAAGGAAATTCTCAAAAGTGTCAATATTACGCATCCTGTAGTATCCGGTTAGGGCTGCCTACTGCTATGCGGTGGTTGGTTGTACGCGACGTTCTGCCACGCTATGCCGAGTCTGTAAACATGATCCTGCATGAGCGTCACGATGCGGTGTTCGGTTGGAATGGTAGTGATGTAGATGCGGAGGGACTGATTATCGGTGGTGCGCCAGATAACTTCTTCTCGCCAGTCGCCAAAAAGGTCGGCGCTTAACACGGGTGTTGCCTTCGATCCATTGTTGGAGGTGCATTCGGGATCGACGAGCAGCGTGTCCAGACTGTTCGTGTTCCAACTCCATTTCATGATGCGGTTTCGGTCAAGAAGTTCCCGCAACAAATCGCCATCCCACCAGATGCCGAAGTTGCAGGAGCCCGGTGTCACTTCAGTGATCAGCTCACCTTTGGCTGAGTACAATCCGCGGATACCCCCTCCGAAAACCCAACACTCGGCGCCGGGATAGCGAGGATCGATGTCAAAGGCGTTGCCGCGGCCCGGACCTTCGCCGTCGGGGCCGGCTTGTACCGAAGGCTTCTTCCATAATATTTCACCCGTACGCGCGTCGCGCATATGCATGCCGGCGTCGTCGAACCGCTCCTGAATATCGAAGACTTCGAGGCCGGGACGATCGGGGTCGAGATCGGAGACATGCAGTGCATCGCCATGACCAAGTCCGGTCGAATGCAAACCCTTACCATTGTCGTCAATGACACAGGCGCCGTAAATGATTTCATCCCGACCGTCGCCATCTACATCGGCAACGCTAATGTTGTGGTTGCCCTGACCCGCATACGCGAGATTGCCCGGTGTGCCGTCGTGACTGTCGAACGTCCACAGCCGCGTCAGCTTACCGTTATCAAAATTCCACGCGGTAAGAACCGATCGCGTATAGTATCCGCGGGTCATGACAAGGCTGGGACGCTTACCGTCGAGGTAAGCGATGCAGGCGAGGAACCGGTCGCAGCGGTTGCCATACCCGTCGCCCCAGATCTCTTTGAGCTCGTCGGCGGTAGGCGTAAGGGTGTCGGGATGACGCGGTGGGATGAAGTCCGTCGTATGAAGAGCAGCACCTGTTAGCCCGTCGAACACGGTAAGATACTCGGGTCCTCTAAGAATGTACCCTTGTTCATTTCTGTGGTCCGCGTCGGGATCGCCTATCACCTGGCCTTTTCCATCTATCGTGCCATCAGCCGTCTTGCACGCTACTTCAGCGCGGCCATCCCCATCCAGGTCGTATACCATGAATTGTGTATAGTGTGCGCCTTCCCGGATGTTCTTGCCGAGGTTGATACTCCATAATAATGTGCCATCCAGTTCATAGGCCTGGAGGATCGGTTCGTCCGTCATTCCGCGGTGCGAATTGTCCCGGCCGCGGCCGGTCATGTGGATAACGAGCTCGTATTCGCCATCGCCATCCAGGTCGCCAACCGATCCGTCGTTGGGTGTGTATCCTTCCGGTGTTTTCAACGGTACGGTAATGTACTGTTGTGGCGGTGAGCCCGCCAGTAGCGCATATTGCTCGCTGTCTTGCAATTCCTTTCCGTTCACGACGGGCCGTACGAACCACGCGTTTTGTTTATTGAAGTCGGCAGTCGCATCGGCAAACCAGGTAACTGTCATGATAGGCGTCCTGTTGAGCTTTCTGGGTTTTCCGCCTGCAGTAACGCGGTATACATTGAATCCAACATTAGGCGGATCTTCCTTCAGCAGCCTCCAGGAAATAAATGCCTTGGTTTCATCCTGCCGGACGGCGACGATGCCGCGGTTGAGTCTTTCCGCCGGTTGCTGTGCATATAAGCTCACGGAGAGCAAGGGGAAGAGAAGAAAGAGCGTCCTAATCATGGGATACCGCGATTGGTAACGGGCATTTTGAACAGATACAATGAAATGAAAAATGCGGGCTATACCTTCATGGAGTGTCCCGTGCCGTACAGTACACTTCGTGACTGTACGGTGTCCTACACTTCGTGACTGTAGGGTTCCCTGGGCTTCGTGACGGGAAAATCGATCATTTACTTATCAAATGTGAAACAAACGTATTATTTTCACGTTTGTTAAGTAAATCTGCGTGCGTAGATTTCATGAATTCGCGCATTCAACGTAAAATCATGTCCGTACAAAATCATTCACTGGGAGAGTTTGAGGAATTGGTCCTGCTCATCGTAGCTGCGCTTCACAATGAGGCGTACGGTGTTCTCATCCTGGAAAATCTGGAAGAAAAACTGCAAAAAAAGGTCAACATCAGCGCCGTGCATGTGGCATTGAAGCGGTTGGAAGATAAAGGGTTCGTCCGGTCGAGATTCGGTGGCATCACCAACGAGCGGGGAGGACGACGGAAGAAATTCTACTCCATCACAGCACTCGGAAAAAAGGTACTTGACCGGCAGTATGCGCTTAGGACGAGTTTGTATCAGCAGATACCGAAGATATCCTTTGGATAGAAAGATTGAAGAATTGAAGAGTTGAAGACCCGCCTGCCCGATTAGCGATTGTGAGACGTCAACACATCGTTGGGCAGTCGGGCAGGTTGAACGGTATAGTGCAAACGATGCGATGTCGTGTATTGATTGTCACGGATCACGCAAACGCTATCCGTGACCTATACCTGGTAGGGACGCACGGTGTGCGTCCATTCATCTATGTGACCTCTATGTGTTCTATGTCCTATGTGGTTCCAGAGAAATCTCAAGCATATGAAGCCATCGCCGCCGAAAAGAGCGCTACAGTTCCTTCGCTGGTTTTGCCGGGAGGATTATATCGAGGAGATCGAGGGTGACTTGACGGAGATCTTCGAAAGGCAATATGCAGCATCGCCCCGAAAGGCGAGGTTAAGATTCATTTGGAACGTGATCCGATACTTCCGGCCGGAGTTTATCAAGGCATTAAGATTATTTTATCCTGTTAATCCTTTAATCATGATCCGACATAACCTGCTGATTGCATACCGTAATTTTCTCCGGTACAAGGGTTCGTTCCTCATCAACGCCTCCCGCGGCATCATGTACGCCGACGAGCCCCGCGAGGCCGCCCTCGCCCTGCGTGAGGCGATCAACGCCGGCCGGCGGAGCGTCGCCTACCGTCCACCCGCCGACCCCGCAGCGGAGGAC
>JAJJPK010000049.1:0-5511 GCA_032907565.1 Cyclobacteriaceae bacterium | reverse complement strand
TCCTCATCCAACGCCTCGTCATAGGCCTTAAGAGCTGCGTCTTCACCAAATTCGCACAATTCAAAAACGGACTTTGCGCTTCCACCAGTGAAAGACGTCTTCAGGTCTATCCAAGTACGATACAACTTGCCAGACGTAGTTGTGTTTTCAGCTGGTTCACCTCCAAGGCGCATCACTGCCGAGGATAACTCGTTTACGAATACACCGCTTTCGTTGACTCGCTCAAGGAACATCGGCCGTGCGTTGTCGTAGCCGGGTTGACTTAACTCTTCGGTGGCCTTTGTATAGCCTTCGATGCGGTCGTTGTTGATCCGAATGAGATCATTCAATACATCTACCAATTTTTCGTTTTCCATGGTCCTCACATTTACGTTTCTTCTACTTCTTATTTGGGTAAGTGCATTTATAAAACCGTGCCACTACATTGCGATCGCGTTAGACCTTTATTCGACGGTTAATGATTGACACTGACGATGTCACGAGACGCGAACGGAAAAATTTTCCCCGACTGTAAAATACTTTTTACAATTGGCGCCTACGCTTCCGAAGCTTTTAACACTTCTATTGAAACTTCAGCGTTATCGGTTCCGCCCACCCCTTCGCCAACCAGGATCGGGTCGTCGATCAGCGTTGCATCAAGACGGGAGTTCTCATGCACAACACGTACCCGCGACCCCTTTTGCAGGTTCCGGAGTTTCTTTGAGGATACTGTTGTGCGTAATTGTAGCGGATAACCTTCTTCCAGATCCTTGAACTGAAAGGATTCCGCGCGTATGGTGATTGAGCTGTCCATAAGATGTAAGCATTAGGGTCGAAATTGAGGGGCTCCGAAGAGCCCCACCTGTCTTTTGCCTTTCAACCCAACGGCCGGGTCGGCGACCACCGGTTGAAAGGAGTGTGATTGGTCTTAATCCCGTTCAGGATATCCAGACACGACAGGCATTAGATGTTTATAGAAATTTCGTGCCACTTCCGTTTCTGGAAGTCCCATTGAGCTTTGTCCTGCTCGCATGGTTAGAAAACTCCACAACATGTTGCCGCATTTATTGCTACTCCTGGCATCAGTATTTGAGGCCGACGCATGCACATCCGATTCTCAGCAGTCAAGTGGCGAACGGCAAACTTCAACCCGCCTGACCGTCTACCGTACCCTAAGTTCTTCAGTGACGTTGGGCAGTCGGGCAGGCACTTCAACACGTCAAGACATTCCGGCATGGTTTTTCCATTCACACTTGAAGACATGATTGTTGAAAAAAATGTATCGAGTTATGGCAAAGTATTCAAAGAAGGCGCAGGAGTCGGTAAAGCGTGCGATGCGTAAGAGGAAAAAAGGTACGCTGAAATCGGGCAGTGGCCGCAAGGTTACAAGCAAGAAGCAGGCGATAGCGATCGGTCTCTCCGAGGCCCGTGAGAAAGGGGCCAAGGTTCCCAAGAAAAAGAAATCACAAAAAAAATAAGCTTGCTCAGCGATTTCTGATCCGGTATGGCAAAGAAAGAGAAAAAGAAGATACGTCCTTCGCAAACACAGGCGCGCCCGGGAAGCGAGGCCAAAATGAAACCTTCGCCCAAGGCGCATCGGCCTGAACGACCCTTTAAGCTTGAGAACAAGGTTGCTTTCATCACCGGGGGAGACAGCGGCATCGGCAGGGCAGTGGCCATCCTGTTTGCAGAGGAAGGTGCTGACGTTGCGCTTTCTTATCTCAACGAGCATGAGGATGCGGAAAAAACCAGGGAAAAGGTAGAGGAATTGGGCCGCCGGTGCCTCTTGTTGAGTGGCGATATCGCGTCTGAGGCAGTCTGCAGGAGGATACTGAAGTCGGCAGTCAAAAAACTAGGTCACATAGACATCCTTGTCAACAACGCGGCGATTCACTATGAGCGCAAGTCGATTACCGATATAGACACGCCTCAGTTAAAGAAGACCTTCGCTACGAACATTTTTTCAATGTTCTGGATCACACAAAACGCACTGCCTGCCATGAAAAAAGGTAGTGTCATTATCAACACATCTTCAGTCACGGCATATCGGGGAAGCCCGCACCTGATTGACTATGCCGCAACGAAAGGAGCGATTGTGGCGTTCACGCGCAGTTTGTCGGCTAACCTCGTTAAGAAAGGGATTCGGGTGAATGGCGTCGCGCCAGGTCCGATCTGGACACCGCTCATTGTATCCAGCTTCAAGCCCGACCGGGTGGCGAGCCACGGAAGCGATGTACCGATGGAACGGGCGGGTGAACCGGCGGAGGTCGCTCCCAGCTTCTTATTTCTGGCAAGCGACGACTCCACCTACATGACTGGGCAGTTCTTGCATCCGAACGGAGGCGAAATACTCAATACGTAGGGATGCCGTCTTGTTAGTATCGCAATTGGAGTGCTATCCGATCAAGGGACGCCAGCGCACCATTGTCCGCGAAAAGCACGTTACCTCCTTTGGCGATCACAGTCTCTATAATCTCGTCGACTGCCGCCGGCAGGGTCTTGTGTTCTCTTGACGGTTCACTGAGAAACAGTTGTGGATACCCATCGACAACGTAGCCAGTGGTTTCATAATCCTTTTCGACGAGGAGGGTTAGCCCTCGTCCCGCCTGGGCAGCCAGCCACACGTTCTGTATGCCCCTTGCGACCCGGTCGGGAACGTCATTCTCCTCTACCATGGCAATTCGTTCCGCGAGGTCCTTCTGGCGGTATTCGAGGAACGCCTCGAATGCCCTGGCCCTGAGTTCCTGGAAATTGTATTCGTCAAAGGATCCTATAATCTCTCCGCGTATCAACTGGGCAGTGTCCTGCTGCCTGAAGTCGGCCACACTCTCCACGGTGCCTGCCACGATGAGGGGAACAGGTGTTGATCCCATAATCCGCGCGATTTCGTTGTGGGCGTCCCGGAAGAACGACTGCGTTCTCACTTTGATCATCCTGCTCTTTTCGTCCGCCATCTCCTGGCGCCCGTGACCGAATACAGGCGCGGGGCGCGCATATTCGTATTCATCCTCAAAGGTGAGCGGAAACTCGCCGTCGGTTATTTCCGTAAGAATATCTCTGTGGGCCGAATAAAGCCGAATTTGTTTTTTGCCAATAGCGGCAACGTAATAGGGTTGACTGAGTTGCTGAAGATAATAAAGGTCTCGTGTTACAAAAGAGCTGTCAATGACAACTCTTTCCTGTACCGGAAACGGAAAGGATACGATGCCTGAGACTGGCTCAGAAACGAAGATTCCGACCCCATCCCTGGAGTAGTTAGGGGCATTGAGTTGGTGGGTCAGTCGATCGAGTTCGGTCATGAGTTTGTCCGGCAACTCGTGTTCCTTCGCGAGGGCTTTCGCTTTTTGAATGGCTTTCCGAAGCAATTCCGGGTTTTGCATGCGCTCAGGCGCAAGCCTGTATTGAGGTACTATGACGGAAAGACAGGGGCCCTCCCGTACTTGAAGCAGCTTATCATGTAATTCATTCATAGCGATCTGATATTGCGTTTTACTACTAGTGACAAGCTAGTGCTATTCCCATTTCTTTCCCATGACGTTTGTTAGTACGTATACTGATTCTTTCCGGTTCCGAATAAGCTAATGTTGCAATGCAAAACATCTTCTGCGCCTCTCACTCCGAATTGTTAGCACTACCTAATCGTCGCGCTTCAATAATCCGTTGACCAGATTTTGCCATTGAATTCGCGAAAAGGCAACAATACCCGCCGTGCCAACCAGGGCGTCGCGTACTTTTCCGGCTGCAGAATCGGATTCGGTATTTGGCTTTGTGTTTCGATCGAAGATCGCTGCCGTTACGACATTCTTGTCACGAGTAACGCTAAAGGTGCTGGTAGAGTCTTCCGAGTAAAAATGCGCCACGCTGCTCTGTGGTTCGCTCGGGTTTCGTGCCGGACGGACGCGAAACGCGTATCGGTTGGTGTCTTCGGATGACATGATTTCGACCTCTTCGATCCTTACCCAGTCGTAGCCATCGCCTGCGGGATTACCGGGACCGGGGATTTTGATTTTCAGGTAATCGCCTTTCTGCACAGGGCGATCGACTACATTGCCCTCCGCATCGGTAAGGGCAAACTCCGCGGAAGGCTCTCCAGCCAAAGTAGCCCATTCGCGCACGGTTTGAAGGCGGTTTACAGCCGTGGTGAAGTACTCGCGGGCAACAGTATCATTGGCAAGCAGAACGGATGCAGTGGCGTCTATTTCTTTTCCGGTCTTTTGTTCCGGAACAATTGCGGGTTCTTTCTCTGGGTTCATTTCTTTATCGGTTTGGTGACACATGGAGGCCTTTTCCCGGTTGACAGGGAAAGGCACGTTCTTCAACGAGCGAAAATCACATGCCATTCTTGTGGAGCCTAGGAGAACCAGCTCGTGTTGCAACGGATAAATGATAAAAGTGCTTTCTCTGTCCCGTCGGGGCGAAGCGTATATTTTTCCACTTGATGGGTAAACGAACTCCATGACGCGGTTTATTAAAGAAAGTGGCGACGAATGTCTACAGGAGTGGGATAAATTGGGACTCTTTTTATTAAAAAGTGACTTACCTTGCCGTCGGTATCTGCCTCCAATGTGCAACGTTGAAAGAAGAAACCGCCATGAAAAAAAGGTCCGCTTTTCTACTCATCGGCAACCTGGCGTTGTTCCTTGCCGCCAGCCAGGGTTTCAGTCAATCTTCCTCCGCTCCTGCTCCACAAGCATGGTTTAAAGTCGACACGCTGCGCGACGGCGTGTGGCGCATATCGGAAGGCGACATCGACAACATGTACCTGATTGCTGGCCGTGACAGTGCTATGCTCATCGATACAGGCTTAGGTGTAGCGAACCTGAGAGACTTCATAGCGACCATCACACCGCTACCGCTAATAGTCATCAATACCCACGCGCACCTGGATCATAGCGGTGGCAGTTTCCAGTTTCCAAAGGTCTATGCCCACCCGGACGACTTCGATATGATCCGTTTCTTTGGAAAGAAGCAGTTGCGAAAGTATACGGTAGCGAGCCTGGCAAAAATTGACGTCCCCGACGATCAGAAGTTTCCTGTCTCTGATAGTCTGTATCATGTTTTCCTGGTGCCTGTACACGATGGGCAGATTTTTGACCTGGGCGACCGCAAGATCGAGGTTATTCACACACCGGGTCATACAGCCGGGAGCATCTGCCTTCTTGATCACAAGGACGGTATTTTGTATTCCGGCGACACGAACAATGGCCTGACCTGGCTTCACCCGCCGGACGCTCTTCCTCTAGAGGTGTACATGCAAAGCCTTCGCAAACTTCTCAATCGAGCCGAGTTTCATACCATTTATCCCGGACACGACCTTCCGTACGACCGGGCATTTATCCGTGAGCAGGTTGAATGTGTACGACAGATTATCGACGGCGAGTGCGTCGGCGTGCCATACGAAACCCTTGCGGGTGCGCGCGTTTGTGGTTACGGCAGAGCCCGCATATCGTACGACCCGGAAAAGATTGCCGTAAGCAGCCGGTAACGCTCATTCGCTCATTCACTCATTCACTGATTCATTCACTCATTCAC
>JAJJPK010000048.1:0-23822 GCA_032907565.1 Cyclobacteriaceae bacterium | reverse complement strand
TACAACCCGCCTGCCTGATATCCTGCAGGCTAACCGGATCGTTCGGTCCGTACCACCGCATGGTCTGTTCCATTAAATACATGTTTTTATGTGTTGAAGTGTTGAAGTGTTGAAGTGTTGAAGTTGTCTATGTAGCTACTTGTGTGCGATGAATAAAGGTGCTTACGTGTTTATGTGTTTATGTTGTCTGACATCCTCGTTTGTGCTCCTTGGAGTGGTTACTGCCTATTCCGAAGGGTGCCACCAACCCCATTCACTCAATCACTCATTCACTCATTGTCCATCACCATCTCGGCCGTATCCCCGGCGCATAGGGGAAGGACAATTTCATATAATATTCCAGTGAATGTTCCGGTTGCTCCAATCCTTTCGGGATGGGTCGTCGCGAGAATGTCTGAAAATACAAAACGCAGCTGTTCCGCCAAAGAACGGCTTCTTTCTCCTGGATGGTGAGCAGCATCTTTACCTGGTTGAACCGGTAAGGGTCGATGCGACCTTCCAGGCTGTTCCATGTACGTTGCATCCAGCGTACTGAGTCGACGCCTGAATAATATTTCTTCACAATGCCATCCCATAACGTCTCGCCCGATTTCAAGCGATAGTCCCACGGAACATGATGGAACCAAAGCAGGTACTTTTCAGGGCATTGTTCGAGGCTGCCGAACTTTTCGGCAACAGGAGGAAAATACTGCCCTACCGCATCGCTGCCGGAAGCGGTACGGTCGAAGCCAATACCAAGTGAGTCGGCGCGGTGATAGTACACCGAAGTCCAGTCGGGTCTACCCCCAACTACCCAGGGACCCGGGCCATAGTGGTGGTTTCTTCCCATAATATGATGGAGCCCGAGCGGCGTCATATAGTTGACGGTGATCTCGCGCGACGCCATCATCATCGGTTTGATTGTTGAGATCACCGTTTCATCGTTACCGAACGTCATCCGGATCCATTCGTCAGCAATCTCTTCAGAGCTGAGTTCGTGGTTCCACGCCAACCTGCCAAAGGCGTACCAGTTGGCCTGACCGAACGGGTGGCCGCACCAGTTACGGTCGGTGCCGATGTTTGCAACTCCCGCCATCCCGGAGATGGCATGGCCGTCAAGTGATCCATCGACGACCTTCGCGACCGTCGACCCCGGACCTTTGGCATACGTGTCTGAATCCAGGCACTCCTTGAATAAGGGCGCCAAATAAACGAGGTGGGTTGCGAAGCCCAGGTATTCCTGGGTGATCTGGAATTCCATCATCAACGGAGTCTTGGGCATTGCGCCGAACAACGGGTGGAAGGGTTCGCGAGGCTGAAAGTCGATCGCACCGTTTTTCACCTGGATGAGCACGTTGTCTTTGAGTGTTCCGTCGTGAGGTACGAATTCGTTGTACGCCTGCCTGTGGCGATCGTCGGGAACTTTGTCGTCATATACAAACGCCCGCCACATGACGATGCCGCCGTGCGGTGCCAGTGCTTCAGCAAGCATATTGGCGCCGTCGGCGTGCGTACGGTTGTAGTTCTGGGGTCCGGGCTGCCCTTCAGAGTTGGCTTTCACTACAAATCCTCCGAAGTCGGGTATGTATCGGTAGATCTCTTCGGCTTTGGCCGCCCACCACTTGCGGACTTCGGGGTCCAGCGGGTCCGCCGTAGAGTACTTGTCGAGTTCCATGGGGGCATTGAACCGGGCTGTAAGGTAGATTCGGATGCCGTAAGGGCGGAAAACATTTGCGAGCGCAGCTACTTTTTCGAGGTAGGCCGGTGTGAGGACGAGCGCGTTGGCGTTGACGTTCGTCACAACGGTGCCATTGATTCCGATCGACGCGTTGGCTCGCGCGTAGTCGCGATAGCGCGGGTCGATGTAATCGGGAAGCTTGTGCCAGTCCCATATCGAAAAGCCTGCATAACCGCGTTCTACGGTTCTGTCGAGGTTGTCCCAGTGGTTCAGTATCCGGTGTGTGATTTTTGGTATGCTCACGACCGACACACCGTTGAGGTCACCATGCGTTTGCATGAGTTTCAACAGGTGGAAAACGCCGTACAGCAGGCCGGCGTCCTCATTGCCGGAGATCACGATAACCTTCTTACGGTTCAGTGTTGTGCTCCTGATGATAAAACCCTCCGGGCCAGCGTCGCGGAGTTGCGTCGAAAGCCCCAGCGATTGTAGCGCGGGATGGTCGGGCTTACCTACAATCAGAACTCCGTTGTTCTTGGCAGATGACACTTCCGGAACATCCGATCCCAGCAGTCCCGGCAATGCCATTTTCAGTTCATCGCGGATGGCCTGTATCGTGGGTGAGTTGTGAGTAAGCCAGTAGCCCTTGAGGTGTTCGTTGTACTGTTTCAGTTTGCCCGCATCTGTAATCCTGTCATACCGCAACCAAAGGCGGTATCCGTCTTCGGCCTGCATGCTGCTGGCCATGAACACTGCGAGGGCAATGAGAAGGAGTTTCTTCATCATGTCTTTCGGTGTTAAGGTTTGGGCATGTTACACATGATTGCTTCGAAGCGAGGACGGTCGAACAATCAGGTTATGTTCAAGGATTATGACGTTGGAGGTTTCCGCCGGAGCTCCGTCGAGCTTCTTCATCAGCGTGAGCGCCGCGACTTCACCCATTTTGTCGCCGGGATAGTTCACGGTAGTGAGGCCGGGGTCGATGACACTGGCCACGGGATCGTTGTTGAAGCCTGCGACGGCGACGTCGTGGGGCACATCAAGCCCAGCTTCTTTTAATGTCCGGATGACTGCCACGGCGGTAGTATCGTTGGAGGCAAAGACGCCATCCGGGCGGGGATCCATCTCAAGCATTCGCATGGCAGCCTCGTTACCGGCCTGTTCGGTCAGGTTATTAGGGATCACCAGCGATTCGTCGTACCGTATGCCGTACTCATCCAGCGCCTGGCGGTACCCGGCAAGGCGGTCGGCATACACATTGCGGTTGAGACTTCCCGCGAGGTGGACGATGCGGGTACAACCCTGCGACAGGAGGTGGCGCGTGACGTCATAACCTGCCTGCCTGTTGTTAATGATAATGCTGGTACACGCTGAGTGGTCGATCACCCGGTCGAAAAACACGATGGGTATCTCCTTTTTGAGGAGCGCCTCGAAGTGCTCCAGGTTTTCGGTGTTGTAGGCCAGCGATACGAGCAGACCGTCGACCCGGCTGTTAAACATAGTGGTCACGCCGGAGACCTCTTTCTTGTACGACTCTTCCGATTGGCTAATGATCAGGTTATAGCCCGCAGCGTTAGCTACCTTTTCGATGCCGGAGATCACGGTTGCCATGAAGTAGCTGTTCAGTCGCGGGATGACCACCCCGACTGTATTGGTCCTTTTTCGCCTGAGATTGCTTGCAAACGCGTTATGGCGATATCCCATTTGGCGGGCGGCCTCCTGGATTCGCTCTCGCGTCTCCCGGCGCAGGCCGGGATGGTCTTTCAAGCCCCGGCTGATCGTCGCGGGCGAAAGGTTGAGCGCGCGGGCTATGTCATAAATTGTGACCTCCTTATAGCTCATTTTATTGTTGGGTTGCAAAATAGTCATTTAGCAAACGGTTTCGGATGGGTCAGGCTGTTTTTATGCAATCGGTTGCAAAAATCGGATTGTTTTGCCAAAATTGGGCACCTTTAGGAAAACATTATGACCGCCAATCCTTATGATCAAGACCTCTATTAGAACGTTGCTTCTTGTCGTGGCAGCATCTGCAGGCTGCTATGGCCAAGTGTATCTCGACCCGGCTCAACCCCTGGATGCCCGTGTCAACGACCTGATCAGCCGCCTCAGCCTTGAGGAAAAGGTCCAGCAGATGATGAATGCTACGCCGGCTGTTCCCCGCCTCAACATCCCGCCGTACGACTGGTGGAACGAGAGCCTCCATGGGGTTGCACGGTCCGGGGTAGCCACGGTATTCCTCCAGGCTATTGGCCTGGGCGCCACGTTCGACGAAGACCTGATCTTCCGGATTTCCTCCGCCATCTCAGATGAGGCTCGGGCGATGTATAATGCCGCCATGGAGAAGGATTACCACAAGCGGTATGGTGGCCTTACCTTCTGGACACCGAATATCAACATCTTCCGCGATCCGCGCTGGGGCCGGGGGCAGGAAACCTATGGCGAGGATCCCTACCTCACGGCACGGCTGGGCACGGCATACGTGAAAGGCTTGCAGGGCAATGACCCGGTCTACCTCAAGGCGGCAGCGTGCGCGAAGCACTACGCGGTGCATAGCGGACCGGAGCGCCTTCGCCACGAGTTCGATGCCATCACTTCTGCGAAAGATCTTCATGAAACCTATCTGCCTGCCTTCAAGGCGTTAGTAGACGCCGGCGTCGAGGCAGTAATGTGTGCTTATAACCGTACCAACGGTGAGCCGTGCTGTTCGAGCAACACACTCCTTACTGATATTTTGCGGAATCAATGGGGTTTCAAGGGACACATTGTGAGCGACTGCGGTGCGGTGGCCGACCTGTACACGGGTCATAAGGTTGTGGGCACCGAGGCAGAAGCCGCTGCGCTGGCTGTTAAGTCGGGCGTAGGCCTGGATTGCGGTACAGAATACAACGCCTTGCTCGATGCTGTCAAGCAGGGACTCATCACCGAGGCTGAGATCGACCGCGAACTGGCGATCCTGTTGCGGACGCGCTTCCGGCTGGGCATGTTCGATCCGAAAGGGAAGAACCCCTACGACCGGATTACCTCTGACGTCATCAACAGTGAAGCGCACCGGAAGCTCGCCCGTGAAGCGGCGCTAAAATCTATCGTTCTTCTTAAGAATGATGGGGTGTTGCCCTTGCGCAACGACCTGGCCAACTATTTCATAACTGGGCCCAATGCCGCGAGCGTCGAGGCGCTGATAGGCAACTACTACGGCGTAAACCCGGAGATGGTCACCATCATGGAGGGTATTGCTGCCGCTATTGAGCCGGGAAGCCAGCTTCAGTATCGCCACGGGATATTGCTCGACCGGCCGAATGCCAACCCCATCGACTGGACGACCGGGAACACGAAGATCAGCGATGCAAATTTCGTCGTGCTGGGCATTACCGGACTGCTGGAAGGGGAGGAGGGCGCAGCCATTGCGTCGCCTCATTTCGGCGATCGCCTCGACTACAATTTACCGCAGAATCAGATCGACTTCCTCCGAAAGATCTGCACCGACAACGACCGTCCTGTCATTGCTATCATTACGGGAGGAAGCCCGATGAACCTAGCCGAGGTTCATGAGCTGGCCGACGCCGTGTTGCTTGTCTGGTATCCAGGTGAGGAAGGTGGCAACGCCGTAGCGGATGTCATCTTTGGCAAGGCATCACCTTCGGGCCGGCTTCCGATTACTTTCCCGAAGTCGTTCGACCAGCTGCCCGCTTATGATGATTACAACATGGAGGGTCGTACCTATCGCTATATGAAGGAAGAGCCCTTGTATCCTTTTGGATTTGGTCTGAGCTACTCCACCTTTGAATATTCCGGGGCTACGCTTTCGCGTGATATGTTGCGGAGAAGGGGTAAGGAGAATGTCACGATCAAAGCAACCGTGACAAACACCGGCAAGTACGCCGCCGAGGAGGTTGTGCAATTATACATAACAGACGAGGCATCCCGATATCGCGTCCCATTGTTTACGCTTTCCGGAATTAAACGCGTCCACCTTGAACCGGGGCAATCCGCTGAGGTAGAATTCGAGATCACACCTGATATGCTCGCTGTCGTTACCGATACCGGGGAAAAAGTGCTTGAACCCGGGAGGTTTACGATTTCGGTTGCGGGCTCGTTGCCTGGCAAGCGCAGTAGTGACCTGGGGATAAATCCCCCAGTTCACGCTATTTTGACGGTCCGCTAACACCCGTCCATCCAAATTTCCCGTCGAAAGTGGGTATTTCGTTTGTGTTTCACGCAATCGGTTGCGTAGATTTAAGCGGTATTAACAGCTGTACCATTTAACGATTATCTATGAACAGAAAACTACTATTTCCGACGCTGATGACGGGGAGGTGTTCCTTGCGCCTCCCGATCAGTTTGATGCTGACCTTGTTCCTAATGTCGGCATTTGTCGCCCAGGCACAAGTTGCCGTAAGGGGCAAGGTAACCGACGAGACGGGCGCAGGACTCCCCGGCACGAACGTGTTGGTCAAGGGTTCGACGTCCGGCACGACGACGGATTCCAATGGAGATTATTACATCGAGGTACCGCAGTCGGATGCTGTGCTCGTTTTTTCATTCATTGGATACGAATCCAGGGAAGTAAGCGTAGCAGGGCAATCGATCATCAATGTCAGTCTGGTGCCTTCCGTTGAATCACTCACTGAAGTGGTTGTGGTCGGCTACGGTGTGCAACGCCAGGAGGCGGTGACAGGCTCGGTCGCTTCCATCAGCGGTGACATTATGCGGGAAATTCCCGCGGCCAACATCACGCAGGCGTTGCAAGGTAGGCTGCCCGGTGTGGAATTTTCCCAGACATCGTCACAGCCCGGTGCAACTATGCAAATCCGCGTTCGAGGCACACGGTCGCTGACAGCCAGCAACGATCCGCTGATCGTGCTCGACGGTATTCCGTTTGTCGGTACCATCGCCGACATCAATCCGAACGACATCAAGAGCATCGACATTCTGAAAGATGCATCCGCCACTGCCATTTACGGATCGCGCGGTGCCAACGGCGTCATCCTGGTAACTACCCACAAGGGTAAGAAAGGCGAAAAGGCCAGGCTGACATACAATGGTTTCTACGGCGCGAAGAAGGTGTTCAGCAAGTACCCCATGATGGACGGACCCAAATTCCTCAAACTTCGGGAAACCGCTGGCCTTTATTCTCTCGGACTGGACGAGGCTGAAGACGTGAATACCGATTGGCAGGACTTGCTGTACCGCACAGGTACTATAACAAGCCATGACGTGGGACTTTCGGGGGGTACCGAGCGCGGGAACTACAACTTCGGTTTGGGCTACTTCCTCGATCAGGCTGTAATTCCTACCCAACAATACACCCGGTACTCGTTGCGCGGGTCGGTAGACCAAGAAATTGGCAAATACTTTAAGGTCGGTTTTACCACCAACAACAACTACAACATCACGGCAGGCACCCAAATCAACGTGGGCGGTCTGTTGAGGATGTCGCCCCTGGCCAATCCGTTTAACCCCGATGGCAGCTGGAAGCGGACAGTACGCGCGGGTATCGATGAGCCCTGGGTTTACTCGAGGGAAATCGTGGAGGACCTGAAAGATCAGTGGCTTAGCGAAACCAGGGGTTATGCTTCTTACAACTCGGTCTATGGCGAAGTACAAATTCCCTGGGTCGAAGGGCTCGCTTTCCGCACCAACCTCGGTCTGGATTTTCGCCAGAGCAACGGCGGCTCATATACAGGAGAAGGTATCAACAGCACCAACCCCACCACCGAGTCGCGCGCGTCTGTCAGCAACTCACACACCTGGCACTGGCTGATAGAAAACATGCTCACATACGACCGCACTTTTGCTGAAAAGCACAATATCAACGTGGTCGCATTGTATTCGGCAGAACAGAACAAGTTCACGCGCTCACGCATGGAGGCTACAGACATTCCCGCAGATCACTTCCAATTCTATAATCTCGGGCAAGCTGGCGGTCAGCTGATCATCAATCCGAACGACCAGCAATATGAGATGTGGGGCCTCATGTCGTGGATGGGACGCGTAATGTACTCTTTTGACGACAAGTACATGCTTACTGCCACAGTTCGTTCCGACGGTTCGTCACGGCTTGCCGAAGGGCATAAGTGGCATACCTATCCGGCGGTGTCCGTTGGCTGGAACATGGCTCGCGAACCGTTCATGTCTGGTGTGGGAGCAATCAACATGCTGAAGCTTCGCGTGGGTTATGGACAAACTTCCAACCAGGCTGTTAACCCCTACGCGACACTGGGTCGCCTTAGCACACGGCCTTACAACTTTGGAAGCGAATTCTCTACCGGATATTATGTAACGCAGCTGCCCAGCCCGCACCTGGGATGGGAGTATTCTGAAACAATGAACTATGGCGTCGACTTCTCCCTGTTGGGTGATCGCCTGTCTGGTACGATCGAATACTATGAGACGAAGACCAAAGACCTGTTGCTGAGCGTCAGCCTTCCTCAAACATCAGGCGTTTCATCCGTTACAGAAAACGTGGGTCAAACCGAGAACAAGGGTATTGAAATCAGCCTTAACGGTGTGATCCTTGAATCCAATGGATGGACCTGGGAAGCTGGCCTCAACTTCTATGCTAACCGCAACAAGCTGGTGTCGCTGTATTCAGGTGCGGAAAGAAACGAAGCCAACTGGTGGTTTGTCGGCCATCCAATCAACGTGATATACGACTACAAGCGCATTGGCCTCTGGCAGGAAGAAGATCCGCATCGCGATATCCTCGAACCGGGAGGAAATGTGGGGATGATCAAAGTTGAGTATACCGGGACGTACAACCCTGACGGTACGCCGACTCGGGCGATTGGACCGGAAGACCGGCAGGTTATTAGCCTGGATCCTGATTTTCAGGGGGGCTTCAGCACCCGTGTAACGTACAGAGGATTTGACCTGAGCGCTGTAGGTATTTTCAAGAGGGGAGGTATCCTCAACAGCACGATCTACGGATCTGGTGGTTACCTCAACCTGCTGACGGGACGCAACGGCAACGTGGACGTCGACTGGTGGACGCCGGAAAACCCGAACACCCGGTACCCCAATCCCGACGGTGTCAGAAGCAACGACAACCCGAAATATGGGTCGACGCTCGGATACTTTGATGCGTCCTACCTCAAGATACGCACTATTACATTGGGCTACGACTTCAGCAAGCTGTTCACGAACGCGGATATTAACCTGAGAGCGTACTTTACCGTGCAGAATCCGTTCGTGTTGTTCTCACCGTACCACGAGGAATCCGGCATGGATCCTGAAACCAACTCGTATGGTAATGAAAACGCGGCGGTGCCCATGTCTCAGAACCTGAGGCGTATTCTCACGCTGGGCACTAACACACCATCTACGCGTAACTACGTCTTCGGTGTTAATTTCACATTCTAGAATAGACCAATATGAAAAAATTCAGAATACAAAAGCTTGCGGGAACACTTGCATTGACGGTGTTCCTGGTGGGTTGCTCGAACATCCTCGAGGAAGAGCCCCGCAGCATTTACGAGCCCGGGTTCTTTAAGACGGAGAAGGGTGTTTATGGTGGGCTGACAGCCATGTACGCTCACCTGCGCTACATCTTTGGCCAGGGCTACTTTTATAACACAACGCTCACAGGTACCGATGAAGCGACCTATGGACAAAGTGCGGATGAGAACTTCAAGGTAATGGACATCAGTGGCCAGGGTGAAATCACGGCCATGAACAGTCGCGCTGACGTGCTCTGGGGAACGGCGTTCTCCAACATTAACACGGCGAACGGAATTATCGAAAACGCTTCGGAGGTGGGTACCATCCCCGACGCGCTGATAGCCGAAGCTCGCTTCTTCCGCGCATTCGACTACTTCATGCTGGTTCAAACTTTCGGTGGTGTGCCGCTGGATCTTGGAGCAGGAGAACTGAAATTCAATACATCTCCGGTGAGGGTTTCGGTGCGCAACACCGTACCTGAGGTCTATACGAAGGCCATATTCCCTGACCTGAAGATTGCCGTACAGGATCTTCCTGCCGTGGGGCGTGTAACAGGAGGCGCGACGAAAACACTCGCACGCCTCTACCTTGCCAAGGCGTACCTCACGTATGCATGGTGGCTGGAGAATCCGAATAACATTCCGACCTATCCGGAAACCCAAAGGGTTGATCCCGACGGTCATGATGCCCAGTGGTACTTCCAGGAAGCCTACAATGTGGCGACGGCCGCCATCGATGATCCGGGACCGTTTGGCCTGCAAGAGACATACTACGATGTGCATGTAGGCAGCAACGATCGCAACAACGAAATCCTGCTGTACGCCGACCATACGGAAGAAAGCGACTTCTATAACGGTGCCTGTACGAACTGCTTCGGCAATGGTGAGGCACCCGGCAACTTTGCCGTGTGGTTCATGACGTGGAACTACACCGAACTCAGGAGCGCGGCTAACCCGGATGGCTCAGGACCGACCAGCTCCGTACAACGTGAGGCCGTACAACCGCTGGGTCGTCCGTGGATCCGCATGGCCCCGACCATCGGCGCGATCACTAACACCTTTGCCGACAAGACGATGGATTCCCGCTACGACGGAACCTTCACCACCGTATACCGCGGCAACTGGCCTAAGGGTGGTGTGACCAATGAAGTGTTGTACAACGCGAACAACCTCCCGGTAAGTCCCGGCGATCCAATTCTTACATTCCTGGACGACGAGACTGAAACTCCCAACATCGTTTACCCGGACGGCCCTGGCCCCAGCAACGTTGGCGCCGGCGTGCTTCCTGGAAGGGCCGACTATGTGGTCAACCCGCGCGGAATCTCCAGGCTGATGTATCCCGGTCTTTGGAAGTTGGGTACGTATCGGACCAACAATGGTACCGGACTGGGTGAGCCGAACGCAACCAGCACACGCCCGTTCAACATCGCCAAGTTCTCTGAACTCTACTTCATCGCTGCCGAAGCGGCCGTCAAGGGTGCAGCCACGGTGGCCGGAAAGAGTGCAAGGGAATTGATCAATGTGATCCGTGCGCGTGCCGGCAAATGGCGTTGGGACAACAAGGCCAATGCCGAACGCATTGAAGATAACAGCGCCGCATTGGTGGCTGCTACACCGGCTGTCATTGATATCGACTACATCCTTGCCGAGCGGTCGCGTGAATACTTCGGCGAAGGGTACCGGTGGTACGACCTGATCCGCACGCAAAAGTGGACCGAGCTTGCCTCGACTTATGAAATCTGCGGACCGACCAAGGGAGACCATACGGTACAGGTGGTGAACCGCAACATTCAGCCGCACCACTACCTCCGCCCGATACCGCAAGGTCAGCTTGATGCGCTGGAAATGACTCCGGAAGAAAAGTTGGCTTATCAGAATCCCGGTTATACGAATCAATAACGGCCGGGATGGGTAATGAACCTAAATAGAAAACTGTAAAGTGAAGAGCGGGGTGCCCGACCGGGTTGCCCCGCTTCTTTTTTCCAGAAAAACAACCGAACATCGTAGTAGGTATGCCATCACTCCGGCTCGTTGTTATGATTTCCGCGCTGCTGTCTTGCGTGGCGCATTCGATATCGGCGCAGATTGCAGTGAACAAGTGCAAGTTTCTCGGCAATGTCATTGGCAACTCCGTGCCTACCTCTTTTGACCTGTACTGGAATCAGGTAACACCAGAAAATGCAGGCAAGTGGGGAGAAGCCGAAGCGGAGCCTGACGTTATGAACTGGGCCCCGCTGGATGCGGCATACGACCATGCAATGAACAAAGGTTACCTGTTCAAGCACCACACGTTCATCTGGGAGCAACAGAAGCCGGCGTGGCTGGCAGCATTAAGCCCCGAGGAACAACTCGAGGAGATCGAAGAGTGGATGCAGGCTTTTTGCGAGCGGTATCCCGATACGGATATGATCGAGGTCGTCAACGAACCTCTGAATGCTCCGCCCGCCTTTGCCGCCGCGCTTGGTGGGGCAGGCAGTACAGGGTATGATTGGGTTATCAAAGCCTTTGAGCTCGCGCGCAATTATTGCCCGAATGCGAAGCTGCTGATTAATGAGTACAACATCCTGAATGGCTACACCACTACAGCATCCTATCTGCAAGTCATCAACCTTCTCAAAGATCGCAATCTCATTGACGGTATTGGGCTCCAGGGTCATAGCCTTGAAGAGACCACCGCATTGGCGATCAAGTCGCGGCTTGACGCCATGGCCACGGCGGGTCTGCCGCTGTACATTACGGAATACGATGTCAGGGGTACCAACAGTCAGCAGCTCGACATTTATCAGAAGCAGTTTCCGGTAATGTGGTCGCATGACGCGGTCTATGGTATCACCCTCTGGGGATACGTCGAAGGGCAGATGTGGCGAAATGAAGCCCACCTGCTGACCTCCGGGGGCGCGGAGCGACCGGCGCTGGTGTGGTTGAAAGATTACGTGAAGAATACAATAGGGGGTACGTTTTGTGACCTCGTCACGGCCGTTGAGGATGACGAATATGGGTTGAAGATATCTCCCAATCCTTCTGTCGGAGGAATCATTCGTATTGAGCGTCCTGACGGTGTTGGTATGGTCCTGGTCGTGAATAGCCTGGGGCGCGTGGTAGCAGAGATCGATGGTCGCGGAGCGCCATCCATCAACCTGGACCTCGATATTGCGCCGGGCCTGTATGTCGTTAGAGTGGTCGACCGTGGCCGGACAGCGACAAGGAAGGTATGGGTAGAGTAGGTTGTTGACCCGCTTACCGCTTCTTTCTCAGGGTGGACTCGCGGACGATCAGTTCGGTCTTCAGCGTGATCGTTTCTGACGTAATAATGTCTTTGTGCTCGCGGTGTTTTAATACCTGCCGGGCAGCGATTTTCCCCATGTCAACCGCCGGGTGTGCAACCGTCGAGAGTGTGGGATCAATGATGAGTGATACGGGGTCGTTATTAAATCCCATGACAGCCAGCTTCTGCGGAATGCGAATGCCGTTGTGCTTGGCGTACTGAATCGCGCTGACTGCCGCGGTGTCGTTTGCTGAAAAGATTGCGTCGGGAGGATTGGGCAGCGTCATGAAATGTTCGGTCATGCGGTACCCTTCCTCTGAGTTCAAAACATCACCGTTCAGTATAAGGCTTTCATCAATCTCCATGTTGTGCCTGCGCAGCGCTTCGAGGTATCCTTGTTCCCGCTGCTGATAGACGCTCCTGTGCTGTGAACCGCCGATGTGAGCTATACGTTTGCATCCTTGTTCAATGAGGTGATTTGTGGCCATGAGGCCGGCAGCGAAGTTGTCGATGACTACTTTGTCGCAATTCAGTTCATCGGTTACACGGTCGACGAACACCACAGGGATGTCGTTGTCGAGGAACGTGGAGAAGTGATTGTACTTTCTTGTTTCCATTGCCAGGGAAACGATGAGGCCCCCGATGCGGCTGTTATAAAGTGCCCGGGCGTTCGCGATCTCATGCTCGTAGATGTCGTGCGACTGCGAGATGATAACGTTGCAACCCGCGTTGCTGGCCTCATCTTCGATACCGCTGATCAGCGAAGAAATGAACGGGCGGTTGATCCAGGAGATCATCACGCCGATGGTATTGGTCTTGTTCCTTCGAAGGCTGGCTGCGATGTGATTGGGGCGGTAGCCGCGCTCGCGCGCGAGTTTCTTTACCGCTTCAATCATTTCCTTGCCGATGCTGTAATGGTCCTTCAAGGCTCGGGACACGGTCGACGGCGAGACTTTCAGTTCGCTGGCGATGTCATAGATGGTGATCTCCCGCTTTTTTTGCTTCATGGTTCTGGGCATGAGCGTTAAGCTACTACAAGTTTTCAGATCTCGGAGGGAACGTCTTCGACCCACGGGAGCCACCTGCGCGCTACGTCCAGCGCAACCGATTGCGTAAATATAGCAATTTATCGACGCCAACAGCTGAAAAACGGCAGAATTTCATGGCGTGTGCGCATAACAGTCCATTACGGCACATGGTACAGGGCCACGAAAAGGCCATTTTTTGGCCCTTTTTCCCGTCTAATCAAGGGTATTTTTGAGGGATAAATCGCCCTCCAGCAACCGGCTTGATTTGGCCTCCCGGGATCTTCGGCGACCGCCATGGGGGCGCTGACGGCAGAGCCGCACAATACGCCCGTACTCTATATATTATAGGTACAATTAATGAGTATGGGTATATATAGTATAAGACTCTATTTCCTGTAAATATGTTGCACAAGTGTATTGGCCGTACTGTCGCCATTAAACTTACGCGTGCTGAATATGCGGGCATAATCAACAGAGGCAGGGTAATCAAGACGTCTTTTTGCCTGCACCAGGACAATTGACACGGCTCAGTGTTGGTGATTTAACTGTTGCGAACACGTTTGCGGAACGTCAGTACAATGTCTGCTGACCGGCTCTCCAAAATATTTTTCGAGCGACGTTGAAACCTGCCTATGGCGATTACGTTAGTTCCACTGCAAACGTTGTTATCTGAAATAACGTTGCTTTCCTTACAACGGGAAAACCTTACCTGCCTAAGCCCGTACATTTGTAACAGTCAAACCATTTAAACTAGAATGAAAACGAATTCAATTTTTGTTGCAGCACTTCTTGTGCTTGGAGTATCGGCATCGGCGTTCGCCACTGAGCCTGGCGACGAATACGGCTTGGCGGCGTTCCCTGTGAAGCAAAGCTCAGTATACAAGGTGGTGTATGAGTCCGAAAAGGCTGGTAAGATTAAGCTCAATATCTATGACGCAAATAAGAGCCGAATCTTCACTCACACTGTGAAAGGGCGTAGCTTTATTCAGCCGCTCAACTTCCAGGGCCTTGAAGCCGGCGTCTACACCGTAGAGATCGTTAACGGCAAGTCGCGTGAAACCGTTACCATCAATCATACGCCCAGGGTTGAGCCCAGCAGCTTCGTCCACATCACGAAACTGGTGAACGAAGAAGGCAAATTCCTGGTCTCCGTAGCGAAAGGTAAGAATGCAGATGCAGAGAATATTTCGCTGCATATCTATCAGGATGACAAGCTGATCTACAACGAAAGGAACACGCTTGCAGACGACTTTGCCAAGGTCTACGCGGTGAAGCCGAGTGGCAATGTAACCATCGCCGTTACCGACAAGAATGGTAACGTGACGACCGCCAGCTTCTAAGGATCGACCCCTCGTATACATATATTCACAAGCCCCGGCAGTTGGTTGCCGGGGTTTTCTTTTTTTGGTAAGGTGTCCTTTTTCTGCCAGACGGTCGCCGACGCGTGCGTTCTAATTCCTATATTGTTTTTTCCTAAACCCAAACCAATATGAAGCACTTGATGCTGTGCGGACTGCTCTCCTTCAGTCTTGCCTGTGCAGGCCAGACATTCGAGGCCAGCTTATATCAAAGCACTGACCACACTGCCGAGAATCTTTTCTCCAATAACATCGAAGGACCTGCTGTCGACAAAAAGGGAGACCTGTATGTCGTGAACTTTCAGCGCGACGGCACCATCGGCAAGGTAGCACCCGACGGTTCGGTGGAACTCTTCGTCACGCTGCCGGAGGGCAGTACGGCAAACAGCATTCAGTTCAACCGGAAAGGGAATATGTATCTCGCCGACTTTACCGGGCATAACGTGCTCCACGTCGACATGAAAACACGATCCGTAAGCGTGTACGTCCATAACGACCAGTTCAACCAACCTAACGACCTTTGCATAAATCGACGGGGACAACTTTTTGCTTCAGACCCGAACTGGAGCAACGGCACGGGTAAACTGTGGCGCGTCGATCGCGGAGGAAAGGCCGTGTTGCTGGCAGATGGAATGGGAACCACGAACGGTATCGAGCTTAACCCCGATGAAAATATTTTGTATGTCAACGAGAGTGTTCAGCGCAAGATCTGGGCGTTCGACGTCGACCGCAAAGGGAACCTAAGCAAAAAAAGGCTGTTCGCCTCCTTCGACGACTATGGGTTCGACGGCATGAAATGCGATAGAGAAGGGAATCTGTACGTTACCCGCTACGGAAAAGGGGTTATTGCCGTACTGTCCCCACAAGGCCAGATGATTCGTGAAATTCCCCTGACCGGAAAACGCTGCAGCAACCTCGTCTTCGGTGGCGCCGACGGGAAAACAGTATTCGTCACACTCCAGGACCGAAAGGGTATTGAAAAGTTCAGAACGTCGGTGCCGGGAAGGAGCTGGCCATAAATCTGACCGCTGGCCGCATTCCCGTTAGTCCTACGATTGAAGCCAGGGTTTTATCAGGTACCAACCCATGACAAAACATGTGATGAGCTTGAGGAGGGTACCGAACAGAAATCCGATAAAGGAACCGATGGCTGCCTGAAGTGCGCGGTCCGATTGCTTGTTCGCGATCATTTCTCCGACAAAGGCGCCAACGAAAGGCCCGGCTATGATTCCCCACGGAGGGAAAAAGATACCGGCGAGGAGTCCGACTGCACAACCCCACATGCCGTATTTGGTACCACCGAACCTGCGCGTACCGTACAGCGGAATAATATAGTCCAGTACCGATACCACGATGGTGATGCCTGCCCAGATTAGCAGAAACTTTACGGTGTACGGTGGCTCACTACGAAGTTGTTGCAACAAAAGCCCGACGTATGCCAATGGGGGACCTGGAAGAAAGGGCACCACACTGCCTACTATGCCACCGCCGATAAGCAGCACACCCATGACCTGCAAGAAGGTATCCATGTTACAATATAATGAAATGAGTGTTGAAGTGGTTGAAGGGTTATCGCCATACCTGGCGTACGCTGTGGCACGCATTCACCCAATCATACCAGCCTGTTTCTTAATCAACACATCAACACTTTTCGAGTAGAATTTTCCACGTCAACGCCGGACCGTCCACGGGCGGGACGCGTGCCTGCGTGTCCTGGCCCTTTGGTAGGGTATTTGTCATTGTATGAGGGAGGACCCGACGATAAACAAAGGGATACGGCTATGAAATCAATGCGACCTGAACTCCGGTACGGGCTGATAATGACGGCCGGACTGATCATCTTCTTTCTGATCATGAAAGTAGCGGGACTAACCCATGTGACGGAACTTCGGGTGTTAAATTTCTTTATTGTCCTTCCCGTATTGTACTTCGCGTTCAAACATTTTCGAGAGCGCGATATCAACAAACAGTTCAATTACCTCCAGGCCTTTGTGTTCGGCTTCGTTACGAGCACCATCGGCACGATCTTGTTCACCATTTTTATTTTCTTATACATCCAGTTTATTGATCCGGGCTTGATGGAGACCGTGAGACAGAAAGCGCCACTTGGTGAGTACCTTAATCCCTATCTTGTATCGTGCGCCCTTGTGGCTGAAGGAGCATTGTCAGGGGCACTGGCCACCTTTATGATAATCAATGTGAAGAATGCAAACCAGATAGAGGGTCAACTCGAAGGCAAAGAGGATGAAGACGCGTTACCAGCTTCCTCCCGATCCGCCCCCGCCAAAACTTCCGCCACCAAATCCGCCAAATCCGCCACCTGAACTACCTCCGCCGAATCCGCCTCCCCATCCGGAGCCGCCTCCCCAACCGGACCTTCCACCGCCCTTGCCACGGCCCATGTGACTCATGAGCCATAGCGCCGTCCAGAAGTCGAGTCCTTTGCTGCCGATATGGTTGCGCTTGCGGGTGGCGACTGCAATGAGCGTTATGATCGTCGCAATCATGATGATAAGAAAGATCGCGATGACAACAATCGCCGCGCGGGGAACTTCCCCTGCCATGTCTTCAGCTGTAAACTCTCCCGAGGCGAGCTTCATTATGGTTGTCGTGGCCTCATCGAGTCCCTCGTAGAAATTGCCTTCTCGGAAGCGCGGATTCATTTGATTCTCCCGGATATGGCGCGTAGCAATGTCGGGGATGGCACCCTCGAGTCCGTATCCGGTGGCGATGGCCGCCTTGCGGTCGTCGATGGCCACAAGCACTACCACGCCATTTTCTTTGCCTGCCTGACCGACGCCCCATTCTTCTCCAATACGGAAGGCATAGTCAAGCACCTCGTAGCCACCGAGGGTTTTTACGATGACGACAGCAATCTGTGTGGAGGTGGTGTCATGATAAGCGTTCAATTTGCGCTCAAGGGATGCGCGTTCTGCTTCACTTAACACCTCGGCGAAGTCGTTAACAAGCCGCGGTGGATCGGGTGGAGGCGGAATATCCTGGGCACTGACCGAGGAGGCGAATAAGAGAAACAGAAGTAGCGCCCTTATCATGCGTTATTGGTTGCCAAAGGAAATGTCATCGGGAAGTTCGTTTTGATCATTCTCGGTGATTGGAAAGTATCTGGCTAATTGTTCGCCCGTCATTTGGATTCCGTCGCATAAGCCTTCCGTAAAACGGCCCTGGCGAAACAAATTCTCCATGCGCGCTCGTATTTGGTCCCAGAACCCTTCCGGCACGACCTTGTCAATGCCTTGATCGCCCAGCACGGCGAACTGATGGTCTTCGATGGCGAGGTAAAACAGGACCCCGTTACGGGCTTTCGTACGCGAAATTCCGAGAATGTCAAAAACCTCTGCAGCCCTTTCCGGGAGGGGTTTTCCCGCATGACGTTCCAGGTGAACTTGGATTTCCCCAGTGGTTTTTTTTTCAGCCTCCAGGATCGCCTGTCGAATGCGTTTTTTCTCTATGTCAGTGAAGAAATCCCTCGCCATTGATCAGAACTGTACCTGGGGAACCTGTTCGGCTTCAGGGCTGGCGTCGAAATATCCGCGCTCCTCGAATCCATACATGCCCGCCAGCAGGTTGCGCGGGAATGTTTTGACGTAAGTATTGTACGACCTGACCGTCTCGTTAAACTTCATGCGTTCTACGGCGATGCGGTTTTCCGTCCCTTCCAGTTGTGTCTGAAGGTCAAGAAAGTTCTGATTCGCTTTCAGGTCCGGGTACCGCTCCACGCTGACCAGGAGTCGGCCCAGGGCGGTCGACAATTCGCTCTGCGCTGCCTGGAATTCCGCCACCTTCTCTGGCGTTAGATCATCGGCATCGACCGTTATCGACGTTGCCTTTGCGCGCGCTTCAATCACACGGGTAAGTGTCTCCTGCTCGAAGTCGGCATACCCTTTCACCGTGTTCACCAGGTTGGGAATCAGGTCTGCCCTGCGTTGGTACACGTTCTCTACCTGTGCCCACTGCGATTCAACTTTTTGTTGCTCCGTCACCAGGTTGTTATAGGTTCCGGCGAACAGGCGGTAGAGGACGATAGCGACGACCACGATTAGGCCGATGGTCAATAGTTTTTTCATATGTTGGGACGTTAGTATCCTGACGTATTTGTCGCCGAAGAGGACTATCTATTACACACAACGGTCAGCGGGCAACGCTCCAGCGAATCACCTTCTCCAGCTTATCCGGATGCTTCACCTTGATCTTGCCGCTGATGATGTCGATGATCCCTTCCTCACGGAAATCTGATAATACCCGGATCACCGACTCCGATGCGGTGCCCACCAGCTTGGCCAGGTCCTCCCGCGACACACTGATAACTTCTTTCGAATTCTTGAAGTTCCACACCCTGAGCAACGCTTCGGCAGTACGTTGTCGGACGGAATTGTACGCCAGGTGCAGCAGCTGATTTTCTTTGGCAGCGACTTTCTTACATAGCAGCGAAATGAAGGTTGCTGATATGTCTGGCCGCGCGTGCAGCAGGGTTAGAAAGTCAGCCTTCGGTATCAACGTCAACTCGGTATCCTCCATTGCTATGGCGGAGTCGGTGTAGATGCCGTTGTCCAGCAGGGGTTCGAAACCGAAGAAGTCGTTTTCCTTATAGATGTTCGTGATGAGTTCCTTGCCATCGGGATGGGATTTGAATTCCTTCACACTCCCGGACGTAATATAGAATAGGTACAGTGGCGTTTCCGACTCGGAATAGATCTCGGCTTTTTTCTTGTAGCGCTTTACCTTTCTGTCCTTGCAAAGGTCCTTCAGGTTCAGCGCCCGTTGGGCATCGCTGATAAAGCGGTCAAATCCTTCGGTCGACGGTTCGTAGTCGGCGTGCTGGAATTCACTCTTGCGCAGCCTCGCTTCGACTGCGTTGAGCAGGTCGGTGTCGTCGAACGGTTTGGTCAGGTAGTCATCTGCGCCCAGGGTCATGCCCTTGCGGATGTCACTTTTTTCCGTCTTGGCGGTGAGAAAAATAAAAGGTATGCGGGCTGTTTCCGCCTTTTTTCCGAGGATATGAAGAACGCCGTACCCATCCAACTCCGGCATCATGATGTCGCAAATGATCAGGTCGGGGCGTTCCCGCTGGGCCAGCTCTACGCCGATTTTTCCATTTTCTGCCGTAATGACCTCGTAGTTGGCGAGCTCCAGGATCTCACTGGTGTTTTCGCGTACCTCCGCGTTATCTTCGATGAGCAGTATTTTTTTCATAGTTCGCTATTCGCTTGAAAGGTTCCGGGATGCCACTTGGCTCAGCAGGGCAGCGTTACTGTAAAGGTACTACCTTTTCCGAATTCCGAAGTAAAATCGATCGTGCCGTTCAGGAGCGAGACGTAGCGTTTTACGATGTTCAGGCCAAGCCCGGTGCCCTGGATGTTGGACACGTTGCTTGCCCGGTAGAACCGCTCGAAAATGTGTTTTGCTTCCTCCGCAGGAATGCCTACGCCCTCGTCGCGGACAGCAATGCGGAGTTGATCGGGGCTGAACGTCAGGTCGAGGTAAATGTGCTTGCCTTCATCCGAATATTTACTGGCATTGGAAATCAGGTTGAAGGCAATGTTCCGGAGTACTTTGGGATCGGATTTGATCGTATGCTTCGGTCCCTGGCTGCTGATGATGATGTCCTGGCCGGGTTTCAGTGACAATCTCAATTCCTCTACGATATCCTCGAAAATTTCAGTTACGTCGATTTCTTCGGCGAGCACGTCAATCTTTCCTTCTTCCAGTCGACCAAGCGACAGGAAGTCATTAAGAATGTTGGTAAGGTGGTTGACGGACGACTTGATCCGATCGATGTGCTTATCAATGCGGGACAGGTCTCCTTTATCGCGGTACTTCTTGATGAGCGAGGCGGAGCTTAAGACCGAACTCAGTGGTGTTCGGAACTCATGCGAGGCCATGGAAACGAACTTTGTTTTTAGCTCATTGACCTCGCGTTCCCTCTGAAGGGCTTTCTTCGCTTCTTCCTCCGCGCGTTGGCGTTCCTGGATTTGTTCCTCCAGGTCCTTGTTCAGCTTTTCAAGTTCCCGGATAGTTTTGTCTAGTGCTTCGGTCCGCGATTTGACCTTGCGTTCCAGTTCAGCTGCATAGATGATGAGTTGTTCCTCACTTCTCCTCAGTGCCTCTTCGGATTTTTTCCGCAGCGTGATGTCGATGATAAAAGCAATAACCAGGGAGTGTCCGTTGATGGCAACGCTGCTGAGACTGACTTCGACCGGAAACTCAGAGCCATCCTTTCGCGCCGCGAGTAAGTCGCGTCCCACGCCCATTCGCCGCGGCCGCGGATCCTGAAAGAACTGCTCGCGGTAAGTCGCATGGCGGGCACGGAACCGCTCCGGCAACAGCTTCCCGAGGTGCACGTCTACCAGTTCTCCGGGCCCGTAGCCGAACATCTTTTCCGCAACCGGATTGGCCAGAAAAATCCGCCCTTCGTCATTGACAATGATAATCCCTTCGGCAGAATTTTGGAAGATTTGCCGAAAAGCGTCCTGGGAAAGGATGGAATCTTTCTGGTCTACTGTCATCGTTAGAGGCAATTATGTGCAATATAGCCTTCCCAAAGGGATGATAAAAGTCAGGTTGGGCACCTGACACTCATCGTGAAATAGGCCGGCCAGACCGGTTAGTTTTGAATGAGTTTGTGTTATGAAAGGGAAAATACTTTGCCCAATTGATTTTTCTGAAACCTCTATCGAGGCGCTCAAATATGCCATTGAGATAGCAAATAAGGAAGGCCGTAGCGTCACCGTGCTCTATTCTTACCGCCTTATTCAGCCCGATCAGGAGGAGGAAATTCTCAAGTTCAGAAACCGTGTGGAACTGCGTGCCCGGGAGCGTTTCTGTATGCTGGAGCCTTTCTTTCATAATGGCACCATGACCGACCATGAATTCCTGATCGAGATCGGATTCTTTTCCGATTGCATTCTTCGCCAGGTACGTAACAATCATGTCGACAAGATCGTCATGGATCGTAACATGCGCCGGCTCATCGTCGAGTTTCCCCCCGATAGCTTCCTCGGATCATTACCCGTTCCGGTCGTTATCGTCGGAGACGACGCCCCGTCGTCTTAATTGGTTTCCTATCTTGTTCTCAAGTCAAAAAATGCGTTACTTTCCCCAATAACCGAATCCCTGAACCTGTATATGAAGAAAATTCTTGTCCCTACCGACTTCTCCAAACCCGCCCGTATTGCTCTCGACGTAGCCACAGAGATCGCCCGAAAGTCCGGATCCGAGCTTATCCTGCTTCACGTCGCTGAGGCAGCCTCATCGACTTCGTTCAGCGTTACAGGTGAAACAGGCCTTGCAAATACCGAGGACGCCCTGTTCACTATGAAGTTGATCGAACGCTCACGAAAGCAACTCGACAAGCTAAGCACGGACGACAAGCTTAAAGGGATTAAGGTGAGCACGGAGTTGCGCGTCGGTACACCCTTTCACGGGATCAACACCATTGTCGCCAGCTCGAAAGTGGACCTTATCGTAATGGGTACCGGAGGTAAGTCTGGACTCGACAAAGTATTCCTGGGTACCAATACCGAGAAGGTGGTGCGGCGTTCACAATGCCCGGTACTAACCGTCCAGAAGAAACCCGCGCGCGTGGATTTCAAGAATATCGTCTATGCCACGTCAATGAGTAAGGAGGAAGAAATCTTCTCCAAGATCGTACGGCGTACACAGGAATTGTACAACTCCACCATCCACCTCGTGCGAATCAATACGCCCGGCAACTTCCAGCGCGATGCTGTGGTGATGAAGTACATGCAGGACTTTGCCAAGAAGTTGCAGTTGAAGAACTATACGCTCAACGTATACAACGACCTGACGGAGGAAGAAGGAATCGCTTATTTCGCCGACAGCATCGATGCCGATCTTATTGCCATGGCAACACATGGAAGAACGGGAGTTGCTCATGTTCTTGCGGGCAGCATCGCAGAAGAGGTAGTGACACACGCGCGTCGCCCTGTTCTTACGTTCGTCACGAAACGGCGTTAATATCATCAGCGCACTTCAAATTTCTAAGGCCCGGTGTTACGGGCTTTTTATTTTTGCCTGATGCCCGATTATTACGAGATCCTCGGCGTACCCGAACATGCTTCGCAAGAAGTCATCCGTACGGCGTATCGCAGGCTTGTCGTTCGGTATCACCCGGATCGCAACCCGGATCCTTCCGCCCAGGAGAAAATACGACAGATCAACGTCGCCTACGACGTGCTGAGCGATCCCGAAAAGCGAAGGAAGTACGATCTTTCCCGAACGCTGGCATGGACCGAGCCCATCATAACGCCCCAGCCCAGTCATCGCGACCCGGCGTACCGGCGTGCAAGACCTCGGCCGAGACCTTCAGGCCCACCGCCCGTGAATCCCTGGCAGGTACGCTATCAGCGCTACGCACGGATCATCTCACGCATTGCCTTTGCCTTTTGCGTTTTGGTGATCGTCGACGTTATCCTACCCGTCCGACAGAACGACGAAAAGATAATAAGGACGTTCGATCTCGGTCCCGGCATTGACAACTCCCGCCGCATTGCGGTGTGGACAAACTATGGTAGCAAATTTTCATTCGATACGTATGCGCCCTTGTCGTTTTCCGAAGGCACGATAATCTACCTGCAGCGCACGCGAATACTGTCCATCCCCCGACGAATTGTGGCCCAGGGAGAAATTGTGCGGATCCCAATGTCGCTTCTAGGCAATTTTGCATTATTTCCACTGGTACTGACCGTGACTTCGGCGCTGGGGGTATTTCGGAAGGGCAACCGGCAACTGATGAACAGCCTGGGGGTGGTTAATATGTTTCTCTTATTTTTGTGCCTGTTGTTTTGGCTCCTCTTTCAGTAAGAGCAGCGAATTGCATGCGAAATGGCTAAAAAGAATGAATGGAAGAGGCGGGAAGGGGTGGTTTACTCCACCGATGCGGATTTTAATTACTCCGTCCCCCGGGCTGAGGAAGCGGCTACGCTGCCTCCAGGCCAACAGAAACTCTTTGTAATTCTCGACAAAAGTGGGCGGGCAGGCAAGCAGGTGACGGTCGTCGGAGGGTTTACGGGAACTGCGGCTGACCTCGATGCGCTGGCA
>JAJJPK010000047.1:0-5555 GCA_032907565.1 Cyclobacteriaceae bacterium | reverse complement strand
AGCAAGACCCCAGAAATCGTTTGAAATCAATGTTTTTTTTCTGGTAAAAGCTGGAGCTAGAAACCCGTTTTGTATGTGCCCTTTTTAGCGCGTTTTGGCCAAAAATATTGCGCTTTGCGTGGCACAAATACAAATTGTTGCTTTCGCACACACCATTCTAATCAAGGCTTTTAAAAACAACCTTTATGACAGGAAGACTACTAATTGCGGTACTGTTTTCAGTCCTGTTACACCCAGAGGTTTGGGCGCAGGACAGACAGGTTAGCGGGAGAGTAACGTCTCAGGATGACGGGTCCCCGGTGCCGGGGGTGAACGTCGTGGTTGAGGGGACGACGCGTGGTACGACCACGGATGTTGACGGCAATTATACTATTCAACTCGGTCCGAACGAAAACACGCTCGTCTTTTCATTCGTGGGCTTCCAGCCCACTGTGGTGCAGGTAGACGGTCGAACAGTAATCGACGTAGTGCTCCAATCCGACATTACTGCCCTGGATGAGGTTGTAGTGGTAGGGTACGGAACACAGCGGGAGCGCGATCTTACTTCCGCGATTACCACAATATCGACCGAAGACATCGTGAAGACCCCTACCGGGCAGGCCATGCAAGCCCTCCAGGGCAAGGTTCCTGGCCTGCAGGTCGTGAGCAGCGGGGCGCCGGGCGATGCGCCGAGCGTACGTGTGCGGGGTATCGGTTCCTATCCCAGATCCAGCGATGAGGCGGGTGAGTCAATCAACTCCGAACCGCTCTACGTGGTGGACGGAATGTTCTTCGACAACATTGACTTCCTGAACCCCGCCGACATCAAGTCCATCAGCGTTCTCAAGGACGCATCGGCGGCTGCGATCTTTGGTGTGCGGGCGTCCAATGGGGTGGTACTTATTGAAACGAAAACCGGCGATTACAATCAGGCTGCCCGGATTACCTACAACGGCTATTATGGTGTACAGCGCGCGCAGAATATCCTGAAGATGGCCAACGCGGAGCAGTTCACGAATATGGCCAACGAATCGGGCGTAGCCGGCGAGGCGCTGAACATCCTGAACGCCATGCAGCGTTACGGGCGCAGCCGCATTAATCCCAACGTGCCGGATGTAAACACGGACTGGTATAAGGAGGTATTGCGGACGGCTGCCATTCAGAACCACAGCGTCGACGTGTCAGGCGGATCAGACAGGACGACCTACCTGGTAGGCGGAAGTTTCTTTGGCCAGGAGGGTATTCTGGACATGAAGAACGACTACGAACGGTTTAATCTGCGCTCGCGTGTCGACTATCAAGCCACCGATTGGCTGCAGATTGGAGCCAACCTCAACCTGAGCAACGCGAAGAAAAACTCGCCTGATAATGCGGTTTGGAACCAGACATACTATGCTGTTCCCATTATGCCGGTATACGACGAACAAAACGTCAACGCCTGGCCGGAAAGGTGGGCCAACGCGCAGGATCTTGGCTATCGCGCGGGTCAGAACCCCTTCCCCACCATGCGATACAATACCGACTTTATGCGAATCCGGAAACTCCTTGCAAACTTCTATGTTGACTTGCAGTTGATTCCGGATAAGCTCTCATTCAAGTCTACTTACAACTCCGCGCAGACCTTCCTCAATCAGCGGGAGATGGACCTTCCTTATTATATAGGAGACAACTTCAACCGGCCGACGGCCACCCTGACCAAGAGGACGGAGACATGGGTGAACCAGATCTGGGACAACGTACTTACCTATGAACAGAGCTTTGGGCTGCACCACGTGACTGCCATGGTGGGAACCTCGTTCCGCGATGAGTCTTTTGAAATGCTGAGAGCCCGTGGAAGCGAATTTGTCGACCTTAACGAAAAGGCCTGGTACCTCGATCAGGCTGGGACAATTGATATCGATTATACCACTGACGACGGGCTGAGACAATACGGTATATCCTACTTTGCCCGGATCGCATACAATTTCAGCGACCGCTACCTTGTGTATGGTACGATGCGGGCCGACGGCTCGAACAAATACCAGGAAACGTGGGGGTACTTCCCTTCCGTGGGTTTGGGATGGGTGATGTCTGAGGAGCCGTTCATGGACGGTGTCAATTTCATAGACTTCCTCAAGCTGCGGGCCAGCTGGGGCCAACTGGGCAACGACAAGATCCCTGCCAGCGACGGCGCTAACACTACCGAACCAATCACTACAGCACTGGGTGACGTACTGTTCAGCGGTACGAAGACAACTAATAACTTCTCCTACCTCGAGTGGGAGTTGAATGAAGAATTGAATTTCGGTTTGAGCGCAGAATTGCTGGGAAGCCGGCTCTCGCTGGAGACCGACTACTACATTCGCGATACGAAGAACGCTGCGATCAGCGTAGTGCCTCCGCTAGGTGGAGCCGCTGCACTTCGGCCTGTAGGTGTAATCCGGAATTCAGGGTTTGAGCTTGGACTCACCTGGAACGATGAGTTGTCGAATGGAATTTCCTACAACATCGGCGTTAACCTCGCTACACTGAAGAACGAAGTCCGCGACCTGTACGGACAACCCTATCTCGATGGCGGGATGGCGGAATTCCGTCAGCGTTCGATCGTCGGTGAACCGCTGCTCGCCTTCTACGGATATGAAGTGCTGGGCGTGTATCAGAACGATGAAGAAATTCAGGCAGATCCAATCGCCGTTGCGAATGGTCTTGTGCCGGGCGACTTCAAATATCGTGACCGGAATGGGGATGGCGAGTTGACGGAAGCAGACCGCACCGTGCTTGGATCCTACTTCCCGACCTTCACATACGGCGTCAATCTCGGCGCTACCTGGAGGAACTTCAACCTATCAGTCAATCTGATGGGTCAGTCGGGCAACAAGATTCTCAACCGCAAGCGCGGTGAGATTATCTGGACGCCCGATGGCAATATGGATGCCGACCTTGCCAAGAACCGTTGGCATGGAGAGGGTACCTCCAACAAATACCCGTCTTCTGCAGGCCTCCGGAAAGCGTGGAATCAAAAGATGAGTACCTACTTTGTAGAGGACGGTGCATTCTTCCGCATCCAGAACGTATCGCTGTCATACGACCTGGGACGCAAGCAATTGTTCAACACGGAAATGCCGGCAACGCGGATCATTCTCACGGCAGAACGGCCGCTGACGGTATTCAACTACAACGGGTTTAACCCGGAAGTTGCCGATGGGGTGGATATTCAAACGTACCCTATTCCGGCCGTGTATACGGTTGGGCTGAATGTAACCTTCTAAAATCTATCTAACGCTACGAAAATGAGATCGCCAAAAATATTTCTGAAGGTTGCGCTGTTCTCCGTGGGTGTGTTCAGCGCCACCTCCTGTCATGACCTGCTCGACGAGGGTCCGGAAAACAGGACCTTCGCAGGTGAAACTGACTATACGAACACCAACAACATGATCCTCCCCCTTATCGGCGCCTATGCCGAGTTCCAGTCGCGGGGTTGGGAGGACTTCCCCCTGATTTCTGTGCGGGGTGACGACGTAAACGCAGGCGGGCTGGGCGACCAGCAACCGTTCTGGGACACTGATGAATACGTCTATACGCAGGACTACTGGATGTATAACTCGGTCTGGCAGAACCTCTACGTCTACGGCCGATACCATGGTCTGGCGCGGCAGGACGCATCCCGCCGGGGGCAGGAGCTGCTCCACTTCATGCAGCTCGAGGCGAAGCGCGACGCCCGCCCCCGAATTGTACAAACAGTACGCGCCCAATCCGGCACTTGCCGATCAGTACATCGCCGAAGCCCGTACGCTTCGCGCGTTCCTGCTGTTCCAGCTGACCCGCGTTTGGGGTAACATTTTCATTCCGGAAACATCCGACCTGGCAGCGCTGTTGCAACAAGAGGTTGCCACAAAGGATCAGGTGCTTCAGCACATTTCCGATGAGATGACGGAGGTGGCACCGCTGTTACCTGCCCTGCGCCCGAACGAACGCACCGATATTCCCGGTGGCGTAACGCGCTACACGGCGTTGGCCATTAAGGCGCTCGCCAACCTCGAACTCAAAAACTACCAGGGAGTTGCCGATGCCACTTCTGAGATCATAAGCTCCAATAAGTTCTCGCTCTATCCGGACTTCTATCAACTGTTCAAGAAGCCTGGCAAGCTGAGCAATGAAAGTCTCCTGGAGTTGCAGTATTCGGACTACAATCAAGGATCAGGCACGCAGCATACTTACCTGTTCGCTTTCTTTGGTCCGGAAAACTGGACACCGGCAGTAGCCGGAGCAGGAAGCGGCTGGGGATTCTATGAGCCGAGCCTGAAGTTCATCAAGTTCATGCTCGACCGCAACGAAACGGTACGACTCGAAACGAGCGTAGTCTTTACAAATCGCGGTATCAATGAACTGAAAAGCGACCCCGCGTACGCGACGCTGCCCGGATGGATATCCAATACCACGCGTGATGGCGACCGCTTCAACGACTTCAACCGTGCCAGGTTCTCCAGTGGGAAGCATTACCTCCCTTCGAACCAACTTACTCCCGGCAGGACCGACTACGGAACGAGCAAGAACATGATCGCTATCCGATACGCCGAGGTCTTGTTGATGCATGCTGAAGCGCTTACCCGCGGAGCTACCAGTGGGGCCATGTCCGCTGACCAAGCGGTCAACCTCGTTCGTCAACGCGCAGGCCTATCCAGCCTGTCGGGGGTTACCGCCGACCAGGTGATGGATGAAAAACTCGCTGAGCTGGCTATGGAATGGGGAACACGCTATTACGACATGGTAAGGCTCGGACGGTATGATGAACTGAGCTATGAAGGAAGGTCGTTCAATGAAAACCTGATCTATCTTCCTTATCCCCAGTTCCAGCTAGACCAGCTTCCGGCTTTGGCAGAACAAGTTCGGTGATCTAAAATCCAACAGACATGAAAGTACTTCGATTTATAACATTCGCCGCAATTTCGACAGCCCTGGTGGTAGGATGCGATGAGGGCATCGATCCGATTTCGCACGTGCCACCCGGTGATGACGTAGCCGCGCCCACCGTAACGATCTCCTACCCCGGAGAGGGTACACTCATCCGTGTGAAGGAAGATGTCGCACCGGTAAACATTGAATTCCAGGTTGAGGACGACATCGAGATTGGCACAATTACGCTGACCCTGGATGGAACGAAGATAGGGGAGGTAAGCGAGTTTAAAGATTACCGCAGAGCCCTTGAAAGCTTCACGTACGATAACCTGACCAACGGACAGCATACACTGGTGATTACGGCGACCGACTTGTCGGGTAAGAGTACTTCCACTTCCGTCAACTTCGAAAAGGTGGAACCTTATCAGCCGGTGTACGAAGGTGAAACTTTCTACCTGCCGTTCGACGGCGACTTTATAGAATTGGTCAATATCATTGATGGCACCAGGGTGGGTATTCCTGGATTCAGTGATGACGGCAAGTCGGGCAAGGCCTATAAAGGTGCTGCCGATGCATACCTTACCTATCCAACGGCGAACATTGCCACCGACGAATTCAGCGCAGTGTTCTGGTACAAGCTCAATGGTACGCCGGACCGTGCAGGGATTCTTACGATAAGCCCGCCGGATCCCGACCATCCC